>CAYTHS010000058.1:0-17949 GCA_964437665.1 uncultured Oscillospiraceae bacterium
AAGATCGTCATCAGAACGAATGTTGAAAGCGTAATCACGCGCTTGATTGTAGGCACGGTCAAGTGATCGCCCTCTAGATTTCATTTCTACCAAAATACGCCCAGGCCAGAGCATATCGATAAACCCATATCTGCCGGCGGAAGGGACTCTTCGTTCAAATGTTGCGGTTCTTCTCGGATCGACACCGAAAACGCGTAAAAACTCATACAGGAACGTCTGCGCCTCCGCTCTTTCATCGGCCGCGCTCGCCCACCGTACCTGAAATTCAAGCGCCCTATCACGAATTTCCTGCAATGTCGGCATAATAGCACCTCCGCGTTTTATATAATTAAGCAAAGATAGAGGGCTTCCAGGTTGCTCCCGGAACCCTCTTCATCAATTTGAATTGCATTACTCAGCGGTTTCTGAATATTCCAATATCCGCTTTGCAACATAAGTAGCTAAATTCACGGGCACGGCGTTCCCAATTGCGAGCTCCATGTCGGATTGCTTTCCATTGAATGCAAACCATTCGGGAAATGTTTGGATATAACTACGTTCCTTAGTCGTAAGCGACCTAACGCCATCCTGAATCGCAGCCTTGTCGGCATGATGTCGTTGGTAATTGGCTGGTATAGGGCGGTTTATACCGCGTATCGTCGCACTCGGTTCGTGAATGCTAAATACACCGCGTCGCTTGTATGTGCGTGGGTGCATGTAGTAGAATTCCGTGTCAAGATTGTCACCAAGGTAATCGTGGACGGTCATCCTGCGGTGCGATAGCTTTTCTTGTAAAGCCTCGGATAAGAATCCGTCTTTTTCGCGCAAGCGCCCTATCATGAAGAAACGTTGCCTTGCTTGCGGTACGCCGCAATGACAGGCGTCTAGCACTCGCGTCGTAATACCATAACCCGCAGCGCGTAACATATCCATTGCTTGTGCTAGTACAGGACTTTTCTCAATATTGTAGACATTCTCCATTACGAACCATTCTGGTTTCAAGGTAGAAACAATCTCAGCAAAGCGGAGAGTTAAGTCAGCGCGGCGGCCTTCGAACTCCCTCTTTCCTGCAATTGAAAAATCTTGGCATGGTGGACCGCCAATAATTATATCCGGCTTAAATTGGGCAATATGAGCAATTGCTTCGTTGGATTTTAAATCCATTTGGAAAATCGGATGCTTGAAATTATCCTTATACACGCTTACGGCTGGATCCCAATTGTCGTAAGCAGCTAAAACCTCAAATCCAGCGTTTTGAAAGCCTAATGACATACCGCCGCAACCGGAAAATAAATCTACGGCTTTCATTCGCACTCACCTCGTTTCTCTAAACTCTCAATGTATTCAAGTAACGCACGCCCGACATACTTAGCAAGGTTAACAGGAACTGCGTTGCCGATCATTGTGTTTAAATCCGATTTCCCGCCCTTAAAAACATAATCCCTTGGAAAAGTTTGTATATAACTTCGTTCTGCAACCGTCAACGCCCTGACTTTTTCACCCATAGGGACGGGATCGTTTGGATGCCCCTTATACCCCTTTGGGATCGGACGATCAATACCTCTTATTGTGACGCATGGTTCATAGATGCTAAACACCCCGCGCCTAGTATAGTTTGTCGGAACGCGAAAATAGTACTCCGTGCCGAGGGAATCTCCGAAGTAATCGTACATAGTCATCGGTTTTTCTGACAACCCTCTGTCGAGGTACTCCGACAAAAAGTCATCCTTCGCGCCGATATGTCCGACAAGAAAAAAACGCTTGCGTTTCTGAGGAACGCCGCAATAACTCGCGTCTAGAGCTTTCTGTGTAAGTCCGTATCCAGCTTGCCTAAGTATTTCGATGGCTCTTTTAAGAACAGCACTGTTCTGGACAACGGGAACATTCTCCATAATAAAGTATTGCGGCTTTATGGTAGCAACGATCTCCGCAAAGGTAACGGTTAGCTCCGCACGATGTTGCTCGATGCCATGACCCGCTGTGGAGAAGTCCTGGCAAGGAGGTCCGCCGACAATTATATCAGGTTGTAAGTCCCGAATAAGTTCTTTTACTACATTGTCAGTCAAGTCTTGCTGATAAACTGGATGTTTGAAGTTATTCTTATACACTTCCACAGCTGGTCCCCAATTGTCAAATGCCGCAACAATATTGAATCCGGCCTCCTGCAATCCTCGCGACATGCCGCCACAACCGCAGAACAAGTCGATCGTTGACACGTTTTTCATACCCGCACCGTTACTTTGCATTTTCTTCGTCAATTAAAATCTCCATAATATCATTTACTCCGCAATTAAGCGCACGACAGATTTTCACCAACGTGTCTGTGTTTACGTTCTCGCCTTTACCAAGCTTCGCAAGCGAAGAAGTACTAATCGCAGCTTTCTCACAGAGCTCTCGTTTTTTCATTCCCCTATCTATCAATAAATGCCATAATTTATTATAGTTAGTGCTCACAGCTATACCTCTCTCACGTATGCATATATAGTGATTACAATGCGAGTATACCTCAACGGATAGTGGATAGCAACCCAAAATAGCGACATCTCGAAATTATTTGCTCGATTTCATACACGCCGTTTGTACGTCTTCGTTTTGCCTTCCACAAGGCTTCGCCTTCTTTTTACGCCAAATTTCTTTGCTATCTTGTTCTTGACGAGAATAATACAATGTCACGCTTATACTTCGCCACCACTAGCAAAGGTGCGAATCATCGGATTGTAAAGACATCCAACGCTAACATAACAAACGCTAATTCTCATATAAAAACGACCGATCCTTCAGCAGTCTACTTATACAAAACAGGTAAATAAAACACGCCATCCGAATATTCAACTTCGGATGTATTAGTTTCCCGCAATGATTTGTCCTACCAATAATCTACTTGCCTTGTATCCTAAAAATCTATCTGCTGAAAATCATTTTTGCCATGCATCTTCTTTGTATGTATTATAACGCTTGCAAAAATTCTTTGTCAACGTACATTTGTTCGTGTCCGTTCTGTGATTGCATGTGCAACTCTCATTTTGTTATAGAGCTTCTCCGGCATTTTTCACAGTTCTACCTGTAGAAGAAACTTTAACTCTCCTCCAACTTGAATGATTACGCTCTTCACCGCCACATTCCACAGCTCTTCATCGAACTCAACAATCGGCCCCGTCGCCTTAAGTACCCTATAAAACGCATCCAGCTCGCGCTTTCTTGCCTTTCGCTGCTCACGCTTTCCCCCGATCTCCGCAATCCGTTCCTCGATCGCCCGGCTTTTCGCCAGAAGTTCCGCGTATCGATCATCATATTCGGCCTGCTCGATCAGTGTATGCGCGTAGGCATCAACTAGCTTGCGCATCGACTCGGACACCGCTTCCAGTTCCTTACCAGTGGAGGCTTCTTTTTCTTCCAGTTCACGCGTGTCGGTCAGTGTCGTAATCAACGTCCTTATGTCAGCCAGCACCTGCTCTTTGTTCGCGATCACCCGGTTCATCTCGGTCACAAACTCCGCCTTGATCTGATCTTCGGTCACGTGCGGTGTTTTGCATGGTTCACCGTTGTCGTATTTATGCTGGCAGCGCCATATCACCGTGCGATATTTATCCGTGCTGTGCCAAACCTTCCGGCCGTAGTAGCTACCGCATTCACCGCAGATGATCTTACTCGAGAAGCACCCACTCCTGCCGACATATCGAGCTTCGCGACGGCGCTTGAGTTCCTGCTGAACCTCGTCGAACACTTCAGGCGAAACGATCGCCGGATGGCTCTGTTCCACATAGTATTGCGGCAGCTCGCCTTCGTTGCGCTTCATTTCTTTGGTCAGGAAGTTCACACAGAAAGTTTTCTGTAGCAGCGCGTCCCCCTTGTACTTCTCGTTCGTGAGGATGCTCTCCACCGTACCCGAATACCATCGCGGCTTGCCCGCTGGAGACAGTATCCCCCGTTCCGTCAGCTTTTTAGCAATACCCGAAGGCATCAAACCGTCAAGGAAGAGTTTGTAAATAAGCCGGACCGTTTCCGCCTGCTCTTCAACGATCTGCGGCTGACCATCCGGCCCTTTTTCGTAGCCCAGGAACTGCTTGTAAGGCAGGTACACCTTCCCCTCTTCGCATTTCGCGCGCTTGCCCCACGCTACGTTCTCGCTGATCGACCGGCTCTCTTCTTGTGCCAGGGAACTCATGATCGTAATCAACAGCTCACCCTTGGAATCCATCGTAAAGATATTTTCCTTTTCGAAAAACACCTCCACGCCTTTGTCTTTCAGCTGCCGCACCGCCGTCAGGGTATCGACCGTGTTTCTGGCAAACCGTGAGATGCTTTTCGTTATGATCAAGTCAATCTTTCCAGCAATCGCATCCGCGATCATGCGATTGAACCCGTCGCGCTTCTTCGTGTTCGTACCGGTGATGCCCTCATCTGTATATACATCAACCATAGACCAATCGGAATTCTCGGTAATCTGATTCGTGTAATACTTTACCTGCGCTTCGAAGCTCGTAAATTGCTCGTCACTGTCGGTCGATACACGTGCATACGCGGCAACACGGCGCTTTTTCGGCACAATCTGCTGTTGCTCCGCCGCCCGAATTGTTATCGGATCAATCCTTGTTACCCGCTTCTTCGCCGCTTCCAAATCGTTGTGCCTCCAATAATTGTAATGATTTCACCCTCGCTGCCTGTTTCATCTCATCCGTCCAGCTCTCCGCCCGAGAACGGTCCTTCCATTCGCAATCACGCACTTGACCGTCATAGAAAACGAAACGAAGTCTGTTTACAGCGGGGACTTCTATATGGTCAATCCGCTCAAAAAATACCTGCTCGTCGAAATTTTCTGTTCCTAATGCTTCGGCGGTAATGCGTAACAGCGTCTCTTCCGGGATTTGCTTTGCCGGACAAGCCGCTTTCCCATGCTCCAAATACGTCGAACAGTGCCAATAGACGCGTCCTTTTGTGGTTCTTCTCTGATAATGCTTTCCACAATTACCGCACACAATCTTGCCGGTAAACGGATAACGTGCGTTGACCGGTCTGGCAGGTTTATTCCTCTCACAGGCTCGTGCCAAAATCGTCTGAGCCTTCTTGAAGGTTTCCATGTCGATAATCGCCTCGTGCGATTGTTCTACATAAAAGGTTGGCAGATTGCCGTGATTCCGTTTTTTCGTCTTGCTCAGATAATCCAGGACGTACGTTTTCTGCAGCAGCGCGTTGCCCGTGTACTTTTCGTTTGTAAGAATCTCCCGCACATGTTTCGGTGACCATGCCGCATGGTTCAGTGTCGTTTCGCCTGTCGTATTGAGCTTCCTGGCGATCGTAACGCTGGATTCGCCGGAAATGTACCATCGATAAATTTGTTTTACGATTTCAGCTTGCCTCGGTTCAACCGATATGCCATCTCTTTCAATAATATAGCCGTACATGGCACGCAGCCCGACCAGCTCACCATGCTCCATCTTCTTCCGAATCCGCCATTTACAATTTTCCGAAACCGACCGGCTTTCCTCCTGTGCAAAAGAAGAGAGGATGGAGAGCATCAGCTCACCATCCCCCGATAGACTGTGGATGTTCTCCCGTTCGAAGAAGACGTCCACGCCTCGTTCTTTCAATTGTCGCAGGATATTCAGTGTGTCCAGCGTGTTCCGCGAAAACCGACTGAGCGACTTTGTGATCACCATATCGATCAGCCCTGCATTGCAGTCCGCAATCAGCCTCTGAAATTCCGGCCGGTTGCTTTTCGTGCCGGTGATCCCTTCGTCCGCATATACGCCGATGTATTGCCACTCAGGATTTCGCTGGATGTGCGTCCTGTAGTAACCGACCTGAGCAGCCAGCGATTCAATCATGGTCTCCTTTTCGATCGAAACACGGGCATATGCCGCGACACGTTTTCTGGGCTGAATGGTCGGAATCGTAGGCCTTCTTGTACGGATGACTCTTGTCATATTCCCCTCCTGTCGTGTCGCATATTACCTCTGTTTTCAAGGTTTATCAATAAATTCTATTGTCCTTTCGCATTCAATTCGCATGCCGCTTTTGTGGTATGTGCAGATGCAATTCCTTCTAATCACATCCAAAAATCATCAATCTCCCGCTGTGAGGAACTCTCAATACGGGAGATCGATAATGATCCTTAATGCAAATGGAACATCTTGTATTGAATTTCTATTGATCAATTTTTAATCGTAACCGCCGGAATGTCATCGTAAAACATCGGAAATTCGTCTTCCGGCGTAAGCGGTTCCAATCCGTCCTGCATGAACTGATTCATCTTGCGCATTGAAAATACCTTCCAATTTTCGCGGCTCAAATTCAGGTTGGAAGCGAAAAGCAGATGCCGCGTTTGATATCTTGACGTGAACGAGTAACCACAAACGGAATACAGCAAGGAATCATACCCCCAGATATTAAATCCGTTATCGGCATAGATGTCCGGGTCCGTACGGTCGGGCTGCAGACTAAACATCCCGGCAACATGCATATCAAAATTAGCTTGAGCCAGATTTCCGGACTCTATCGCCATCGATTCATCATTGAAAATACCGACCAGCAGAAAGTAATTCATGGAAGCAGCCGGCGTTCCAAATCGTTTGACAAACGGAACCGCCTCCTGAAAACCGGCATACAGCCCGTCGGTCGAAGCCTCGATCTTCTCACCGGTGCCTACGTCATACGCATTGGCATAGATCGTATCGGAAGTCTGTACTCTTAAAAAATTGTATACGTCCAGCCAGGATTCATAGAGCGTATTGGCGATCGTATAAGCGTTTGATTTTTCGGCATACAACGCCTCTATATCGCGGATTGTCTTCGCTTGCTGTTCTGTGTATGCACCGTTTTTTACATTCTTAAGTCGGATGTAGGCCCAGTCGATACCATCCTGAATATTGCTATCATTATATCTGAATTGATCGATCGTACTGTAATATGTCTCATAAGAACTCAACCCAATGGAGAAGTACGAATTCTTGATATCAAACGTGTCGGAAGGATGCAATTCGTAACTTTCGCCATCACCGGAGAAGACGACCCGAAGCTCAGTGGATGGCAGGTGCGTGGCATTTTGCTCCTGCCCTTCCAATATAAGCTTCAGGGAATTCGCCAGACCCTCCAACAATATTGCGCAGCCATATTCTTCATCCAGACGGCTTCCGTCGTGTGAATACTCGGTCAGAAGGCCGAACAATCCGCCGGTAAAGACAAAATCAGACAGCTTCAGGTCCATTACGCCGTCTTCGCTGATACCGTACGGCGCATAATAGAGCGTATCCCCCACTCGTACAATTTCGTTGGCAAGCATTGAGTTTGCGATTAAGTCGATTGTGTCGTTCGAAATGACGCTTAAATTCGTATCAGGGTCTGTCGTGAAATTTCTATAACCCGCCAACGCCGACAGCATAGGAAGCGTCGCGACTTTGCGATCCGTTGCGACCAGTTTTTGCTGTGCAATATCATAAATGCCATAAAACTGACCGTCCTCATTCATCATGTTTTCGAGTATAAAATTTGTAACCCGCAACCGCTGTTCATCGTTGAAGCTTTCCTGGTTCGACAGTGTTGCAAGAGCTGCAACGAGGCCTTCCGGAACAACTGCATATTTGCCCTGTACCTGACTTGCGTAGTCTCCGAGATCATAAAAAGCTGCGGGCATACTGATGGAGCCGTCAGGGTTTATAACACTTCCCGCGAACATAATGTTCCTTGGGTCGGTCCCACGATAGATACTATCTTCCAGTTGCTGATATGGATTTTGGCAGTACGGAGCTGGATCAAATTCAAAACGCTCCATAAATTCCCGCAATAAGGGCATGGTCACTTCGTTCATCAAATCGCGCTCCGGGGCTTCGATTGTTTGGGATATCCTTTCGATCTCGTCTTCATATAATCCGTCCGTTCCGGACAGACAGACGGTCAGATTTCCAAAGGTCGTTCCCGGTAAAAACTGCAGCGTCAGGTCTTTCGACGCGTTCCGGAATTCCGTATACGGAATGGCGATGCGGACGTGCTCGTCCTCCCACTCGGCGTACTTTTTTAAGTCCACGCCAAGTTCAGGTAACACTAACATCGCATTTTGGTCCGTGTCGCCACCGGTTTCTTCGAGCGTAACCGGGTCACACGGCCAGATCGGCAGAGCGGGAATCGTTTCGAAGTTATGCAAAATCACATAAAAAGCCTCGTCGTAGCCAAAGTACATGCCGTCCAACGGGCGCACTGTACCAAAAACATCGAACTCGATCAAAACCTCGTCGATCACGTCGGCGTCTGACCCGTTGATATACCAGGTATAAGTCGGCGCACCGGGCCGCATCTGTTCTTCCTCGGGGAGCGTGACAAAATACACGCCGTCCGTTTCCGTTTCAGAAAGGACGCCGGCATTGAAAGCGACCTCGACAGGGAGCGCTATACTGGTAAGCTCCGGATCAGGCGTTGGGCCTGGCACTGGCGTTTCCACAGGTTCTTCCGTTTGTGCTTGTTCGCTTGCGCTTGCAGTTTGCGTCGTGTCAACATCGTTTGGCACTGCGCATCCGCAGAGCAAAAGAACCAGCAAAAAAACTAATATAATTTTTTTCATCCTACACCTCGTGCGTATACACTTATGATTTGTTAATATTATCATGTGCTGTATATAATATGCAAAAAATTTGAACACAATTGCGTTTGGGGGCAGTTTAAGTTTAGCTTTTTATTTTCATCTACTCATAAAACATGTTCATAATATCAGGTAATCCAAGTTCTCTCTCCATCGCTTGCTCAAACATGCACCCTGTTGTGGGCGAATGCCCACAACAGGATATTTATATGTCATCAGCAAGATTCCTTTAGTTCGCTAAAAAGCGGATTATATTTTTCAATCATCTTATGATCAAAATTCTCGTATTCTTCTTTGGAAATCAACCCGCGATGTAACATGCTTTTTGCCACCGCCATCACCGTCCGATAGCGCATTTCCCGTTCAAACTGTTCGTGTGTCATGAGATTCCTTTTCTCCGAACCGATCCCGAATATAGCAGGCATGGCAACAATATTTTCTGTTAGTCCTTGCATAGTCCTCAAAGATACGACCGCAGAAAACACATTTCGTTTGAACCGCCGTCTTCTTGTTTCCGGCGTCTCTATGCGTGCTCCACCAGGCACGTCTGCAAGCCTCCGAACAAAAGCATTGGCGCTTTCGCCCAGCGATCTGCGAAATAGGTGCTCCGCAATTCCGGCAATGTTCCAAGTCGATTGTCGTGTCCGTTTCGCCCGCCGGTTGAAAGCCACATCGCTGGCAAACGGATTTCACCGTGTTCCGGGAAAGTCCTATAATGTCTCCGATCTGCGTGTAGCTGTTACCGGCGATCCGCAATCGCCGGATTTCACCCCGTTCGTGTTCTGTCATCGTATCCTCCCCAAAACGCAAAAGGGAGCGTCCCGGAAGACGCTCCCATCTGTCGATATGTTGTTGTTTCTTACTTTATGTCGGAGATCAACTGCTCCGCCGTACCGGTGATCAGCGCGGAGATATCGACTTGCGCCGCGGTCAGTACAGTCATCGCGGAATCGGAAAGCTTTGCCGTCGTCTTCTCGTATAGCAGTTGGCCGAGCGCGGCGATTTCATCCTTGGTCAGTTTCCCATCCTTATGCGCGGCCTTCATGCCGTCGACGGCCGTCTGTTTCAGTTCCCCGACCGTGATCTGCGCCAGCTTGATCAGCTCCTGCTGGGCTTTGTTCACCGTATCGAGCTGCGTGATCTTGCCGAGCTTCGCCGTCAGCCACGCGCCGAACACGCCGATCAGCGCAATGAAAAACGCCGCGGCGATATCCACAGCGTTCTCGATCAGGATGTCGGTTGCCGTGCTCGTCCCGCCCGAATCCGCCAGCGCGTAAACGGGAAGCGCAAGCACCAGGAGTGCGATCAGTACCAATAGCAGTTTCTTTTTCATGTTGTGTTTCCTCCTTCAATTCAGATAGATGTTGCCTGCTTCGACGCAAGCTCGTGGACAAAATCTTCGTATTCCTCTTGCGCAGCCTTCGCTTTGTCCCGCGCGGTCTTCATCTCGCCGTTCGTTTCGCCACGCTCAACTGCGATAGCCGTCGCAAGCGAGAGTGATAAACTTGCATCCTGCATCTTCATGGCCAGTTTCGACTCCTTCGCCCGGACGGCGGCGCGACGTTCCGTCTGTTTCCGGTCGCGTGTCGCCCGAACTTCGATCCAGACGACCAACAGAGCAAATACGCCTGAAATGATCTCCCCGATATAGTTCAATTTGCATCCCTCCGTTACTTACTCGTACAGCAGCTTGCAACGCCCGCACTTATGCCAGTATCCGCTGCCGCCCTGGTTGATCCCTTCCAGTACGACGCCGACGTCTCGGCCCTTGTCGTGGATCACGATGCCGCGTCCGCAATACAGGCCAATGTGTGTTTCATCGCTGGAATTCGACGATGATACCCGAAACACGAAATCGCCGGCAATCAACTCGCTGCGGGTAACCTCATCGCAAAGCGACCACAGCCCGTCGCAGTCGCGCCGGTTGTCCCATATCCCGCACTCCCGCATGAGCCAAGAGATGAACCCCGAACAATCATGTCCGAGCAGGTCTGAAAACCCATATTTGTACTGCTTATCCCGAAACGTGATCGCCCGGGCGTATTCGTCGTCCTTAGCCTGAATCGCGCTGTCGGAAAGATCCGTCATGCCGCTGCCGCCCCAGACGTACAGGTCGCCGATCCGCGTCAACGCCAGCGCGCAGATTGCGTTCGCCTTATCCGACGGCGTGTCCTTTTCGACGGTTTCCGCTTCGGCCGCCGTGTCGCCGAACAACGCCGTCCACGTTTGGATTCCGATGATCCCGTCGACGGTCAGCCCGGCCTGCGCCTGAAACAGTTTCACGGCCTCCAGCGTGTCCGCGCCGAACGTCTTCTTCGTAACGGTCGTGATGTGGTCTGCATAATAGCCGAGCTCCAGCAGCTTCTGTTTGCAAAGAAGCACGTCCTCGCCGGACGTGCCCTTTCGGATATTGCGTGTAAATTCCATATTCTATTCTCCTGTTGTATTGCGTTTTTTCGGTTCGGCCTGTATACTTCTTCCTGCAAAAGGATGTGGTGGAAATGACCCGTTTCATTCCAAGCGACAAGCTCAGCAAGAAAGCGAAACGTAAGCTGGACAAGTCCAAACGGCAAACATGGGAATCGGTCAAGCCGGTCACCCGAAAAATCGAAAGTAAAAAACTCTACAAACGCAGAAAACCCTCGCGCTGGATCGATCCCGACAGCATGAGGGTTTTCTGTTTTTACCGCTTTGCAATTATGCAGTCCGCCTCCAGAAATAGCAGGTGATGTAGGGCTGCAGATTGTTGTGCCCGCTCCCGCTACCGGTGCTGCCAATCGTGCCGGACACCGTCGCCGAGTGGATATGCGATCCGGCCGAGCCGGTTGCCTGCGAGTTCGTGCTTCCGTTGTTCGTCATGTAGTAATAGGAAGAACCGGAACCGCTTCCGACCTTGTACGCACCCGTCGAAGCCCGATGCGTGTGTGTGCCGTTTGAGTTGACCTTCACCGTTCCGCTGAACGAATGGTTGTGCGCCGGCAGCTCCGCAGTAGACAATGTGTGCGCGCTTTCGCCGCCTGTCTTTTCCGCCGTATTGAAATTCGTGTTGGACGTATCGACACCCACCGGCACGCGGCCGGTCCCCCAGCGCGTCCACGTTCCGCCAAGGAACGCGCTCTCGTCCGCGGCGGACACCGTCATCCGGATGCTCCCGACCGGGAATACGAGATTCAGCAGCCACAGCGCGCTTGTAAATGCCAGACCGGCGTCGAACTGCACGTCCTCCCGAAACCGGCTCTGCCAACCGACGTCGAACGAATCCTCCTCCGCAACCTTCCCGACCGCCAGTCCCATGCCGGTGCTGCGCACGGACAGGATCACGTCCGCCGTGCTGAGGTCGGCATATCCGCACGCTTCGCCAAAGTAGTCGCCAAGCGTAACGCGGATATCATAGGTGTACTGGTTGGAAAGGCTTCCACCGATCAGATATGAACCGTCGATAGAATAATCCGAAAGCGAGACCTCGGTTTCCGCGTATTCCGTCTCGCTCTTGCGCTTGTATCCGATCTTAAAAGTGCGCGTGTTCCCATTGCTGACAGCAGAAATGGACCCGGTAACCGTCACCAAGGCGTAAGTCCCCGTGTTGCTCGCGCCGCCCAACGCATCGCAGCGGAGCACCGTTAACGATTGGACCGCAGGCGAATCATATGCGGTTACTTCGAACGATCCCGTGATCGTCGCGGTCCGGCCCCGGCTGTCCGTAATCGTCGTGCTGATCGTATTCGTTCCCGCAGTATTCAGTTCGTTCGTCGTAAACGAACTGCCGGAATACGTCGCGCCGTTGACCGTAGTTGAGATCGACGATACCGAGGAACCGTATGCGCCGGACGTGGTAATACTAACGCCGATTTTGCTTTTTCGCTGTACATAGCAGCCGAACTGTTCCGCAATCCCTGACGCAGCTTCGGAAAGCGTAATCGTTCCCGAAGGCACGACCGAAGCGGGGATCGCCGCGGTCACGCTTAGCTGCGTAGTTCCGATCAGCGAACCGCCCGAATAGGTGTCGCAGTAAAGCGTTCCCACCACGCTCGTTGCATTCGGGGCGGCGTTCGCCTCGTCCAAAGACGGTATCCACGGAATGCTCGTCGCCGAAGTCTGCATCGCGATCGTCGTCTCGGCGCGCGAGCCGAACTTCGCCCGCAACGTGTGCAGGAACGCTGAAGACGCCGGTGAGAGCGTAATTGTCGCCGCGCTGCCCAGCGTCACGCTTGAAACGCTTGCGCTCGTCGCGCGCGGAATCGTCGGCAGGGAGACACTCACCGAGCCGCTTGCCGAACCGATCGCCGACGAAAAGCTGCAGTTCGCCGAGAACGAAAGCGTGATCTGTTTTGTCCCGTCCGCATTGTGCGCGATGGTAACTTCCCCGTAAGCCGCGTTCTCCGAAGATGCGTTGTCGGTCAGTATGGTCAGGTATTTGTAGCCGGAAGAAGACGAATATGCGACGGAATACTGGGAAACGTAATCGCCCCGGTACGGAATCCGCGAGATCGCGAACCCCCGGTCGGAACGGTTGTATACGGAGCTTCCGTCCACGGAAACGCTCGTAGCTCCCCGCGAGTTCGTGTTCAAGCTGCTGCAGTACACGTCGTACTGGGACGTGTTGCCGGAGGTCGCGAGGTAGACATGGAACCGGATCGTCGAGGTGTTGTTCGCAACCGACTGCGAAACGACCTTGTATTCCAGCCAGCAAGAGATCTTGCTCGCGGCGGTACCGGAAAGAGAACCGTTGACGATCGTATAACCAATGTTGATCGAGTCGTTCGGCCAGTTCGCCATTCTCCCCTCACCCCGCGATCTTCTTAAAGTTCAAGTTGCCGTTTTCCGGTACCCAGGCAAAATCCCCGATCCGCAGCGACGAAAGCACCTGCACGTCGTTGACGAACAGTTTTCCTGCCGAGAAATACGCGATCGCGCTTTCGGTCGTCACGCTCTCCTCGCCGCCGGTAAAGAAATACAGCACGTCGTTCTCCAGCTTCAGCTTGATCGCCGAAGTGCTCTTTCCGATCACGATCCCCGAAGCAATCAGGCGAATGAAACTTCGCACCGATTCAAACTGCTGCGACGTTTCCCCGTCCAGCGTGGAAATGCGGCCGGCCGTTTCGGTGAAATTCGCCTCGATCGTTCCCGCCATAACGGTAAACGACGTCTGGATGCTGCTTTGAAACGCCTCGAAGTCCTGCGTTTTGACGTAGTCCTCCAGCGCGCTCAGGATGATTTGCTGCGCGGACTGCAGAATGGATGTGTTCTGCGTGATCTGCTCCTGTACAATCTCCTTGATCTCGCCGTGTGTCGTATAGTCCGCCTCGATCGATTCAACACGGTTCTTCACCGACGCGTTCTGCTGCACTTCCTCCCCGACCAGGGACGGACGCGAATCGCCGAGGACAACCGAAGTATTCGCAGGGTTGTTCAGCGGGGTCGTCAGCTCGGAGAGCACATACGTTTCTTCCTGGCAAAGCGAATTGCAGGAAACGACCACCTTGTCCAGAAACCGGAACGACTCCACATTTGCGTCAACATTGTGCAAATCGACCGCCGAAAGCTTGATCGTCTGCTTGAACCGGGTGCCGGTATTGTTCAGCCAGTCCCGCCCCTTTGCCAGCAGCGCTGCCGCGTCGGTGACGTCGTCCCACGTGGTCTCTTCGACCGGTGCAAAGATCACGCCATATTCGGCGGCGAGCGTCGAATCCACAAGAAAATCCTGCCCATCGTTCACGCTTTCGATCGTAAGACGCTCGTCGCTGTCGGATTCCGGATCGATGTCCCGCAGCGCCGCACCCAACGGGATGCAAGCGGTGTAGGTTTCGGACGCGCTCCCGTTCAGCGCCAGATCGATCAGGTTCTCCCCAAACGCGATCCGCTGGGTCGACGTATCCGGCACGTCGGCCAGATAATCCAGCACATGGTTTTCGTCCTCATCGAAACGGACGATCAAGTACCCGCCAAGCGGATCGAGCAGACAGGTCTTTAGCACCTGCCACGCGGAGAGGTAGTCCTCCGTTACGATATCGACCGTATCGGACAGATCGCAGGTGCCGAATAAAAGCTGTTGGCTCCCGTTTACCTGCTCGTTATGCGCCGTAAGGATATAATTCAGCAATTCCGACGCGGTCCCGTCGAAGGTGAACGGCCGTAAGATACTGTCCAGCAGGAACGCCAATGCGCCCTCCGCGACAGCCTGCCGGTTTTCGTACAGATCGCGTTCGTCCTCGACGACACGCCCCAGCCAGATCAGCGTATTGTCCCGATACACTTTGACACGGCTTTTGAGCTTCTCGATCGAAGCGTAATACGTATGCTCCTTCGGAACCGTGAACGTCAGCTCGCCCGGCTCGTTTTTCTTTTGCGTCAGCACCGGGTCGAACAGAAGCAGGTTCGGCAGGCGCGGATCGCAGAGTACATACGAATCGCAAAGGATGCGGTACATCTACAGCGCTCCCTTCCGATAGACAAACGTGATCGTCCCCGTTCCCGTGATCCCGATTTCCGTATCTCCCTCCAAGAGCACGAGCGAAGATACGATATGCGTACCGGCAGCCAGCGTCACGCCATAGTCCTGCCCTGAGGCGGAGAACGTCAGCGTCATTTCGGCGTTCGTTGTAATCGACGGCACAACCGCCATACGCGAATTCGTCAGCGTAGCGGTCGCCGTTCTATCCGCCTGTACGGTCACAGTCGTTTCGGTATTCTCCAGCTTGTACGGCTTTGTTCGGCACTCGAGCGAGAGTTCGCAGTACCCGGCGTGCTTTTCCACATCCTCTATCGTGATCCGCGCGTCATAATAGTACGTCGGGTCGCGATCGAATACCACGTGCATGCGCTGCCCGTGCACGTCCGCCGCGAACGCGGATACGGTGGCGTCGAACGGCGTGAGCGCGTACAGTGTCAGCGGGATGACGCGGTCGGCGTAGCGCACCGTGCCGAACGCTTCCGACAGGTCAAGTGCGCCGTCCCGGTCGGGAATGTCCACAAAGTTCGTCTGTGGTTCCGGCATGGGGATGGCATACGGCGCGACAATCAGGCCGTAGCCCGCGTGCGCCCACTTGGCCCCGAATCGGATATCGCTCATGTCAAGCGCTCCTTTCGTTTGCGAATCGCGCCGAGCGCGTCATCCATGGCGGGCGCAAGCCAGCCGATCGTCGCGCCCGTATCCGCGACCAGCTGCATGCCCGCGAGCTGCGGCAAATATCGCCGCACTTCGGTAATCAGCGTATCCAGCTTTTGTGAAAGGGCTTCGCCGGTCCCGCCGAAGCTTACGCTGTCCGGCAGATTCGTGAGTACGTCGATCGCGCCGACATCCACGCTGGTCGGGATCGCATACTGGATCTGTTTGTTCACGTCCTCCATGGCGTCGGTGAACCCGGTCCCCACGCCCTGGCCCATGTTTTCGCCGATCCCGGCGAAAACCTTGGACGGGGACGAAATGCCAAGCACCTTCTTTGCGCTTTTCACGATACCGGAAAAGAAGTTCTTCACCTTCTTCGTCAGCCACGCGGCCATGCTCTGGATTCCTTCCCACAGGCCGCTGACGATGTTTGTGCCGATGTCTTTGACGGAGGACACCGCCTGCGCCAGCCCTTTCACCAGCGCGGCAATGATCTGCGGCAGCACGGCGACGAGCTGCGGGATCGCCTTGACCAGCCCAATCGCGAGCTGGACGGTCAGCTCGATACCCATGGTCACAAGCTCGGGCAGATTCTCCGTGATGAAATTCACGATCCCGGTTATGAGTTTCGGCAGCGCTTCGATCAGCTTCGGCAGCGCATTGACGATCCCCTCCGCCAGCCCCTTCACAATCGAAAACGCCGCGTCAATCACCTGATCCATATTGTCGAGCAGGGTTTCACAGATCAGCAGTACCGCTTCGATGATCGCGGGGATCAGCGTCGGCAGCGCTTCGCCGATGCCTTCGACGAGCGACGCGATCATTTGGATCGCCGCTTCGACCAGCGCGGGCAGGTTGTCGACAATGCCCTGCGCGAGCGTCGTGATCAGCTGCACCGCGCCGTCCGTAAACTGCGGAAGCGCAGCAATTACGCCCTGCAGGAGCGTTATAACGATATCCGACGCGGCGGAAACCAACGTGGGCAGATTTTCCGTCACCGCACCGCCAATCGCCGTTACGATGCCCAGCCCCACCTGAATGAACTGCGGCAAGCTCTCCATGAGCGCATCCACCGCGCCGCCGACCGTTTCGCCGATTACTTCGGTGATCTTATCGAAGTCGCCGCCCGCCTCGGCCAACCCGGAGGTGAAATCGCCGAGCAAAGAAACCCCGTCGTCCGCGAGCGTCTGCAATTGTGGCAGCAGGATCGTGCCCATGACCCGCTGCGCAGCTTCCGAACCCTGTTTGAGCCGTTGGACGGAATCGTCAAACGCGCCAAACTGTTCGATCGTGTCCTCGCTGAGCACCGCGCCCATCTGCTTGGCCTCGTCCGTCAGCGCCGCGATCCCCTCGCTGCCCTGCGCGATCAGCGGGTTGAGGTCCTGCGCGCTCTTTCCGAAGAGCTGCATAGCCAGCGCGTCGCGCTCCGTTTCGTTCGACACGTTCCCGAGTGCGTCGACGACTTCCCAATAGACGTCCTCGCTGTCCCGCAGCGTGCCGTCCGTGTTGGTCACCGACACGCCGAGCTGTTGATAGGCGTCGGCGTATTCCGCGCTTCCGTCGGCGGCGTCGGACATGGATTTTACGTTTCGCGCCATGGAGCCGGTCAGGGTATCCAGCGACACGTCCACCAGATCGGCGGCGTAGGAATACGCCTGCAATTTCTCCACGCTCATGCCCGTGACGGTGCTCTCCGTGAGCATTTCGTCGGCGTATGCCGCGGTGCTAACGGTCATATCGACCAGCGCTTTGCCCGCCGCTACCGCCGCCGTGCCGATCGCCGCGACGGCGGCTCCCAGCGCGACGCCCACGCCCTTGACGACCGAACCGAGCTTATCGAAGCGGCCACCCGCATCGTCCGCCTGATCGGCCGATTGTTTGATTTCGTCGCCGAATTCGTCCGCCTGTTCGCCCGCGGAATCGAGGCCGTTGGCAGCGCTTTCCAGTGCGGTTTCGTTCGAACCGAGTTCCTGTTCCATGCCGTTGAGCGCGGCTTTGGCATTGTTTAGCTGCACCTGCCACGCCTGCGTGCGTTTGTCGTTTTCCCCAAAAGAAGAAGCCGCATTCTGCAACGCGGCTTCGAGGGTTTCGATCTTGTCCTTTTGTGTGTCGATCTCTTTTCGCAGGACTTGGTTTCGGGCGGTCAGCGCGCCGACCGATTTGTCCTGCTTCTCAAACTGGGAGGTGACGAGGTTCATCTCGCTCCCAAGCACCTTGAACGACCGGTTGATCTCGGAGAGTGCCGATAGCGTACAATAAAGTTCGCAAAAAGGAAGAAGGCATAGGAAAGCCATCG
>CAYTHS010000059.1:0-17892 GCA_964437665.1 uncultured Oscillospiraceae bacterium
CGGTGGTCGCCGTATCATTGACCGCGATGGAGCGAACAAGAATGCCGCGTCAGTTCGGAGACGAACCCGACGACTTCGATGACTTGGATGATTATTTTGATATACCGGAACAGCCGGAAGCAAAGCGGCAGGCCTACCGTGGCGCGCCAAATCAGGAAGAGATCAGCTATACAAAGCGGATGCTTGCAGCCCAGGACGAAGCACAGGCCGGCACCGTTAACAACGGCGGGGCCCCGATTTCGCTCCCGCCGCCTCCGCGGAGCGATACGCGGCGTGAGGGACGCGGCGGTACGGAAAGGAATGAAGCTGAACGGACGGTTGAGAATTCGGGCGTCCGAAAAAAGACAGATGAAGAGTCCGCGGCGGAACGGTTGGTTTCCACTGCGAGGACCAGGTATACGGATGCGGACAATTCCGCGACTTACCGTCCGGCGGGCAGACAGGAGGGAACCATCCGTAAGGACCCGGGCAACGGAAATAAAACGCCGCCGCGCGTATTTGAGAACAAAAAGCAGCCGACGCGCCGGCCATCGCGAGCGCAGAGCGTCACACATATTGAAAAAAAACGAAGCACGCGCTGGGAAGAAGACGAGGAGTAGTCGATGTTCAAAGGATTAACAGAAGATGCTTACCGGTTTTTCTGGGAGCTTGCGTTCCATAACGACAGCGCTTTTTTCGAGGCGAACCGGGAGCGTTATCAAAACAGTGTTTACAAACCAATGAAGGAGCTTGCAATCCTGCTTACACCGGCAGCGCAGGAGATCGACCCGGATTTTAATATCCGTCCGGCTTCCGTCGTGTCGCGTATCCGCAGGGACACGCGCTTTTCGCACGATAAATCGATGTATCGGGATCACATATGGCTGGGCTTCCGGCGCCCCGGGAAAATGATCAGTGAGAGTTTTGTGCTCTATGCGGAATTCGAGCGTGAGAGTTACGGCTACGGCATGGGGATGTACGGACCGAACGCTGCGATGATGCGGCAGCTGCGGGAGCGGATGCTGGCAAAGCCGCATAAGTTCTTAAACATGGTGACAGATAATGCGTTTACAGACAAATTTTCCGTATCTGGAGAGGAATTTAAACGTCCGCGCTATACGGAAGCGCCGGAAGGGTTGCTGCCGTTTCTGAATCGAAAAAACCTTTCGTTCTGTTTTTCTTCAGACGATTTGCACAGGACGATGTCCCCCGCGATTGCGGACGAAGTCGTCGAAGCGTTTGCAATGCTCAAACCCGTTTACCGGTTTCTGATGGGACTTGAACAGTAAAAAAACATGTAAATGGATGAAGGTGAAAAACAGGGGCGAATGATAACGTTCCAATTATTAAGCCGCGGATCGCTCCGCGGCTTTTTGATGTGCCCGGTCAGTTCACGCTGTAGATAACGACCGAATCGTTCTTATAAAAAACAGAGAACCGTTCGTTGAAATACTCGTAATCAATGTCATAATTCGCACGTTCATATCCGCTGATCAATACGTAATCGATTTGGTAATCCTCGCTCAATGCATCAAAATACAGCTTTGGCTGTTCATAAAGGAGCCCGAGCGCTTTTTCACGCTCGGAATAATCAACGCCATGAAAATACAGGAAGGTACCGCTTCCGCAAACGATGTTGCGTCCTGTGAGAGCGGCGATGCAGTTGTTGTGATTATTATGGGTCAAAAACGTCGCGCCTGGCGCGGTGTTTTCTTCAACAAACTCCGCTGCGAGCACTTCGTCTTTTCCGATGAGCTGATATTCGGATACATATTCCCGTCCAAGCGTAAGTATGCCGGACAGGAACAGAAAAACGCAAACAATTGCGGAAAGAACGGCAATGCTGATACGGTTGCGTGCCATTCCGCGCATCAGACGGTCCTTGACGTCTATTAGCCATGATCCGACCAATCCGCAGGCAAACGCAAACGTGATGAAGAGCAGCTTATTGTTGTCGTATGTGTTTGGTTGAAACTGGATCAGCTCAGCAAAAACCCAAACGAAAAGCCCGCCGCCTACAACGCCGCGATTTTTCCTGTCGGCCGCAATGAATGCAACGGGGAAAAGCAGAGCGATCAGACCCAGGTTTTTTATGTAGAACCAGAAATAGTTATCCGATTCGTTGGCCCAATTAAAATGAAACTTCAAAAATCCGCCGGTCTGACGAAACGTAAATGCGATCAATTGCGGTAGCGCAAGAACAAGCACGACGATCAAATAACGCAAGTACCCGTAATACTGCTTTTTACCTTCCCTGCGCGCAAACGATCGGAAGAGATAAAACGCACTGACAAGCCCGAGCGCAAGGAAAGAATGCGTATGAATCAACGGAAGCCCGCCCGCCAGCACTGCGAGCGGTAAAAAAGCTTCCGTCCGTCGCTTGATCGACGCGCGGTAAAGCAGAAATAGACACGGGAACAGGAGCGACCAGCCAAAGAGCAACGCGCGCTGCGGGATCATCATATCCGCGATGGGATTCACCCAGCGCAGGCCGTAATCGACAAAGTTTGTGGGAGTTTCATAAAAGGCTGTGAACAGACGGGACAGATTGTCTGGATTTGCTTTCAGCAGATCGAAGAAATACCAGAAACCGAATCCGCCGCCGACGAAAAAAAGCAGCATTGCAAAAACGGCTTTGCGCTTTTGCTCGAGCCACTCCTCGAAGAAGCAATACACGCCGAGGATGACGAGAAGGAATGCATAAGCCGATGTGAACAGCACGGCAAAGCGCAGGCCTGTTCCCAGAAGATAGAACGTAGAGCCTACGCTTTCACTTAAAAACGGGTAACAGACGGGCGCGTCCGGGCAAATGGAATACATCGGCGGGAACGTACCCTGTTCGGCGATGCTGCTGATGAAACCAAGGTGCATGGCAAGATCGCCAAAGGTCGACTGCCCGACGAACAGCGCCCCGCCGCGCTCGGCGATGGTGTGACTTGAGAGCAAAACGAGACTGAAAAGAAAAAGCGCGCCGCCTGCGATGATAAACGGGATTTCTTTTTTCAGAGGCGAAATTGTAGGCGACTTTTTCAGAGCGACCAGCCAACAAACAACACCGACGCCCGCGGCGGTTGCCGCGGCGAGCAACTGTGAAAGCAGTACAAAGCCAAAGATAAAGGAAAACAGCGCCGGCAGCCAAATGAGCATCAACATGCCGAACGTCAGCCCGAGCCATACGCGAACGAGCGGGCGATCCCGGAAAAACAGCGTACGGGAGACGCCAAGCCCTGACGCTGCGAAAACAGCGAGGTAAAGGAAAGAGAAAACGACAGCCATTTTGTTTGAGAATACTCCTTATACACGGCAAAGGCGGCGGATTTCAAGCATGTGTGATGCGCCATGCCCAAATACGCCGCCGTGCATGCCGGTCATTTTTTACCAAAGAAGCGGGCGAGCGGTTCTACCGTATCGTTCAGGTTCTGAATCGCTTCATTCAGTGCGACAACGTCGATTTGCGAGAAGTTGTCCACGGCTGTTTTCAGTTCGCCGATCGTTTCGTTGAGCGATTCCATATCGAGGGTGTTCAGAATCGCGGCAGACTCGCTCACGGAAGTAAACGTTTCGCCGGCCTGCTCCGTAAAGGAATCTATATCCGTCATGATCGAATCAACGTCGACTTTTTGCAGCACTTCCAGCGTGTCCTGCGCCTCATATGCGACGTTCAGCACGGCGGGTACGACAATTGCACATGCTATGACGGCCGCAGCAGTCAGGACGCTTAACAGCGCGACGCAGACACGCAGAAGGACGAGCCGTTTATGTTCCATTTTTTTCTGTGCTTCCGAGTTGAGGAAAAGCTCGCGCACATAATCGACGGTTTCATATTTTTCCTGCGCTGACACTTCTTCTGGCGGTGGCGCAGGGGTTTCCAGAGCAAGTTCTTCACGAGGTTCTTCCATGAGTGAAACCTCCTTTTTTTGTCAGTATATCATACATCGGGTAT
The DNA here is from genome assembly GCA_964437665.1 of uncultured Oscillospiraceae bacterium. Taxonomy (GTDB): domain Bacteria; phylum Bacillota; class Clostridia; order Christensenellales; family CAG-138; genus UBA7703. Next base: position 3,923 of record CAYTHS010000059.1, read on the forward strand.
AATAAAAAGAAACGGAACGCCTTGAGCATGGAGGGAAAAGACGTGAGCGAAAGCAGGGATGGCAGCGATGGCCGGCGGCGTGTCCGCGTGCATACTTGGTTCGGAGACATGATCATAACCGCAAACGAAAATGCCGTTTGCGCTATTCAAAGCGCGTCTGCTGAAGACGGTACGGTTCCGAACTATGTTGCGGACGAGCTTTTAATGCGGGCCGCGCAGCAGATGCAGGAGTATTTTGAAGGAAAGCGCATAGAATTTACGTTTCCGATGGAACCGCAAGGCACTGCGTTTCAGCGGGCGGTTTGGGACAAGCTGCGGGAAATTCCTTGCGGTGTTACGGCTACCTACGGGCAGATTGCCGCTGCGGTCGGCAACCCGAAAGCGGCGCGTGCAGTCGGGACGGCCTGCAACAGGAACCCGATTTGGATAGCCGTTCCCTGCCATCGTGTAGTCGGCTCCGACGGCGCGTTGGTCGGGTATGCGCAGGGTATTGACATGAAGCGGGCGCTGCTTGAACTTGAAGCGCGGCATAAAGAAAAATGATGTGTTCGTGATGTGTTTGAAATGTTAATATCATAGGGTTATGTGCAGAAACGACTTGACAATGGTAAAGCCGAATGCTATGCTTTGCACGGTAGACAAGTAAAATACTAGGGTATGAGGGAAATGAAACTTTCGACAAGAAGCAGATACGGATTAAGAGCAGTGGTCGATCTGGCCGTCTACTATGGCTCGGGGCCTGTTTCACTTCCGACTCTTGCGGGCGCGCAGGGCATTTCGGAAGGCTATCTGGAACAGTTGCTTCGGGAATTGAAGAAAGGCGGCGTTGTGGCGACCGTGCGCGGCGCGCAGGGGGGATACGCACTCACATGCGATCCGTCCGAGCTTTCGGTCGAACGCGTGCTGGGATTGCTGGAAGGTTCGACGGCCGTCGTGGACTGTGTAGGCACGGAACCGTACGACTGCAAAAGCGCATGTTCATGCTCTGCGCGGCCGCTGTTTTTAAAGCTTCAGGCAAAGATCAACGACGTATTGGAAAAGACCACGATCCGCGATTTAGCGGACGATTACATTCAGCAGCAAAGACGCCTGCTGCATATGCAAAAACACAAATAAGCAATCTTCCCGAACAGGGAGACTGATCGAGAGAGGATACGGACGGAATGAAGAGAGTATACTTGGACAACGCTGCGACCACAATGGTTCGACAGGAAGTCGTGGATGCGATGATTCCCGCGTTCACAACCTATTACGGCAACCCTTCAAGCTTGCACCAGTACGCGCGCGAAGCCGGGAAACTGGCGGACGAAGCGCGTGCGAAAGTCGCGGTTGCCATCGGTGCAAAACCGGACGAAATCGTTTTTACCGGCGGCGGTTCGGAAAGCGACAATATGGTGCTGCGCGGCGCAGCCGCGGCAAAACGCAGAAAAGGGAAACATATCATTACTTCTGCGGTCGAGCATCATGCCGTGCTGTATACACTCAAAGCGATGGAAAGCGAAGGCATTGCGGACTTAACGGTCCTTCCGGTCGATGAATATGGAATGGTTACCGCAGAGCAGGTAAAAGACGCAATCCGCGATGATACGGTCCTGGTTTCCATCATGTTTGCAAACAACGAAGTCGGCACGATTATGCCGATCAAGGACATCGGCGAAGTCTGCCGCGAGAAGGGCGTATGGTTCCATACGGACGCGGTTCAGGCCGCCGGACATGTTCCCATCGACGTGGAGAAAATGAAGATTGACATGCTTTCCATGTCCGCGCATAAGTTCCACGGTCCAAAGGGCATCGGCGCGTTGTATATCCGCAAGGGGATTCGAATCCCTTCGCTGATCATCGGCGGCGGACAGGAAAAGAAGCGGCGCGCGGGCACCGAAAACGTGCCAGGTATGGTCGGCATGGGCGTCGCCATTGAAATGGCCGCACAGCGTATGGCAGAGAACGCGTCGCGCATCGGGGCGCTGCGCGACAAACTCATCGCCGGAATCCCCGCTTCCATTCCGGACGTGAAGCTCAACGGCCACCCGAGCCTGCGACTGCCGAACAATGTGAATTTCAGCATCCGCTTTATTGAGGGGGAATCTATCTTGCTTATGCTGGATCTCAACGGCGTCGCCGCGTCCAGCGGGTCAGCGTGTACAAGCGGTTCGCTCGACCCTTCGCATGTGCTGCTGGCTATGGGGCTTACGCATGAGGTTGCACACGGGTCGCTGAGGTTAACATTGTCCGAGTTTTCGACGGAAGAGGAAGTCGACTATGTGCTGGACGTCCTGCCGAAGATCGTGCGGCGGCTTAGGGAAATGTCCCCGCTGTATCACAAGGCGAACTGAAAGGCAAAAAGGACGGATCGGCGCAAAACGCCGTTTCAGGATAAGGAGAAGGACCTATGTATACGGAAAAAGTTATGGACCATTTTAAAAACCCGCGCAATGTCGGCGAAATTGAAAGCGCGAGCGGAATTGGTACCGTCGGCAACCCCAAATGCGGAGATATCATGCAGATTTCTCTCAAAGTCAGCGACGACGGTATCATAGAGGACGTCAAATTCAAGACCTTTGGCTGTGGCGCTGCGGTCGCGACAAGCTCCATGGCGACAGAAATGATCAAAGGCAAAAGCATCGACGAAGCTTTGCAGATTACCAACGCCGCTGTCGTGGAAGCGCTTGAGGGGCTGCCGCCGCAAAAGATCCACTGCTCGGTCCTTGCGGAGGAGGCAGTGAAGGCGGCGATTGAGGATTATAAAAAGAAGATGGCGGAGAAGGCCGAAAACGCATAACGGAAAAGAACCCGAAAAGGGCTGAATTTTGGCGGTTTTCCTCGTTTCTTTCCAGAATTGACGTATTGTGATACTTGACGCAGTTTCACGAATCATATACACTAAACTTAATTTCAGGAAGGGAACAGGAATGTACTTATGAGCGCAAATTTCACTGAAGGCATTTCAAGCTTTTTTAGCAGTTATGGCCTTCTAATTATTCTCATGGTGGCGATGTTTGCCATCATGATTATTCCGCAGCGCCGCCGTGACAAAAAAGTGAAGAGCATGCTGGCGTCGCTGAAGGCGGGCGATCGCGTCCGCACGATCGGCGGTATCTATGGCACGATCGCTTCCATCAGAGACGATACCGTCATTCTTTTGGTAGGGCCGGACAAAGTCAAACTGGTGTTTGCACGTGGTGCGATAGCGCAGGTTGAGGAAGTCGGCGTTGAAAATGAAATGACGCAGGAAGTTATGAAATAAACTGCCGAATGGCAAATAGCGCTCTGCAGAACGCCTGCGGAGCGCTTTACTGTGTCTGCCTGTCGGCAGGATGGGCGGCGAAACCGCATGCATGAATATCAAGATTTGTGTCGGAAGTTCTTGGAAACGCTTTTTTCCGAATGGGTTTTCGGGTATAATTTCTAGTAAGAGAGGTGAGCTGCATGCAAGAAGATCGAAGAGAGACCCAGCAATTTGAAATCCCGCGCGATAAACGCAGCGCAAAGGATACGCTCAATAGCGTATATGAGGCGATGCGCGACAAAGGGTACGATCCGGTCAACCAGATCGTGGGGTATCTCCTTTCCGGCGATCCTACGTATATTACAAGCCATAACAACGCGCGTTACCTGATTTCGCGTATAGAAAGGGACGAACTGCTCGAAGAGCTGGTGCGTGCCTACGTAGAAGGGAAATAAACGTGCTGAGAATTCTTGCGTTGGACGTAGGAGAGAAAAGAATTGGATTAGCGGTCAGCGATCCGCTGGGTATCACCGCCCAGGGAATTGAAACCTATTGCCGGTCCGGCGATATGGAAGCCGACATTTCGCATATTCTGGACGTGGCGGAAAGCTACCGGCCGGTAAAGCTTGTGTTTGGGATGCCGCGCAACATGGACGGCAGCTACGGCGCGCAGGCGGAATATACGCGTGCGTTTGCCGAGGCCGTGCAGGCACGATGGGATGGAGAATCCGCATTCTGGGACGAGCGGCTGACGACCGCAGGCGCGCGGCGTGTGCTGTTGGAGGCGGACGTACGCCGGAGCAAACGTAAAAAAGTAATCGACAAGATTGCCGCCGTCCTGATTTTACAAAGCTATCTGGACGCAAACGGCGCCGAATGAAAACCAGCGCAGAGAGGAAACGGTAATGGAAGAACAGGGTGACATCGTCGAATTGATCGACGAAAGCGGAAACGCGGTACGCTTTGATCTCGTGATGACGTTCGATTACGAAAACGGACGATATGCCGCGCTGCTGCCGGTCGACGAGGTAGAAGGCGTTGGCGATGATGAAGTCGTATTGCTGCAAATCGTTAAGGAAAAAGGCGGGGAGAGTTACGTCAGTATCGATAACCCGATTTTACTGGACGAGGTTTTTAAGGAGTTCATCGAGCTTTTTGATGAAATGACGCAGGCGGAAGACGACGAAGAATGATAAAATCAGGCAAAAGCACAGAAAATGACGCTAAATAAGCGAAATTCTATTGCGCCGGCAAAAACGGCTGTGCTATAATACGCGAGGTATCACGCACCGGTGCGGATCTGAAGGCTCGTGCCCTTTAAAGCAGGGTTCCCTTCAGAGCGGAAACACCGGGACGAAAAAAACGAGGAGGTTTATTATCCATGTCCGTGATTTCCATGAAACAACTGTTAGAGGCCGGCGTACATTTCGGCCATCAAACCCGCCGTTGGAACCCGAAGATGAAGGAGTTTATCTTCACGGAGCGCAATGGCATCTACATCATCGATCTGCAGAAAACTGTAAGGAAAATCGAAGAAGCTTATAATTTTGTGCGCTCTCTTTCTGAAAACAATCAGAGCATTTTGTTTGTCGGTACGAAAAAACAGGCGCAGGAATCCATTGAAACCGAAGCCAAACGCTGTGAAATGTTTTATGTCAACCATCGCTGGCTCGGCGGCATGCTGACCAACTTCAAGACCATTCAGGGCAGAATCGCGCGTCTGCGTCAGATCGAGCGGATGGAAGAGAGCGGAGATTTTGAACTGCTCCCCAAAAAAGAAGTCATTAAGCTGATTGCCGAAAGAGATAAGCTTGAGAAAAACCTCGGCGGTATCAAGGATATGAAGAAACTGCCTGCGGCGGTGTATATCGTCGATCCGCGCAAAGAACATATCGCTATTGCCGAAGCGCGTACGCTGAAGATTCCGATCATCGCCATTATCGATACGAACTGTGACCCTGACGAAGTCGATTACCCGATTCCGGGCAACGACGATGCAATCCGTGCAGTCAAGCTCATTACCGCCAAGATGGCCGATGCCGTCCTGGAAGGCAGGCAGGGCGAACAGATGGAGGATGCGGAAGCTCCCGCGGCGGAAGCAACTGCAAAAGAAGCGTAACGCGCTGGAAAAGGAGAGAAGATTATGTTTACCGCAAAAGACGTTATGAAGCTGCGTGAGATGACGCAGGCGGGCATGATGGATTGCAAAAAAGCCCTGACCGAATGCGAAGGGGACTTTGAGAAGGCGAAGGATTTTCTGCGCGAAAAGGGTCTTGCGGCCGCCGCGAAGAAAGCCGACCGCATTGCTGCGGAGGGCGTCGTAGGCAGTTATGTTTGCAAAGATTGTGGCGTTGGCGTTATTTTGGAAGTCAACTGCGAGACGGACTTCGTTGCAAAGACGGACGATTTTGTCGCGTTTGTATCTCTGCTGGCCGAACAGGTCGGTCGAAAGAATCCTGCGGACGTGGACGCGCTGCTCAAGCAGGAGTCCATCTCAAACCCTGGGCTGACCGTTGCGGACCTGCTGAATGAAACCGTAGCGAAGATCGGCGAAAAGATCAGCATCCGCCGTTTTACGCGGTATGAAGGAATCGTCGACAGCTATATCCACCTTGGCGGCAAAATCGGCGTGCTGATCGAGATGGATGCGCCGGAAGGTCTCAAGGATAACGAAGAGCTCGAAAAAATCGCGCATGATATCTCGATGCAGATTGCAGCGGCGAAGCCGCTCTATCTCACGCGCGAGGAAGTTCCCGCCGAGGAAGTCGAGCATGAGAAAGAAATCAATCGCGCAATGGCGTTGAACGAAGAGAAGCCGAAGCCTGCCGCGATCATCGAAAAGATGCTCACCGGACGTATTGAGAAGTTCTACAAGGAGATTTGTCTGACCGAGCAGGTGTTTGTGAAGGACTCCGCCCTCACGATTAAAAAGCTCTTGGAAAACACCGGCAAAGACCTTGGCGCTAAAGTTGGTATCAAACGATTCGTCCGTTACGAAATGGGCGAGGGTTTGCAGAAGCGCGAGTGCAACTTCGCAGAGGAAGTCATGAGCCAGACCAAAGCGTAAACTGTTAGAAAGGAACACGCTTGCGTGTTCCTTTTCCATATGCGCAAGAAATCAAAATATCCGAAAGGCGTGGGAGCATGTATCATAGAGTTCTGATTAAAGTCAGCGGAGAGGCGCTCTCTTCGGAAAAGTCCGTTATCTGCCGTGACACCGTACTTGGCACGGCCGGCATGCTCAAGGCTGTGTGGCGGACGGGTGTGCAGATCGGCGTTGTAGTCGGCGGAGGAAACATCATGCGCGGACGCAGCGCAGAAGGCATGGAGCGTAACCGTGCGGATCATATGGGGATGCTCGCAACGGCGATCAACGCGCTTGCACTGCAGGATGCGCTTGAACAGGTCGGCGTTCCCTGTGCGGTCCTCTCTGCGGTTGATATGGAACGCTTCTGCGATTCGTTTTCATCACGGAAAGCGAAGGAAGCGCTTGAAAACGGTCGCGTCGTCATATTTGCATGCGGAAGCGGATGCCCGTTTTTTTCAACCGATACGGCGGCGGCGCTGCGCGCCGCGGAGATCGAAGCGGACGCTCTGCTTCTGGCTAAAAATGTCGATGCCGTATACTCCGCCGACCCGAAAACCGATCCGCATGCGGTTAAATACGACCGCATCAGTTACGACCGCGTAGTCGCGGAAAATTTGCACGCCACCGATCTGACCGCCATCACGCTGTGCAAGGAACAGCATATTCCGATTCGCGTGTTTGCGCTTGCACAGATCGAAAAGGTTTTTTCAGACGATTCCGTCGGCACGCATATTGCCGGCGAAAATTGATATTTTTCCGTAACGAAATGCCGGACGATTGAGTACGCCTGGCATTTTTTTCGTCGAAACGGCGGTATATTCCGGTAAAGCGGTGTTCGATGAGGCGGAACCGGAGCGCCAAAACAAACTTCTCTCTTGAATCAAAAGGTTCAACTATAGTAGAATAATACGGACAGGAGGATTGGAACATGGCAGAAGCAATTGTTATTAAAGCATCAAGAGAAAGAATGAACAAGACCATTGCCGTGCTCAAATCGGAGCTCGGCGGGCTGCGCGCAGGGCGCGCAAATCCGCAGCTTCTGGAGCGGATCATGGTCGATTATTATGGTACGCCGACGCCCATTCAGCAACTGGGCAACATTTCCACGCCGGAGCCGCGCATGATGATCATTTCCGTTTGGGATCCGAAGGCGATTTCGTTGATCGAAAAAGCGATACAGAAATCCGACCTTGGCATCAATCCTGCAAACGACGGCAAGGTCATCCGGCTGATGTTTCCGGAGTTGACCGAGGAGCGCAGGAAAGAACTGGTAAAAGTCGTACATAAGAAAGGCGAGGAGAGCAAGGTTGCTATCCGTGCAATCCGCCGCGATACGATCGAACAGATCAAAAAGGACCGCAAAAATAATCTGTTAACCGAGGATGACCAGAAGGACCTGGAAGACAAGACGCAAAAGCTCACGGACGAAATAATCAAAGAGATTGAATCGATCCTCTGCGCAAAGGAAAAGGAGATTCTTTCAGTTTGACGAGCGTGCTGGGCTTGCCGCTTGACGACGCGGTTGCTGCACTGACGAAAGAAGGCTTTTCCGTGGATACGGTCGAGGTCCGTTCAAGAAAGGGCGTGGCAGGCGGCAGCGAAGCGCGCGTGGTCAGACTGCGGATGAATGGGCGTAACGCGACGCTGTATTATTCGATTTTTAAAACCCAGCCGAATGAGGCGAACGCTTGAGGTGCAGGGTATTTTTACTCTGCACTTTGATTTGTGAAAGAGGACGATGAAAACATTCAGCGAAGAAAAAATACGCTCGCTTGGACTGACAAGCACAACGCTTCCGAGGCACGTTGCGATTATTATGGACGGCAACGGACGCTGGGCGAGGAGCCGCAGGCTGCCAAGAAGCGCCGGACACCGCGCAGGCGTGGACCGGCTGCGCGGCATTATCCGGCTGTCTTCCGATCTTGGTATCGAAGCGCTTTCACTTTATGCGTTTTCTACGGAAAACTGGAAAAGACCCTCCGATGAAGTCGGGACGCTGATGGGACTCATCGTCGAGTATTTCACGAGAGAGATCGACGAACTGCACGAAAACTGCGTTCAAATCAGGATTATCGGCGACTATCACCGTCTGCCCGCCGCGGCGCGCGCATCGGTCGTGCGCGCAATGGAGCGCACAAAGGACAACGACGGCCTCAAGCTGAATATAGCGCTGAACTACGGCAGTCGGGCGGAAATCCTTCATGCCGCCAACGAGGCGGCGAGGGCTGCACGGAGCGGCGGGGACGAGGAGATCTCGCAGGAACTGTTCGAGTCATTTCTCGATACGAAGGGCTTGCCGGATCCCGACCTCTTGATTCGCACCAGCGGTGAACAGAGAATATCCAATTTCCTGCTGTATCAGCTTTCCTATGCGGAATTCATGTTTCCCGGAGAGTACTGGCCGGATTTTTCGGACGAACGTTATATCGAGGCGCTGCGCACATACGCAAAGCGCTCAAGACGATTCGGCGGACTGGGGGACGATGCATGAAAACGAGGATAATCGTCGGCGTGTTGCTGGTATTGCTGCTGATTGCAGTTCTGTATTTCGGCGGCTTCATCCTTTTGAGCGTGCTCTCGCTGTTTTCGATCGCTGCAATCTATGAAATGGGACTGACGTTCCGCAAAAAAGGGTACAACCCGATTGTGATTCCGGCTTATATCTTTGCGGTCAGCTATGCTTTCGTTTTTTTCTATTTTGGATTGCTCTCCATGATAATATTGTTCATGGCCACGGTTATGGCGACGATGATTTTCTCGCTGTTTACAAAAGTGCACTCCACGAACGATATCGTTCCTTCCCTGTTTATAATGATTTACCCGACGTTGTTCTTGATGTGCATGCTTCTGGTTTATTTCAGCTTTGACCGTCCGACGGCGCTTGTTGCGGCAGGCATGGCGTATGCCGCGCCGGAATGTTCGGACACGTTCGCTTATTTCGGCGGGACGTTCTTGGGGAAACACAAGCTATGCCCGACCATCAGCCCGAAAAAGACCGTGGAAGGCGCGGCGTTTGCGCTGGTCGGCGGTCTGGTGTTCGGGGCAGGCATGTTCTATTTGCAGCGCATATGGGGCGGAGACGTTCATGCTGCCGTACTGCTTTTGCTGGGCCTTGGGTGCGGCGTGCTTTCACAATTTGGCGACCTGTTTGCTTCGACCATTAAACGCTGGGCGAGCGTAAAGGATTTTTCCAGCGTTTTTCCCGGGCATGGCGGAATCATCGACCGCATCGACAGCATTATGTTCTGCACGCCGCTTGTGCTTTGTGTTTTCGTTATCCTGCAAACGCTGGGCGTGCTTTGAGGGAGGCGGGAACGTGATGAAAAGGATTACGGTGCTCGGCAGCACCGGTTCTATCGGGAAACAGGCTTTGGACGTTGTTTCCTCGCATCCAGATGAAACGACGCTTTTTGGTATATCGGCAGCCAGAAGCACTAAGACGCTTGTCGAACAGGCAAACGCTTACCATCCGCGTGTGGTTGCGTGCGAAACGCCGTTTGACCGCAGATTGCTGCCGCCCGGAACGGAAGCGGTTTTTGGTGAAAACGCAACGGCGGTTCTTGCTGGCATGACGGAGGCTGACGTTGTCGTCAACGGCGTCGGCGGCTTTGCCGCGCTGCCGCCGCTGCTCGAATCGCTCAAGGCTGGCAAACGTGTTGCACTTGCAAATAAAGAAAGCATCGTTTGCGGGAAGCCGCTGATCGACCGCATGATCGGGCTTGGCCGAGGCGGAATCCTGCCTGTAGACAGCGAACAGTCCGCAGTATTCCAATGTCTGCAGAATGGAAGGCGGAGCGAGGTTGAACGTTTGATCCTCACTGCGTCCGGCGGCCCTTTCTGGCGAATGGAGCCGGAGCGGATGGAGACGGTCACACCGGAGCAGGCGCTTGTGCATCCGACTTGGAACATGGGCCGCAAGATCACCATAGATTCCGCGACGTTGTTTAACAAAGGGCTTGAGATCATAGAAGCCGCATATTTATTCGACTTTTGCGCGGAACAGATTGAGGTGCTGATCCATCCGCAATCCATCGTACACTCTATGGTCGCGTATAAAGACGGCACTTGCATGGCGAACATGAGCCTTCCGGACATGCGGCTGCCGATTCAGTATGCGATTACTTATCCGGAACGGAAAGATTCGCTCTGTGCGCCGCTCATGCTCGAAACGCAGCACCCGCTGTCGTTTCACAAGCCGGATTTAAAGCGTTTCGGTGCGCTTAGACTGGCTTATGAGACTTTGAAAAACGGGCGCTCGTATCCGATTGCGTATAATGGCGCAAATGAGGCGGCTGTGCAAGCATTTTGCGACGGTCGCATAGGCTTTGTGGACATCGAACGAGTAGTGGACTATACTTTAAATCAGCACGATCCGAAGGACGCCGCCGCGTTGGAAGAAATCATCGAAATAGACCGGTCCGTCCGCCTAACCGCGCAGAAGCGAATCAAACGGATCGGGCAGGAAAGGTAGGGATACCGCGTGTCAACAGTTTTATCGGTTATTGCGGCGCTGCTCGTTCTTTCGCTGCTGATTATGATACATGAATTCGGCCACTATCTTGCGGGGCGAAAGCTCGGCTTTACAATACTCGAATTCGCGATCGGCATGGGGCCGGTGATCTTCAAAAAAACGAAAAACGGCATTCAGTATTCCGTACGAGCGCTGCCTATCGGCGGCATGTGCCGTTTTCTAGGCGAAGACGAGAATATGCCGCACGATGCACATTCCTTCAATATGCAGAAAGTTTGGAAGCGAATCGTCGTTATAACGGCGGGGCCGGTGATGAACCTGCTGTTTGCGTTTGTCGCCGCGATCGTGACGATTACGGCTTTTGGCGATCTGGTGCCGTCGGTTTATCAGGTGAACGACGATTCGCCCGCATATACGGCGGGCGTCGAAACAGGCGATGTGATCACAGAGATCGACGGCGTGAAGGTTATGTATTTAAGCCAGGTAGCGCAACAGATTCAGGCTGCCGACCCTGAGGGATTCAGCATGACGGTAGAGCGCGGCGGAGAGCCTGTGCTCCTGCAGGTAAGCGATGCGTATGACGCGGAAGCCGGCAAAAACGTAATCGGAATCGGGATTGCTACCGTCCGCATGAAATTCAGTTTCGGCGAGACGATCGGGCGTTCCGGCGCTTATATCACGAACACGTTCAAAGAAACGTTCAGTTTCTTTGGCAAATTGGCACAGGGCGAAATCGAAAGTACGGACGTTCTCGGTCCGGCCGGAATTATGAAGTATATCAGCATGGCGGTGCGCTCCAGCGGTGAGGACGTTATGCGTCTGGTCGTGCTTATCAGTGCAAGCCTTGGAATCATGAACCTGCTGCCGATTCCTGCGCTGGACGGCGGACGGCTTGTGTTTATGGTGATTGAAGCGATTCGCGGGAAGGCTGTTCCCCCCGAAAAAGAAGGGATGGTCCATTTTGTCGGATTGATACTGCTGTTCGGTCTCATGATTTTCCTAACGGTAAACGATATTACGAATTTCTTCTGAGGTTGCCAATAAATGACGAAGACGACGCGGCAGATTGCCGCAGGAAATATAAAAATCGGCGGCGGCGCGCCGGTCACGGTACAGTCGATGACGAACACCGACACGGCCGACGCGGAAGCGACGGCGGCGCAGATCAAAAAACTTGCCGCCGCCGGTTGTGAAATCGTCCGTTGTTCGGTGTACAGTGCGGCATGCGCAAAAGCGCTGCCGGAAATTAAGGCGAATATTACCCTTCCGCTCGTTGCGGACGTGCATTTTGATTACCGGCTGGCAATTGCGGCGATCGAAAACGGGGCCGATAAGCTCCGCTTCAATCCAGGAAACATCGGCGCTGAGAGCAGAGTGCGCGCGCTCGTACGGTGTGCGAAGTCGCATCATGTCCCAATCCGCATCGGGGTAAACGCTGGCTCGCTTGAACCGGAACTGAAAAAGAAATATGCCGGCGATACAGTTTCCGCAATGATGGAAAGCGCGTTGAAGCATGTCCGGATTTTAGAGCGCGAGGGCTTCGGCGATATCGTGCTTTCACTGAAAGCTTCCAATGTTCGCGATACCGTGGAGGCGTATCGGAAAATTTCCGAGATTGTTGATTATCCGCTTCATATAGGCGTCACGGAAACGGGGGACGCGGAAAACGGCATCGTGAAGTCCGCCGCAGGCATCGGTGCGCTGTTGCTGGACGGAATTGGCGATACGATACGCGTTTCGCTTACTGACGATCCGGTCCGCGAGGTTGTGACGGGACTTCGCATTCTTCGCGCAGCCGGTTTGCGCAGGGACGATATCGAACTGGTAAGCTGTCCCACCTGCGGGCGCACGCGCGTCGACCTCATGCGCATGGTGAAGATTGTCAACAGCCGCCTGCCGCATAATGCGGGTTATCTGAAGGTTGCCGTGATGGGCTGCGCGGTCAACGGTCCCGGCGAAGCGGCAGATGCGGATATCGGCGTCGCATTCGGAAACGGCAACGGTGTATTATTCTGCAGGGGAGCGCAGGTTTATCATGGCACGGCGGAGCAGGTCGTCGGGGAACTGGTTGCGCGCGCGACGAAAATGCTGAAAGAAAAGAACGATTCATGCGTCTGAACGCAGAGTACGGCGGATTTGCATCCGTAATAAAGGCGGTTGAAAGGGGCAGCGGGGGGATTTGCAGGAAGAACTTGCGGCAACGCTCAAAAACGTTGGAATTGTAGAGGAAGATATCTATTTGGACCATGGCGCTCTGAACCGTGAGCAAAATATGCTGACGGTCTTTTTTCGCTGCGGACAAGAGCCGTCTCTTGAAAAGACACAGGAACTTATTTCGGCGCTGGAGGCAAAGTTCGGCAGCGTGCGCATTAAGGTCGTTTGGATCGCAAGCAAACCTTTCGTGGGCGGCGCCGTGCAGCAGGAAGCTCCCGCAGTGGCGCCCGCAACGGGAAATAACGCATCTTCAAAGTCAAAACAGAAATCCATTAAGGGAAAACGGTCTTTATTTGGCGGCTATATCGCCACTTCGTCGCGGCGGAGCATCCGGAATCTGGCCGAAGGTAAGAATAAAGTCATTATCGAGGGCACGGTCGTTTCAATTTGTGAGCGTAACGCGTTTAAAAACAAGAGGAAAAAAGACGCGATGTATTATCCGCTGGACGTCTCCGTTTCAGACGGTTCGGATAGTATTTACTGTTCCTTGCTGCTGGACACGGAGGAGCAGCGGGAAAAGATAATCGCCGAATGCGAAAAAGCGCAGAAAAAGAAAGACCATCTGATTGTGCAGGGTGTATGCCGGTTGTCAAAATTTACAGGAGAACTGACGCTTTATGCAAACGACGTATGCCTCGTGCCGAGCGAAGGACGAACGGACGACTGCGAATACAAACGCGTGGAATTGCATATGCACACGCGCATGTCCGCGCAGGACGGCCTCACGGACGTTGCGCAGGCGTTTGAAGCGGCGAAGCGGTTCGGTCACCGGGCGCTTGCCGTAACCGATCACGGCGTTGTGCAGGCGTTTCCTGCGGCGGCAAAGGCCGCGGGAAAAACGGGGGTGAAACCGATTTTCGGGGTTGAAGGATATCTTCACCGGGAATCTGAACCGATCGGTATGGACCAGACGTTTGTCGTTTTCGATTTAGAGACGACCGGACTTAAGCCGGAACATTGTGAAATTATCG
>CAYTHS010000060.1:0-17859 GCA_964437665.1 uncultured Oscillospiraceae bacterium
TCTACGCAAAGAACCCGATTCCTGTTTAATGGAATCGGGTTCTTTGACAGGCTGAAACGGACATGCCAATTATGGCATGTCCGTTTTTTGCGTGCAATGCGGCTGGGTGAATCAGTCGCCCAGAAACGCGTCGATCGCGTCCTGCAGCGCATGGCGGTGCTGGGCGGCGTTAACGGATTTGGACGGGATTTCAAGCAGCTTTGCGCTGGGAATCTGGCTTGCAAGCGTCTGTGCATACGAAAATGGATGGACAAAATCCCGCCGGGTGCCGACGATGAGCGTCGGCAGATCGATTCCGGCCAGCTGTCCGGCGGATTCATACGGGCGGTCCAGCGGCATACGCAAAAACTTCTCCGACGTCGCCGCGCCGTTCGGCGCGGTAAGCAAACCGCGCGTGGACGATTCGAGCGCGGGATATTCGGCCGAGAGTTTTGCGCAGAGCTCGCTTTCACGATATGCCGCGAAGCCGTTTTCCATGTGCAGATAACGCACGACTTCGGCGTAGAGACGCGCCGCAGACGGTTCCATCGGCGCGTTGAGCCACGCGGGACGCGCGAGGATGAGTTTCGTAAAGCGCGCGGGATCGAGCAGCGCCGCGCGCAGCGAAACCGCCGCGCCCATCGAAATGCCGCCGAGCGCGCAGGGCGCAAGCTGCAATGCATCCTGCAGAAAAAACAGGAGTTCCGTGAACGCGGCAAACGAAAAAACATCGTCGTCGCCGCCGTACCCGGAATCGCCGTGGCCGGGAAAGTCGAATGTGACGAGCCGGATTCCAGGGTGCGGCGCGTATGCGGTCGTGACGGCGTTCCGGTTTCCGCCGAGACCGTGCAGAAACAAAAACGGCCTGCCTTCGCCGATGGATTCATAGCGTATTTCGACGCCGCGGAATAAAAGCGTGTCCATGATCAGCCCTCCCAAAGAGACGAAAGATAGTTTGCCGCGTCGGGCGTTTGGCTTGCGGGAAATCCATGCAGGATCAATGCGCCGCAAAAGTTCAACTGCCGCAGCAGGGAAAGATACAGCGGGAAATCGACCAGACCGAGGCCCGGGCGCGTGAAACCCCGCCCGTCCGGCGCGATGTCTTTTGCATGAGCGACGCGGATATACGGGGCGAGCAGGCCGAATGCCTGCAAAAGGGTTTCGCGCATGTCCGCCGCTTCGCCGGGGCGAAACAGGTTTGCCGCGTCCATGATGACGCCGAGACGGGGAGAAGCTATATCCTTCAGAAGGCGCAGGGCTTTCTGCGGCGTGCTGATCACGTTGGACGTTTCCGGTTCGACAAGCAGCGTCACACCAGTTTCGGCGCAGAGCGCAAGCGCCGGTTCGAGTTCGTTCTCCAGCAGGCGGAAGCAGGCGGGGGCGTCGTTGCCGGGATGCGCGCGCCACATATCGAGCGGGTCGAGCGTTCCGGTGCAGAGGCTGACATACGGCGCGCCGAGCATGCCGGCGAGACGAATCAGCCGGGTGAGACGATCAAAACCCGCCGCGCGCACGCCGCGGTCCGGATGGATCATGTTGTAGGTGCCGGAAACGACGGCGATTGCAAGACCGCGTTTTTGTGCCGCTTCGGCGGTATCGCGCACCTGTCGGTTTGAAAGCGGCGCGCCGTCCGGCTCCAACGCGGCGCTTGCGGGGTTCAGATGCAGCGCGCGCATGCCCTGCGCTGCGATCAGATCGAGCGTATGCACCCAACTTTCCGCCGGGTATGCTTTTGTCATTACACCGAAATGCAAATGAAGCCTCCTTGTTTAGCCGCCGGAACTCTGCAAAGACGCCCGGCGCGATGCGATTCGTGCGCCGGGCGTCTTGTGGTAAGGATCCTATTTGGAGAGGGTTTCGGTTACGACCGACGCAATATGTTCCGCGGTCAGTCCATACGTTTGCTTGAGGTATTGCAGGCTGCCGACCTGTCCGAACTGGTCGTTTACGCCGATTTTCCGAAGCGGGACGGCGAGCGCGGCCTGCGCGAGCACGTCCGCGACCGCGGAGCCAAGGCCGTTGATCACACTGTGGTTTTCACAGGTGACGACCAGTTTTTTACCGGCGGCTTCCTGCAGGATCAGGTCGCCGTCGAGCGGCTTGACGGTGAACATATCGATCACTTCCACGCCGATTCCGTCTTTGCGGAGCGCGGCGGCGGCGTCAAGCGACTCGGAGAGCATTTCACCCATCGCGATAATCAGGACGTCCTTTCCATCGGCAAGGATATTGCCTTTGCCGATTTCAAACGTCGATCCCGGCGCGTATATAGGCCGGATGTTCTTTCGCGTCGTGCGGATATAGTGGATTCCCTTAAGCCCGACGAGCTCGCGCAGCAGCCAGGCGAGCTGCACGCCGTCGGCGGGGTCGAAAACAAGCGCTTCCGGCAGCGCGCGCATGAAACCGAGGTCTTCGAGCGTCGTGTGCGTTCCGCCGTTGGCTGCGGCGCATACGCCGGGGTCGGACGCAAAGACGTTGATCGTGTTTTTGGAGTACGCGCCCGCCATGAAGAGCTGATCGCAGGCGCGGCGCGCGACGAACGGCGCAAAGGTATGCACAAACGGGATATACCCGCGCATGGACATCCCCGCGGCTACGCCAATCATGTTCGCTTCCGAAATACCTGCCTGCACGAAATGCGCGGGATGGCTCTGCTTGATCTTGCGGAAGCCGGAAGCGCCGCCGAGGTCCGCTTCCATCGCCATGACGTGCGGATTTTTGTCGATCAGCGACTGCAGGGTTTCCACGAACACCACGCGCTGTTCCTTTGCGGCGAACGGCTCTGTCAATACATTCCACATCAGTCAGTTCGCCTCCCTGTAAACGGCCGAAAGCGCATCCACGGCCATGTCGATTTCCGAAATATCCGCGTCCTTGAGTTTGACGGAATGATTGTCGGCAATGTTTTCAAAATACGGAACGCCCTGGCCCTTGATCGTGTCCAGAACGATGCAGACGGCGCTGTCGCCGACGGCTTTTGCGCGGTCGATTGCGTCCGATATCGCGGCTTCGCTGCGGCCGTCGATGCGTTCGGCGGAGAACCCGAATGCGCGCATCTTTTTGACGATGTCGAAGGGGTATATGATGTCCTTGGTGTAGCCGTCGAGCTGGCGCTTGTTTTCGTCGATGATTACGATCAGGTTGTTGAGCTTGTAGCTTGCGATAAACTGGAACGCTTCCCAGCACTGCCCTTCGTTGAGCTCCCCGTCGCCGACGATGCAGTAGACATACTGGTCCGTTGCCTGCAGTTTCAGCGCATAGGCGATGCCCGCCGCAACGGAAATACCCTGCCCGAGCGAGCCGGTCGTCGCGTCCACGCCGGGCGTTTTCGTCCGGTCTGGATGCGACGGGAACCGCGTTCCGCCGTCGTTGAGCGTATAGATTTCATCTTCGTCAAAAAAGCTGAAAACGCTCAGCGCCGAATACAGTCCGGGTCCCGCGTGTCCTTTGGAGAGCACAAAATAGTCGCGGTCCGGGTCCTGCGGATTTTTTGCGTTGTAGCGCATCTGCCGCCCGTATAAGACGGACAGCGCTTCGACGATGGAGAGAGAGCCGCCGAGATGGCCGCCTTTTTTAGCCTTCATCAGTTTCAGAACGTTCGCGCGTATATGCGCCGAGTACTTTTTGAGTTGGTCCAATTCCTGCGTGGTCATTTGCTGCTCCTTTTTCTCACGCACGAACGATTGCTATACCGGCGCTTGCGCCGATGCGACTTGCACCGGCGTCGAGCATCTTGAGCATGTCTTCTTTGGTGCGGATGCCGCCCGCGGCCTTGACGCCCATATCCGGGCCGACCGTTTTGCGCATCAGCGCAACGTCGTGTACGGTTGCGCCGCCGGTCGAAAAGCCGGTCGATGTTTTCACGAAATCAGCCCCGGCTTGCTTTGCAGCCAGGCAGGCTTTGACCTTTTCGTCGTCCGTAAGCAGACAGCATTCGATGATGACTTTGAGCGCGGCCTTGCCGTCGCAGGCGGCGACGAGTGCGGCGATATCCTTTTGCACATAGTCCCAGTCGCCGTCTTTTGCGGCGCCGATGTTGATGACCATGTCGATTTCTTTTGCGCCGCTGCGAACGGCGACGGCGGCCTCGGCCGCTTTGCTTTCCGAAGGGATTGCGCCGAGCGGGAATCCGACGACGCAGCAGGGCAGCACGTCCGTGCCCGCCAATTCATGCGCGGCGAGCGCGATGCGGCTTGGGTTTACACAAACCGAAGCAAAGTGATATTCGCGGGCTTCGGCGCAAAGGGTTTTGATCTGTTCCGCCGTGGCGTTCGGCTTGAGCAGCGTGTGGTCGATGTAACTGGCAAGGTTCTTTTTGGAATTCATAACGGGTTCTCCTTTATATGCCTTACATATGCGATTATTAAATATTAAATAGGAAAACAATCCCCGCGGCGTTATTCGCGCTCTACGGGGGCGACGACGGTGTTGACGGAGCCGGAAAAGCCCGCCGCGTCGTCCTCGAGGATGCCGCCGTCGGTAAACAGCGTATCGATCTGATCGATGCCGACGATGTGTGCAAACGAAACCGAACCGATCTTACTGCTGTCACAGAGTACGAACACAAAACAACTGCGCTCGATGACTTCCTGGATTTTGAGGGCGTTTCCCAAGTCTGGGGTCGTTGCACCTGCTTCTTTCGTAAAGCCGTTGCAGGTGAGGAACACTTTATCGATATTGAGAATCGAAAGCAGCTCGCACTTCATGGGTGACGTAACATAATTGTAATTGTTGCGCAGAACGCCGGAAAGCACATAGATTTTGAAATCGGAATTCTGCTGCAGCCATGCGGCAAACTGAATATCATTTACGACAACGGTTAAGTCTTTTTTCTGCGGGAGCAGTTTTACCAGCTCCATGACGGTCGTGCCCGTCATGAGCGCGACGGTGTCGCCATCCTCGATGTACTCCAGCGCAGCGGTGGCGATCGCATGTTTTTGTGCGCTCATGATGTTTGCTTTTGCCGCAGGCGAAGACTCATATTGCGTTTTGCTGACGCTGAGCGCTCCACCGTGCGTACGGGTGATGAGGTTGGCGTCTTCCAGCGCTTTTAGGTCCTTGCGGATCGTGGTTGCCGACACCCCGAAGAGCTCGCATAGTTCGGGAACGACGATCCGTTTGTTGCGGTTGATGATTTCGATGATCTGCTGTTGTCGTTCGACAGCGAAAATCTGTTCGTTTTTTGCCATGGCCGATAGCCCCCCTGATTACAACTCATTTCTGCAGGTATGCAAAAATGGCAAAATGCTGATTAACAAACGAAAATGAAACAAGACGAAAGCTTGGAGATAATGAGCAAAATAGAAATCGTACCTTCCCACACGAAAAAACTATATCGTCTTCCCTGGTGAATGTCAATAACAAAACGAAATAAAATAAAACAAAAGCAAAGGAAACAGCTAATAACAACGGAAAGCAAGAAAACGCCCAAAAAGTTGTCAATAGATGTTGACATCTTGAGAAACCAGTGCTATGCTGAACAAGCAAACGAAATCAAACGACAGCTTACGCAAACAAACATCAATTAATTTTGCCGAGAAAACACCCCTGAAAGAGGAAAGAAAACAGACAACCGGAAAAAACACAAATAAAAACATAACGCATAATAAACTAGAGAGGGATTTTGTCCTTATTTACGCTACTCGTATGCAGCTTATTATCTTTCTACACATACCTGCCGTATCGACGGGGCAACCTGTCTGATATAAATAAAAAGGAGGAAAACCATATCATGAAAAAATTGTTATCTTTGTTACTCGTAGCCATGATGGCGATGGCCATGGTAGCCTGCAGCACGCAGCCCGCGACCACCGAAGAACCCGCAGCCGCAGAAGAACCGGCAGCCTCGACCGAGACCGCTGAAGAACCCGCAGAGGAAGAGACCGCTGAAGAACCTGCGGCGGAAGCTTACTGCATCGGCGTTCTGATGAAGACGCTGGCGTCTCCCTACTGGCAGAGCATGGCGGCCGGCCTGGAAGAAGAAGTCGCCAAGATGGACGATGTTACGATCGAAATCTTCGGTGCGGAGTCCGAGGATGATCTTTCCGGTCAGCTGGCGCTCATGGAGAACATGATCAACAGCGGCAAATACGACGCGCTCTGCGTTGCGCCGATTACGCCGACCAACCTGATTTCCGGCGTTGTGATGGCGAACCAGATGGGTCTGCCGGTCGTCGATATCGACGAGAAGTTTGACATGGATGCGCTGAAAGAAGCGGGCGGCTATGTCGTCGGTTATGCTACCTCGGACAACAATGCGGTTGGCGCAATGGCGGCCGACCTGATTGCGGAAGCGTATCCGGACGGGGCAGGCGTGTGCATCATCGAAGGCATTGCCGGTGCGACTTCGGGCGAACTTCGCCGCGACGGCTGCATCAATGCGCTGGCCGAGATGACCGGTTACACGGTACTCGATGTACAGCCCGGCGACTGGGACCGTCAGGTCGCGCTGGATGTTGCCACGAACATGATCAACAAGTATGGCGATGAACTCAAGGCGATTTTCACTGCGAACGACACGATGGCCAAAGGGGCGCTCCAGGCGATGGAGAACACGGGCCGCACGGACATCCTGCTTGTCTCGACGGACGCCGACACGGAAGTTCAGGAAGCAATTGCGGCTGGAAAGCTCGTTGCAGTCGTGCAGAATCCGACGGGCATCGCCGTTTCCTGTGTCGAACAGGCGATCGAAGCCGTCAAGTCCGGCAATGCCGGGTCTCTGGACGCCGTTGTTGAGGACACCCTCATTCCGGCGAAAGTCTACAATCAGGACAACATCTCCGAACTTCTCGGCTAAGCGCACAAATGGTGCTTTGCCGAACAAGGCAATGATACTTGAGGTGCCCGGCGTGAAACCGGGCACCTCAAGTCAAGGCGTTCGTAGATCGTTTGAATTGCGAGCGATATGCGTTGACGCCTTGCTTGTGCATTATTAATAATGATATGGTAGGTTTTGAGAACGGAGAGCGTACCGACCGGCTCAATTGACCCGATATCGAAACAGAAGGGCGAAAAGTATGGAACCATTGGTCGAAATGAAAAACATCAGAAAAGAGTTTCCAGGCGTCGTTGCGCTTGAAGATGTCAGCTTTGATGTTTTGCCCGGGGAAGTGCATCTCCTGTTGGGGGAGAACGGCGCGGGAAAATCCACTTTAATGAAGATACTCAGCGGCATCTATACGCCGACAAGCGGCAGTATCTGCGTAAACGGCTGTTCTTACGATAAGCTGTCGCCGAAACTTTCTTCCCAGTTGGGTATCAGTATTATTTATCAGGAACTCAGCGTCGTAAACAACCTTTCGATTGCAGAGAATCTCTTTGTTGGGCGGCTTCCCGTCAAGAAAGCTCTGGGAATTCTGCCGGTTGTAGACAGAAAGAGCTATATGAAGCGCGCCGCCGAGCTTGCAGAGAAAGTTGGACTGACAAAACCTGTCGATACACTGGTGGCAGATTTGTCCATATCCGAAAAACAGATGGTCGAAATTGCGAAGGCTCTTGCGGTCGATGCAAAAATCGTCGTGATGGACGAACCGACTTCGTCGCTGACATCCGAGGAGACCAACAATCTTTTCGGTATCATTCGCAAACTCAGGGAAGACGGGATCGGCGTAGTCTATATTTCCCACAAAATGCAGGAACTCCGCGCGATCGGCGATCGTGTTACCGTTCTGAAGGACGGAAATACCGTTGCAACCAAGAGCATGGAAGCGATCCACTCAGAAAACGAGATTATTGCCATGATGGTCGGACGCGAGGTACAGAAAGAATTTTTCAGCGAAAAACCGGTGGATTACGAAACCGCGGAAGTCGTTTTTCGCGCCGAACACATCACGCGGAAGGACAAACGTTCAGATGACATTTCGTTTGAGGTTTACCGCGGAGAGGTGCTTGGCTTTGCCGGACTTGTCGGCGCCGGGCGCACGGAGCTGATGACGACCATTTTCTCCGGTCAGGAATACGAAAAGGGAAAGATTTATCTGCACGGCAAGGAACTCCCGATTCGTTCGCCCTATCGCTCTATTAAAAACGGTATCGCGCTGCTTACGGAAAATCGCCGTGAAACAGGTATTTTCCCACTCCATAATATCCGTGAAAATCTTGTTCTTGTCAAAAGGCTGCTGCTTTCGAAGGCGGAGGGTTTCATCGGCCTGATTCATCCAAAATTCGATCAAAAGGTCGCAGAACAGCAAAAATCGAAAATGAACATCAAGTGTTCGTCGCTCGGCCAGGTGATAACGACGCTTTCCGGCGGAAACCAGCAGAAGGTGATCGTCGGCAAGTGGATGGCCTCCGAAGCAAAGCTGATTATTTTTGACGAACCGACAAAAGGCATCGATATCGGCACCAAAGCAGAGATGTACGGTATCATGCGCAAACTTGCGGAGAAGGGCGTCGGGGTTATTATGATCTCATCCGAACTCCCGGAACTGCTTGGCGTTTGCGACCGGATCGTCGTTTTAAACGAAGGTAAACTCAAAGGAGTTTTAAATATCAGAGACGCGTCCGAGGAACTGATTCTGAAGACGGCCACAATGTGAGGAGAAAACAATGAAAACACAGCGACTCAGCTTTAAAATCATTTGGGGTAAATTGGGAACGGTAATTATTTTTATCGGCATGCTGCTGATCTTCTCGCTCTTTGCGCCGCCGACGTTTCTGGCCTGGGGCAACCTGAAGCAGATCGCAACGCAGTCCTCTACGACGATGCTGATCGCCTGCGGCGAATTCTTCACCATCCTGGTTGCGGGCATCGATCTGTCCGTCGGTTCCGTTGTCGCGCTTTCCGGCATGATTACGGCCAAGCTGATGGTCAACCTCGGCATGAACGTTCTTTCTGCATTCCTGATAGGCTCCGTGTTCTGCGGCCTGCTTCTCGGTGCGATCAACGGTATTCTGATCAATGTAACGAACGTTCATCCGTTTATCATCACGCTTGGCACGCAGGCCGTATACCGCGCGCTGACGCTGATTCTGTCGAACGCACAGGCGACGTTCGGGTTTCCGGGAACGTTCTCCAAGTTCTTTGGCGGTATTTGGAACGGAATTCCGATGTCGGTCTGCGTTGCGCTTATTGTCGCCATACTGATGTGGTTTATCACGAGCCAAACGACCTTCGGACGAAATCTCTATGTGATCGGCGGCAACCGTGAATCCGCTTGGTATTCCGGCATCAACGTCAAGCATCACGTCCTCGCCGTGCATATGATTTCCGGTCTTTGTGCGGGCATCTGCGGCGCGGTACTGACCGCGCGTCTCGGCGCGGCCGAGCCGAACGGCGCGACGGGTTATGAGACCAGCGCAATCGCCGCCGCGATTATCGGCGGAACGAGCTTCTTCGGCGGTAAAGGAACCATTCCCGGCGTGATCATCGGCGCGCTGATCCTCGGGCTTATCAGTAACGGTTTGAACATGTGTTCCGTCCCGACGTTTTATCAGAATCTCGCGACCGGCATGCTGTTGATTTTCGCCGTTGCGCTCGATACGTTTATTTCCCGCAAAAAGTAGGGATTCCCTGTGGAGGGGGTATACCCTGCGTATACCGTGTATCGTGCGCGGGAAAAGCGCAGTAATTTTGAAAGGAGCAGGGCGGCGGGTTTTCCGCTTCGCCGCCTGAAAAATAAGAATGGATCAGAGATTTGTACCGTCCCTTATGGGAATGGACCTGATGAACGTACAGCGTCAGATTGAACAGCTCGACGAACATGCGCAGATGTATCATCTAGACGTCATCGACTGGCATTTTGCCAAGAATATGTTCATTTCCCCTACGTTTATCGGACAGCTTCGGCCGCTCACCAAGGCGGTGCTGGATACGCACCTGATGGTAGAGGGCCTTCCGCTGGACATCATCGACGCGGTGATCGATGCGGGCAGCGATATCGTTTCGCTGCATGCCGAAGATATCCAGCGCAATGTTTTCAAGTACATCAGCCATATCAAAGAACGCGGGAAAAAAGTCGGCGTCGTGCTCAACCCGTCCGTACCGCTGGACATCATGCGCTATTATATCGATCAGGTCGATCTGATCACGTTTATGGGTGTTACGCCGGGGTTCCCGAAACAGTCGCTGATTCCATGCACGCTCGACAAAATACGCGAAGCGCATGGGCTGCGTGAAGAGAAAGGCTATACGTTTAAGACGATGATCGACGGCGGCAGCCATAAGGGGACGATGAAACAGGTCGACGCAACGGGCGTGGACTATATCATCATGGGCAATACCTGCCTGTTCAGCCAGGACAGCGACCTGCGCAGAGCATGGGCTGTTATGGAGGAAAACTTCAATGCTTGGGTCCGATAGGAGGGTATCGACAGTATCATGAAGGATCTCATCATCGGCATCGATATCGGCGGGACGAACTTTCGCATAGGAGCGGTAAACGACGACGGCAAAATCTGCTGCTTTGAGAAATCGCCGAGCAGCGTCGTCTGCGGAACCGGCGATACGATCGGAAGGCTTTCCGCATATATTGCCGGGTATCTTGCACGAAACGGCGTCCGTGAGCGCATCGCCGCGATTGCAATCGGATTCCCGTCGCCTGTGAGCAAAGATAAAAAGGTCGTTTACAACTGCCCGAATCTGCCAGCCTGTGAGGACGGCGGGTTCGACGGCAAGGATGTCGTAACGCCTCTGGAAGAAGCGTTCGGCGTTCCGGTGTTCATCGAAAAGGACGCGGTTTTCCTGCTGCAGTACGATATTACGCGGCAGGACCTGAAGGGCAAAGGCTATACGCTCGGGATTTATTATGGAACGGGCATCGGCAATATGGTGTATTTAGGCGATCGTTTTCTGGACGGCAAACATGGTGTTGCATGCGATCTTGGCCATATACCGTTTTATAAGAGCGAGCGGCACTGTACCTGCGGCAACCGGGGCTGCGTGGAAGCGTATGCTGCGGGGCACGTGCTTTATTCTCTGTGGGAAGAGAACTTCCCGACCGAACGGTTCCAGGATATCTTTCTGTTGCACAGGGATCACGAGTTGATTCGAGATTATATGGAAGCAATGGCGATTCCGTTTGCATCGGAACTGAATATTTTCGATCCGGACCAGGTGATCATTGGCGGTGGCGTCGTTGAGATGGCCGGCTTCCCGATGGACATGCTGCTCGGGTTTGTGCATGAGTTTGCGCGAAAACCCTATCCGGGGGACGATTTCACGCTGCTGCGCGCGTCCAACGCCGTCGATATCGGCGTAGTCGGCGGCGCGTATTATGCAATGGAACGGCTCAAACAATTTCAGCACGGCGAATAAAGGAGGACCATGCGGCATTTCAGTATTATAGGAGCTGCGCATCTGGACGCGCTTGTCGAGGGAATCGACGAGCCGGTGGTGCGCGAAGGCTCTCATGCCGCCGGACAAATCCGTCTGAGCTTTGGCGGTGATGCGCTGAACGAGGCTGTGACGCTGTCCCGCCTGGGCGGGAAGGTTGATCTTGTCAGCAAGGTCGGCTACGATTCCGGCGGGGATATGGCGCTTGCTTATTGTCGCGAAAACGGTCTCGATACGGCGCATATATTTCGCAAAACTGGGCTCGCTACCAGCCTGAATATTGTTCTCATCGATACGGAGGGGGAAAGAAGCTTCATTACCGACCCGCACAGCAGCCTTCGCGCGCTGACCGTCGGCGACGTTTTGCCTTATGTTGAAACGCTCGCGCCGATGGTTTGCTTTGCGAGTTTATTTGTGTTTCCTAAATTTGATTCACAAGCGCTCGAAACGCTTTTTTCCGGGATAAAAAAGAAAGGGTGCGTTCTCTGCGCGGATATGACCAAGCGAAAAAACGGCGAAACACTTGCCGATTTGGGAAACGTTTGGCCGTATATTGATATTCTTTTCGCCAACGCGGAAGAAGCGGGACTGCTTTCCGATCATATCGGAACGGCGGGGGTTGCCCGGGATTTCCGTCGATACGGCGTGAAGTGTATGGTCGTCAAGACCGGGAAAGAAGGCTGCTTCATCGATTCGGACGAGGTTTCCGGCGCTGTTCCCGGATGCCGCTGCGAGAACTGCGTGGATACAACCGGCGCGGGGGACAATTTTGCGGCCGGATTTCTGTTTGCGCGGGCGAGCGGCAGCCGTCTTATCGACTGTGCGCGGTTTGGCAACGCGATTGCGTCCCTTTGCGTCGAGCACGTTGGCGCAACGGCACATACGATCCGTCTTGACGATGTATTGGAGCGCTGCCGAGTGAATTACCCCGATTTTGACGAATCGCCTTATTGCGGATAAGAGGGGAACGTCGATTTTTCGCAGGGAGCATTCCGGCGGGCTGCCTGTTGCACAAATTTGCCTGAACGGCCCGCATCTTATGGCGTCGGCGATTTGCCAAAGCGCTGTACGGGCGCTTTCATATGCGCCGGACTGCCTTATTTTTCTAAAGCCGCCCCTGCTGCTTTTGTCTGCCTAGGGTGTGTTTCTAAAATCACAAAAGCGCATTTCCGCCGCCTAAACTTGCATATTCTTGTTGAAAAGCCTCGGTGCAGCACTACTGCGCCTGCGTTTTTCACCTCAATCTGCAATCCGATCCAGCAAAACTGCATCTTCTAGTCTTTAGAAACACACCCTAGGGGGAACGACTGCATCATCAATGTTTCGCAAGTTGAAAACGCTGTCGCAGTAATTTGAAGCGGTGCTGCGGTCGATTCCATCCCTGCAAAGATGCCAACCTTGATTGTGGTTGGGAACCGGCACGAATGACGAGGGGTGGATCGATTTTGCAGCGGAGCATTGGGAACGGAAATTTATTACCGCCCAAAACAAACCTGAAAATCAGATAGATTTATGTTTTATGCTTCTCGCTTTTTGTAATAAATCACGCGAAGTACTTCTCGTAGGGCTTTTTTTCAGCCACACAACCGTATCAAACAGCGTTTCCTTGAGCGGCCGGGGCCGATAGCCGAGTTCCCGGCTTGCTTTTTTGTGGGAGAAAACGCTGTTTTCAGAAAGAGTTTTCAGGGAATAACGAGTAAAAAAGGGTGTTTTTCCCGAGAGGCGGTAATAAACTTCGGCGAACGGAGCAACTGTTTTTGCGACCCAAAGCGGCAGGTAGAGTTTCAACTCTTTCCTTCCGCTCGCCTGCGAGAGCAAACCAAAGAGTTCTTTGAGGTTAACAAAGCGGTTGCAAAGCACATAGCAACCGCCGCGCCTGCCTTTGGCCGCCGCGGCGACGATACCCGACGCTATATCCCGAACGTCGACAAAATCAAAGCCGCCGCTTACTGCCGCGGGGAGTTTTCCGGTGATATACCTTGCGATGAGGTGCATCATATTGCCTGTCGGCAGCCCGTTCGGTCCGATGATGCCGGAGGGATGTATTACCACGGCGTCAAGCCCTTCCTTGACTGCGTCCAGAACTCGCTGCGTTGCGATGGCTTTGGTTTTGTCGTAGTAGCCGGGCACTTTATCGGGACAAAATGATTCCACTTCACACATTGTCTGCCCGCACGGCAAAGGCGGGATGGCATGCACCGAGCTGATGTAAACCAGTCTTTTCACACGATATTGTTTGCATGCGGCTATGATATTCTCCGTGCCGCAAACGTTCACGGCATACAGCCGCTCATCCGGCTTCTGCGTGATCGCAACGATGCCGGCGCAGTGGACGACGGTGAACGATTCCGTCTCAAAGTCTTTAAACAACGGTGAGAGGGACCCGGGCTTGCATACGTTTCCCGTATATTCTGTGAGCAGATGCCGGTTGACGTCTATGAAAGCGGGACATGTTTCGCCGGGAAGCACAAGCGCACGCACGACGAAGCCTTGCGAAAGCAGTTCTCTGACCACATAGCCGCCTAGATGTCCTGCTGCGCCGGTTACGATGAATATTGGTTTGCGCGCCATGTCAATGATCACCAAGCCTTTGCATGATTTTATCAAATACGATAAAGCCGGAGTCGACAGCCTGGTGGGTGCCAAGCCCGAACCCTGCGGCGTCGTTCCCAACCACATATAATCCGTCGATTGGCGTTTCCGCTTCAGGACGCTCCGGGCCCGCTTGCCCTATGGAATTTGCAATTCCATAGGATTCACCGCCTTGGCCGGGGAAAATGGAATCGTTGCCGACGCCTGGAACGATGGCGGGCGTCATGACTTCCGTTTTTTCGATCACGCCAGGTTCATACAGATGCGGCGCAAATTTGCGAACACCCTCCTCGATGTATTCGAGGTATGGTTTCGGGTCTATGCCGATATCCGGAAGGCATGAAGCGACGGCGTAGATCACTTGCTTGCCCGCAGGCGCCATGTTGGGGTAAAGGGACGTTGTGCCCAGGTAGATGTAACCACTTTCGGGCTTTTTCTTCTCTCGTTCGAGCTCTTCAAACTCTCTGTATGCGGCGACGCTTCCCTCGGGGAACAGCACCATCATGGGGCTGTTCAAAACGGGCTTGCTTGTAAAATAGCGGTAACCCACGCAGGCAAGGTTGTTTTCCAGATTTTTCATGCGGGCGGTATAAGCGGGTTCAAAGTGTTCTTCGCCCACCAGCTTGAGCACTGTTTGCCGGATTCCTGCGTTGCTGACGACGATGGGGGCAAAAAAAGTTTCGCCCGATTGCGTGGTGACGCCCGCGACTCTCCCGCTTTCCGTGTTGATGGCTGCAACGCGCGTGTTCATCCGCAGCGCCCCGCCGTTTTCTTCCACCGCTTGCGCCATCACCTCAAAAAAGTGGCCGACGCCGCCTTCATAATACCGCCCGCTTCCGCTGTGAATGGACAGCTGGAACATTTTTATCATCTCGCCTGCGGCAACGCGGTCGGATGTCATTTCAAACGCGCCCTCCCCAAATGAACCCAGCACAAATGTTCGAAAACCGGACGGAACCGGACCGAGACTGTCGAAATAGTCCATGGCCGAGATGCCGTAAAGGCATTGAATTCCTTTTTCACTGACGGACAAGAGCTTTTTCAAAACACGCGCCATGCGAAACAGCGAACGAAATTGCCATAGCTTTACGCCCATGAGCCCCGGAAAACCCAGTAACTGCTTGAGTTTATAACCCATTTCAGCAGACGTAATCCTGCCGGCTTTGTCCTCGTAATACAATCGTCCGATTCCATAATCATCCCCATAAATTGGTGTAACTTGATTTTGCTTACCCAAGGTTTTGCTGAGCTTTTCAAACAAAGAATTATGCTGCGGTATGCAGTTGATAGGGAACAGTTCGTAGGAAAAGCCGTCCCGCTGGATGGTCATCATGCGCCCGCCCGGCTTGGGGTTTTTATCCAATAGCAGCACGCGCTTTCCGCTGTTTGCCAGCAGAGAAGCCGCCGTAACCCCGCCGGGGCCTGCGCCGACTGCGATGATCTCGAATTGATTCGTGTTCACAAGCGGTTCCTTTCGTGTTTCAAGACTTCGGTTTGGAGCGGCGGACACCTTGCAGGCTTGCCAATCGGCGAGCGTATGCGGCAGAGATCGCTTGACCGAATATGATACTTATATTATGCTAACAATATGTTAGTTAATCAACAGCATGTTCGATAAAAACAGCTTGTTATTTAACGGTTAATGTTCGATGTGTTCGTTATCTTGTGAACGATTTGGAGAGAAAATATGAAGCATAGTTCAAATAAAACAGACCGAAGGGTGCTTTACACAAAGATGTTTCTTCGGGAAAGCCTGTTGGCGCTGATGAAGGAAAAGCCCATAGCGAAAATCACGCCAACGGAGCTCTGCCGCCATGCAAATCTGAATCGCAACACGTTTTATTCGCATTACGACAGCCCCGAAGCGCTTTTGAAAAGTATAGAGGAAGAGCTTTATGAGAAAGTAAGAGCATCTATCGAAAACTCGCTGAAAAGTGGAAGCATCTCTGCGTTGCTGCGTGAGATCTGTCAGGTGATTTATGAAAACCGTGATCTATGCAGCGTGCTTTTTTCCGAATACGGCGATAAGGATTTTCTTCGGCAGATCATCTACCTGGCACATGACAAAACCATTGGGGAATGGCAAGCCGCCGGTATGCGGACCGGCAACGAGCAAGTTGAATTGCTGTATTGCTTTTCCGTGAACGGGAGCGTTTCCGTTATACAGAAGTGGATACAGGAGGGCATGGAAATGAGCACAAAGCAAGTTGCGCAGTTCATTCATGATGCAACTTATGCCGGGCTACGCGGGTTTGTTGATGTATAGACTAGGGTGTGTTTCTAAAGTCTGAAAGATCGTGTATAACAGATACCGCAGATAGGGTATTCTGACAGCATCCGTAGTGCTGGAGCGGAATCGGAAGGATTGAGGATGACTTTGCAAATCAATCGGCAGGCAGGATGGTGTGGATAAAACCCCGGGGCGGGCGCTCAAACCTGCATTGCAGAGCCACATACAGCATACTTCAACGGAAGATTGTGGGACGAATGCCCGAACATGAACGGATTCAGGTATTTTGAATACGCCGGAGACATAATTGAGCGCTGGCAGAAGGAATGTACGAGTTCCGTCCGCACAGCGCTGTTTTATTATATGACGCCGATTGTATTTGCCCGAAAACCGGGCGGAAAAAGCCGACTAATCATCGACTTTTCCAGTTGATTACTCTTTGGGGGACGCGCCGGACAGCCGCCGCTTGATCGCATGGATGAACTCAATGCTCGTGACCGCTTCGGGCTTTGCCCCTTCGACCAAACCGACCAGGTCCTTAGTCATGACGCCTGCGTTCAGTGTTTCGATGGAAGCCGCCTCCAGCTTTTCGCCGAATGCGACGAGCTCAGGCAGTCCGTCCAGCTCGCCGCGCTTTTTGAGCGCGCCGCTCCAGGCGAAGATGGTCGCCATGGGATTCGTGCTGGTCTGTTCGCCCCTCAGGTGGCGGTAGTAATGCTGCGTGACCGTGCCGTGCGCGGCTTCGAACTCGAAGTTGCCGTCCGGGGAAACGAGCACGCTGGTCATCATCGCGAGGCTGCCAAACGCCGTGCTGACCATGTCGCTCATCACGTCGCCGTCGTAGTTCTTGCAGGCCCAGATGTAGCCGCCCTCGGAGCGGATGACGCGCGCCACAGCGTCATCGATGAGCGTGTAAAAATAGGTGAGTCCGGCTTCTTCGAACTTCGCTTGATAATCCGCCTCATATATTTCCTCGAAGATATCCTTAAACGTGTGATCGTAAACCTTGCTGATGGTGTCTTTGGTGGAAAACCAGAGAGACTGCTTCGTGCTCAGCGCATACTGGAAACAGCTGCGCGCGAACGATTTGATCGAAGAATCCTTATTATACATCCCTTGTAAAACGCCCGGACATTCGAAATCGTAGATCGTTTTACGGAATGCTGCGCCGGTTTCGCCCGTAAAGACCAGTTCCGCTTTGCCCTTTTCCGGCACACGGTACTCCGTTGCACGGTATACGTCGCCGTAGGCGTGACGAGCGATTGTTATCGGCTTTTTCCAGTTTTTGACGACCGGCTTGATGGAGTCGATCAGAATCGGCGCGCGGAAAACCGTTCCGTCCAGAATGGCGCGGATTGTACCGTTTGGGCTCTTCCACATTTCACTGAGGCCGTATTCCTTCATGCGCTGAGCATTGGGCGTAATGGTTGCGCATTTGACGCCCACGCCGTACTTTTTGATGGCGTTTGCCGCGTCAACCGTAATCCGGTCGCGTGTTTTCTCGCGCTCGGTCAGAGCAAGGTCGTAGTATTCCGCCTTGAGGTCCACAAACGGCAGGATCAGTTCATCCTTGATCTGCTGCCAAAGAATGCGGGTCATCTCGTCACCGTCTATTTCGACGAGCGGAGTCTTCATCTTGATCAGGCTCATAATCGGTTCCTTTCTGATGCGTGTTTTGTTATTTTTTCGTCTGCGCGGCGTAGTAGTTCATCAGGCAGCCTTCCAGCAGAATTTCGCGTTCGTCATCCGTCAGCGACGGCAGGTTCAGCGTGATCGTCTCCGTCTC
>CAYTHS010000061.1:0-2220 GCA_964437665.1 uncultured Oscillospiraceae bacterium
TATGCAAGTCGAGACGGCGGAAATGCGCTTTTGTGATTTTAGAAACGCACCCTAGACTGCTCCCGAAAAATAAGTTTTGGGTAAATGCAGATAAATCGATAATGAATTACGGAATAGCATTGACATTTTCGTGTAATGCAATATAATGTATCATATGAAACAAATAATGAGGTGTTTCGGATGAGCCGATCAACCAATCCAACCGCATATGCAGCGCTTGTTTCGGATACTTTTCTGTTTGCAGGCATCCCGGAGGCGGATATACGCGTGTTGCTGGATGAAGACGAAATACTCGTGAAACACTATCATAAAGACGAGGTGGTTCTGGACCGCAGCGCAAAGGCGCGTGTGCTGGGGATCATTCTTTACGGACGCTGCATGGTCATAAAGGAAAGCGATACGGGTAAAATGCCGATGAGCGTGCTGCGCCGGAAACAATTGTTCGGTGCGGCGGCGCTGTTTCATCACGAACCGGATTATGTCGCCCGCGTAACGGCGGCCGAAAGCACATGGGTGCTTCTGATTCCGGAAGAAACGCTCAAGCGTATGATGAAAAACAATTTCGGGATCGTTGAAAACTATCTCGATTACCTTACGGCGCGGATACGCTTTTTGAGCGCGCGTTTGGACGGATTTCTGCCGCAGACCGTGGAGGAACGCGTCTTCCGGCACATTTCGCAGCATGCTGAAAATGGTGTATACCGACCGGAATGGAGCGTTTCCGCTCTTGCGGAAGCACTTCGAATCAGCCGGACGACGCTTTACCGAGCCATCGATAAACTGGTTTCCGAAGGGAAAATAGAACGTTGCGGACGGGCGTTTCGCCTGTCGAAAGGAGAAAACGAATGAAAAAACTGATTGCTGTTTTGTTAAGTGCCGCGATGCTACTGGCGTTGGGCTGCGCAAAGGCACCCGCCGAGCCGATGAATGTTGCAGCGCTGAAGGGGCCGACCGGGCTCGGCATATCCTACCTGATGAGCGAGGATACTGAGAATTACTCGGTTGAGCTTTATGACGCGCCTGACGTAGTGGTCGGCAAGTTCGTCAGCGGCGAAATCGACGTTGCCGCAGTCCCGATTAACCTTGCTTCCACGCTGTATAACAAAACGGAAGGCAATGTGGTCGTACTCTGCATCGATACGCTCGGCGTGCTCTACGTTGTTGAAAACGGCGACACGGTGAGCACGTTTGCTGACCTTGCAGGAAAGACGGTTTCCGCAACGGGAGAAGGCAGCACGCCCCAGTTCGTTCTGAATTATCTTCTGGATGCAAACGGCATGACCGACCAGGTTACGGTTGATTATGCCGGCGAACACACCGCGCTGGCCGCGCTGCTCGCCAGCGGGGAAACCGAGATCGGCATGCTGCCGGAACCGTTCGTTTCTTCCGTTACGCTGAAAAATCCGGACGCACGGATTGCGCTCGATCTCAACGAAGCCTGGGAGGAAGCTTCCGGCACTAAACTCGTGCAGGGCGTTTACATTGCCAGCCGTGACTACTATAATGAAAATCCGGAAGCGATCAAGGATTTTCTGAAAGATTATCAGGATTCCGTGAACCGCGTGAATACGCAAGACGATGCGGCGGACCTGATTGCGACGCTCGGGATCGTTGCGTCCGCTGAAATCGCCAGGCAGGCGATCCCGCGCAGCAACATCGTCTGCATCACGGGCGAAGAGATGATCGAAGCCTCGAATGCGATGCTGAACGTGCTCTTTGGAGCGAACCCGGCCTCCGTCGGCGGCGCGCTGCCCGGCGAAGACTTCTACTATGGCGGTTAAGAGAAACTGGCTGAAAAAAGCGCTGATAGCGCTCATCTATTTAGCGGTGTGGGAAGCGGCAAGCCTGCTCGTCGGCAGGGAGCTGTTGCTTCCCGCGCCGCTTTCCACGCTTACGCGCCTGATTTCGCTGCTGGGTCGATGGGAAAGCTGGGCGATTACCGGGCTGACGCTGATGCGGATTATGAGCGGGTATGTGCTAGGCATCGTCCTCGGGATACTGCTTGCGGTGGCAACCGCGCGCAGCAGACTGATGGAAGACCTGCTCTCCCCGCTGCGCAGCGTGGTCAAGGCAACGCCGGTCACTTCGTTTATACTGCTGGCGCTGCTTTGGCTGGATTCCAACTTAGTACCGTTGTTTATTGCGCTTTTGATGGTGATGCCGATGGTTTGGACGGATACGGCGGACGCAATCGTGCACACCGACCCGCGCCTGATCGAA
>CAYTHS010000061.1:2230-17700 GCA_964437665.1 uncultured Oscillospiraceae bacterium
GTTCGGTCTTGGAAGGGCAAAAATCATTCGCAAGATATATATTCCGTCCGTTCTGCCGCAGTTTCTTGCGGCATGTACAACATCGCTCGGTTTCGCGTGGAAGTCCGGCGTAGCTGCGGAAATTATCGCGCTGCCGCAGCGCTCGATCGGTTATCGGTTATATGAGTCCAAACTTCGCATCGAAACGGTAGATCTGTTTGCCTGGACGCTGATGGTGATTCTTCTTTCCATGCTGCTTGAAAAGTTGCTGGTCAAAGGCATGAGGAGGATTCGCCGTGATTAGTATTCGCAATTTGAAGCTGTCTTATGAAGAGAAGGCCGTTTTCGATGATTTTTCCGCTGATCTGCCGGCAAGCGGCGTAACGGTGCTGCGCGGCGTGTCCGGCGCGGGCAAAACCACGCTGTTTCGGCTGCTGCTCGGTTTGGAAAAACCCGGCGCCGGCGCGATTACGGGCGTGTCGTTTCAAAAACCTGCCGTCGTATTTCAGGAGGATAGATTACTGCCATGGGCAAGCGCTCTGGAAAACGCCGCGTTGGGCTCGGATGAAAAAAGAGCGGCGAAGGCGTTGGAAAAACTTGGACTGGAAGAAAGTATGGCGCTGCTTCCGCGGGAGTTGTCAGGTGGGATGCGGCGGCGCGTTGCCATCGCGCGCGCGCTTGCCTATGAGGGCGACACGCTGTTTTTGGACGAGCCGTTTACCGGGCTGGACGAGCGAAATAAAAAGAAGGCGGTTGAGGCAATCCGCGAAGCCGGCGTTCCGGTTTTTGTAATCACGCACGAAGATTCCGGAGCCGATCTGTTTGGCGAATATCGGACGGTTGAGATCGGCTGACCCGTAATGCAACGGCCGGATGCAACGCGAAATCACGATGAAATATTGAGTATTCCGCCTTAAGGTGGTATACTTTTTTATTATCATGGGAGAGGTGCGAGGTATGAAATTTACGCAGCGTGAAAAACGCTTTCCTTCGGCGACGGGTCTTTGCAACATCCGTTACCGCTTATGGATTCCCGAAGACCCGCAGGCCGCGATCCAGATCACGCATGGTATGGCGGAGCATATCGATCGTTACAACGAATTCGCATCGTTCCTTGCCGAGAATGGGATTCTTGTTTACGGCAATGATATTGCGAGCCACGGCAAGAGCATTGCCGACGGCGTACCAAGAGGGTATTTTGGCGAAAAAGCCGGCTGGAATGCCGTTTTAAAGGACATGCGTACGATGCGCGACCTCGTGAAAGAGGACTATCCGGGTATTCCGTTCATACTCTTTGGCCACTCTATGGGGTCTTTTCTCGCTCGCACATATGCGGGACGGACCGGCAAAGATTTCGATGCGTTTATCTTCTCCGGTACGGCGGGGAGCAACCCCGTGCTAGGCATCGGTAAGGCGATCGCAAAACGCGAGATCAAGAAAACCGGCGGAAAGACGCCGAGTTTAACACTGTTTAAAATGAGCTTTGGGTCCTATAATAAAGCGTTTCGACCGAATCGCACCGAAAACGACTGGCTTTCTCGCGATAATGAAACGGTCGATCGGTATGAAGCGGACGAAGCCTGCGGGTTTCCCTTTACGGCGCATGCAATGCTCGACGTGTTCAACGGGCTGGCGGAGATTTCAAACGAAAAATGGGCATCGCGTGTGCCAAAACGTCCGATTTTTATCATGTCCGGCGCAATGGATCCCGTTGGCGGCAAAGGCAAAGGCGTTAAGCAGGTATACGGGTGGCTGAAGAAAACGGGCCATAATGCGGAGCTGAAGCTTTATGAGGGCGGCCGCCACGAAATGCTCAACGAAATTAACCGCCGGGATGTATACGGCGACGTACTGCTGTTTATCGAAGCGGTTGAAGCAATGGGAGAACCGAAATGAGCGTACTGGTCTATCGGGACAGCGATACGCTCAGCCAGGCGGGCGCAACGCTGCTTGCGGGCTGCATTATCGAAAAACCGACGAGCGTACTGGGATTGGATTGTTCACGCTCGCTTTCTGAAACATATCGGAAGATCGCCGGCATGACCAACGACGGGCTTCTTGACTGGACTACCATACGCGCATTTAATCTTTTTGAGCAGGTTAAAGCTAGCGGGGGCGAAACGGCTGAAGCCCGTATGCGCACGATGCTTTATAACCGCGTGAATATTTTGCCGGAAAACGTTTTTTCTCCCAATACGGACGCG
This sequence comes from uncultured Oscillospiraceae bacterium, assembly GCA_964437665.1. Classification (GTDB taxonomy): domain Bacteria; phylum Bacillota; class Clostridia; order Christensenellales; family CAG-138; genus UBA7703. The sequence goes on from CAYTHS010000061.1 coordinate 4,414, forward strand.
CATGACTGGAGCGTTGCATGCAACGACTATGAAAATGCGATTCTGGACGCAGGAGGATTGGACACGCTTGTATGCACGATCGGAAAGGACGGACGAATCGCCTGCAATATGCCGGCCAATGAGCTCGCGCCTATTACGCATGTCGAGCGGACGGAGACCGGGCGCGTCGTTACGCTGGGGATATCGTCCATTATGTCCGCCAAGCGCGTGATCGCAATCCTTTCCGGTTTCGATCTCGCGCCGGTCGCTGGGCTTGTGATTACCGGGCCTGTCGTGCCGATGATGCCGGCGAGCTACTTGCAGCTTCATCCGAACGTGATATTCATGCTGGACGAGGAAGCGGCCGATCAGATATAAAGCAATTCAACCGAATGGAGCGTGACATGCCGGAACTAAGCTGGGAAAACGTCGAAGAAGAGATACACGGCTGCAACAGATGCGGCCTGTGTAAAAGGCGCAGCAGTATCGTTTTGGGAGAAGGCAACCGCGACGCCGACATCCTGTTCGTCGGGGAAGGCCCAGGCGGGGACGAGGACAGAATCGGCCGTCCTTTCGTTGGAAAAGCGGGACAGTTGCTGGACCGTATGATCGCGGCCATTGACATGAAGCGTGAAGACCTGTATATTACCAACATTGTCAAATGCAGGCCGCCGGGCAACCGCACGCCTTTGGACGAAGAAGCGCAGACCTGCCTGCCGGTGCTCAGGAAGCAGTATGCGCTGATCCGGCCGAAGATCGTCGTCTGCCTTGGGGCAACCGCGGCGAAATATCTTTATGATCCGGATGTGCGAATCACGCGCATGCACGGCAGTTGGGTTGAAAAATGCGGCGTATGGTTTATGCCGACGTATCATCCTGCGGCGCTTCTGCGGGACGAATCGAAAAAGAGAGACGCCTGGGAAGACTTGCAGTCGTTGGCGGAGAAATATAAGGAAATCAGAAACGCAGGGAAAGGGAAGTAGGAGGACGTTATGTCAGGACATTCCAAATGGGCGAATATTAAGAATAAAAAAGAAAAAACAGATTCGCAGCGCGGCAGGATATTTACCAAGATCGGCAGGGAAATTGCGATTGCCGTAAAAGCAGGCGGTCCGGATCCGGCAAACAACAGCAAATTGCGGGACGTGATTGCCAAAGCAAAGGCAAATAACATGCCGAACGATAACATCGCCCGTTCCATCAAGAAGGCGGCCGGCGAAGGCGCGTCTGTAAACTATGAAGAAATCACTTATGAAGGGTACGGTCCCGGCAGCATGGCGGTCATTGTCTCAATCCTGACGGACAACCGCAACCGTGTCGCCGCAGAGATGCGTCATATTTTCGATAAAAGCGGCGGCAACCTCGGAAACAGCGGCTGCGTGGCGTGGATGTTCGAAAAGAAGGGTCTCATTGTGATCGAACGTACCGCGTCTATGGATGAGGACGAGGTAATGATGCAGGCGCTGGAAGCCGGCGCGGAGGATTTTGCGGCTCAGGATGACGCGTTCGAGGTTTATACCGCCCCGGCGGAGTTTTCCACGGTACGTGAAGCGCTTGAAGAAAACGGTTACGATTTTATTTCCGCCGAACTGCAGATGATACCGCAGAACACGGTTGCAATTGAAGACCCGGAAACGGTGGAAAAAGTCTTGCGATTTCTGGATAAACTGGATGAAAACGACGATGTGCAGGAGGTCTTCCATAACGCGCTGCTTCCTGAGGATGCATAACGTCCTTTTCAGAATTGTCACATGCTGGTAACAATAACGCCTTGCGGCGGCCCGCGGTAAAGAGGTTACGTGGTTGCGGGTAAAAACCGCATGGTATAAAATATAAGTAATCGAAAAGGAGGCGTAACTTATGGCAGCGGAAATGTCTACGACTATGGGGAAGATTACGATTGCGGACGACCTGATCGCCAGCATCGCCGGGTTTGCGGCAGTGGAAAATTACGGCATCGTCGGCATGAATTCCAAGAAAGCGGCGGACTCGTTTATCGAACTGTTCGGAAAAGATAACTTGCGCCGCGGCGTCAGGGTTACGGTTGTTTCTCCCGATGTGATCGAAATCGATCTTTACGTTACGCTCGAGTACGGTGTGTCGTTGCCCGCTGTGGCGCGCAACGCGAAGAGCAACGTAAAATACCGGGTGGAAGAAATGACGGGGCTTACGGTCAACGCCGTAAACGTTCACGTTGAAAACATTCGCGTATAACGCAGTTCGGCACTGGGACCCGAACACTCGGAGGGTAAATTGGATAATAACGTATTGATCGGCGGCGCACAGCTGCGCGATATGATTATCGCAGGCGCTGCGTTGCTGGAGAAGAACAAAGCGACGATAGACGCTTTGAATGTATTCCCCGTTCCAGACGGGGATACGGGCACCAATATGTCAATGACAATGCAGAGCGCTGTACACGAAATCCGCGCTTTGCCGGAAGACGCGACCGCCTCACGGGTAGCGGACGCGCTGAGCATGGGCGCGCTCAAGGGCGCGCGCGGCAACTCGGGCGTCATTCTGTCGCAGCTGTTCCGTGGTTTTTCGCGCGCCTTTAAAGGGGAAACGTACGTAAACGCCGAGCTCCTTGCGCGCGCGCTGACTATGGGAAGCGAGGCGGCATATAAGGCCGTGATGAAACCGAAGGAAGGCACGATCCTTACCGTTTCGCGCGTGATTGCGGAACAGGTTTCGCTGCATTGGGAGCAGGGCGCGAACGTATACCGTCTCATGGATGAAATACTCGAAAGCGGAGAGCGCGCGCTTGCTGAAACGCCGAAGCAACTGCCCGTACTGAAAGAAGCCGGTGTTGTGGACTCGGGCGGCAAGGGGCTTTTGACCATCTACCGCGGATTCAAACTCTCGCTGGACGGCGAAGAGGTTGAAAGTTACGAAGAGATCGTCCCGCAAAAAGCGGAGATTTCCGAATTGGACAGTTTCTCTGGTGAAAACATCGTTTACGGCTACTGCACGGAATTTTTTATCATTCATTTAACGCCGGAAACGGTTGAAACGGAGATTGAGAGCTTTAGGAAGCACCTTGAGCGGCTTGGAGACTCTGTCGTCGTTGCGAGTGATGCGGACATGATCAAAGTGCATGTGCACTCCAACGCACCCGGTAAGGTTCTGCAGATGGCGCTGCGATTCGGCGAACTGGAAAATCTGAAGATCGAAAACATGCGCGAGCAAAACCGCGTCATGTTGGAAGAACGCAAGAAAAATGAAACGGAGTTCGGACTCCTGGCCGTCAGCACGGGCGACGGCGTAGACGAGTTGTTCCGCGCACTTGCCGTTGACGCGCTGATCTCCGGCGGACAAACCATGAATCCGAGCATCGATTCGATCGCCTCCGCGATCAATAAAATCAATGCGAGAAACGTTTTCGTGTTGCCGAACAACTCCAATATCATCCTTGCCGCGCAGCAGGCGGGCGAGCTGACGAAAAAGGGCGTTGTGCTGATTCCGACGAAGACCATCCCGCAGGGGATTGCCGCTTGCATGGCATATTCCAAGGACGCTTCCATTGAAGAAAACGAACAGGCGATGAAGACGGCGATCAAAGAAGTTGTCAGCGGCGCGGTGACGTATGCGGTGCGCGATACGAGCATCGAGGGCAACAAGATTAAAAAAGGCGATATGATCGGTCTGATGAACAATCACATGGCGGTTACGGGCGATACCGTTGAGCACGCTGCGATGGCGCTTATCCGCAGGATGATTGAAAACAAGGGCGACGACGCCTGTACCGTAACGCTGTATTTCGGAGAGGATCAGACGCAGGAAAACGCCGAAATGATTGCGGAGACTATGGAAGACGAATACAAGGACGCGGAGTTTGTCGTTCTGAAAGGCGGACAGCCGCTGTATTACTACTACATCGCCGTGCAGTAGCACCGGTAAAGCCGAACGGCTGCGCACAGGCGGCGACTTAGAAACATACCGGCCGACGACGGAAAAAATACCGCCTGAGTGAATGAGTTCAGCGGAAATAAATCCGTCGCCGGTCGTTTTTTCGGGAATATGAAAGACGTACCGCTGACAGATATCAAAGGCATCGGACCAAAGCGCGCGGAACAGTTTAGGCAGTTTGGCGTGTGTTCGGCGCGCAGTCTTCTCGACCGGCTGCCGCGCGGCTATCTCGATTACTCGTCAGTCACGCCCGTATGCGCGCTTGCCGACGGGGAAAACGCAGCGGTTCAGGTACGGATTGCTTCCGCGCCGAAATACTTCCGAAAAGGGGGAATGAGCGTTGTTTCCGTTTCCGCTCAGGACGAAACGGGCAGCGTGACGCTCAAATGGTTCAACCAGCCGTACCGATGTGCCCGGCTTAAAGCGGGAGAAACCATATTTGCCTGCGGCCGCGTTTCCAGAAAGAGGAATGTTTCTCTGACGAATCCGGCTATCACCGATGCGTTGCCTGGGATATTGCCGGTTTATACGACGATCAAGGGGCTCAGTCAGCGTGTGTGGCGGGATGCGCAGCTATCTGTTTTGGAGACGCTTTGGGACGATATCGACGAGACACTGCCCGCGACCGTAAGAGAGCGGTATCGTCTTGCGCCGCTTGCGCTTGCGTTGCGGCATGCACATTTTCCGATCAGTGCGGATGCGCTGCAGTTGGCGCGAACGAGGCTGGATTTCGAAAATGCGCTTCTTTATTTTTTAGCGGTCGAGGAACAAAAATCTGAACGGACAAGGCAAAACGGGTTTGCGTTCGATACGGACGGCGTATTTGAACGCTATTGCGCGAAACTGTCGTACGCGCTTACGAACGCGCAGAAACGCGTGATGGGCGAGATAGCGGAAGACATGGCAAAGAACATACCGATGAATCGGTTGCTACAGGGCGACGTGGGATCCGGCAAGACGGCTGTCGCGCTGTATGCGCTTTGTGTCGCATCCGCAAACGGAAAACAGGGCGCTCTGCTTGCCCCGACGGAGATTCTCGCCGAACAGCACTATCAAAATCTGCGAAAAATTTTTGGAGACGCGGCGGTGCTGTTAACCGGGGGCATGAAAAAAAAGCAGCGAGATGCCGCCCTGCGGCGCATTGCCGACGGAACGGCGCTGTGCGTGACCGGTACGCACGCTCTGCTCTCTGGCGGCGTGCGATTCTATGACCTTGGCTGCGTCGTTACGGACGAACAGCACCGTTTTGGCGTAAGACAGCGTGCGGCGCTGCTGGAAAAGGGCGCGAGGCCGGACATCCTAGTGATGAGTGCAACGCCGATTCCGCGGACGCTCGCACTGATTGTTTACGGAGATTTGGATATCTCCATAATTGACGAGATGCCGCCGGGGCGCAAGCCGGTTAAAACCAGCGTAATCCCTGCAGGCAGACGTGCGGATATGTATGCCTATCTGGCCGGACAGGCCAAGGATGGCGTGCAGAGCTATGTGGTTTGTCCGCTCATCGAGGACAGCGAAAACATCGAGTGCCCCAGCGTTAAGACGCTGTATGCGGAACTGAAAAAAACGATGCCGGGAACCAAGATTGGCATGCTGCACGGGCAGATGCGCGAAGATGAGAAAACGCGCGTGATGCAGGCTTTCCGTGCGGGCGAAACCGGTATACTGGTTTCCACGACGGTCGTCGAGGTCGGCGTTCACGTCCCGAACGCCTGTAATATGGTTATTGAAGGAGCGGAACGCTTTGGCTTAAGCCAACTGCACCAACTTCGGGGCCGTGTCGGAAGAAGTGCTGAGCAAGCTTATTGTTTTTTACTGTACGGTACGAAAAGCAAAGAAGAAAACGAAAGAATACAGACGTTTACGAAGACAAACGATGGATTTGAGATTGCACAAAAGGATTTGCTGCTGCGTGGGCCGGGTGATTTTATCGGCGTTCGCCAGCATGGCGAATCGGGAATCGCCGCTTTGGCCGGCGCGATGGACATGCGGCTTCTCGAACAGGCGGGACGCGCCGCACGTGAGATTGCCGCGTCGCCTTCGGATGACAGTGCAAGAATGATAGAACTGGCAAACGAACGGTTTGAATCGCTGAATGGTATTGCGATGAATTGAACGGCAGCGACTGACACCAATCTGTTTGACGCGTTTACAGGCGCATGTTATGATATATCTACCTTTTTTGAACAGGACGTGTTTATGGATTATATAAATTCGATTTCGGACTGCGTAAAACGCATACCGCCTTCCGGTATCAGGAAGTATTTCGATTTGCTGGACGAGCGCTATATCAGCCTCGGCGTCGGCGAACCCGACTTTCCTACACCGGAGCGCATCCGCGCATACGCCGATCAAAAACTACAGAACGGCCGCGTTGCCTATACGTCTAATTCCGGTGACCCGCATCTGCGGGAGCTGATTCTGCGGTATCTGAAGGATCGTTACGATATTTCCGGTTACGAGTCGATCGATAACGTTTTGATAACCGTCGGCGCAAGCCAGGCGATCGATCTTGCCATGCGTGCGATTATTAACCCCGGCGACGAGGTTATCGTCCATGAGCCGATCTATGTTTCCTATCGTCCTGCGGTCGAACTTGCGGGCGGCAAACCCGTAACGGTCGTTACGCGCCACGAAGATCGCTTCCGGCTTCGTCCCGAGGCGCTTAAGGCTGCGATCACATCCAAAACGAAAGCAATCCTATTGGCGTTTCCTAGCAATCCGACCGGCGCGATCATGGAACAGAAAGATCTGGAAGCCATCGCGGACGTCGTGCGTGGAACAAACGCCATCGTGATTACGGATGAAATCTACGCCGAACTCACGTTCAACGGGAAGCGGCACCGTTCATTTGCGGCGCTGCCCGGCATGCGCGAGCGTACGATTGTACTGAATGGATTTTCTAAAGCGTTTTCCATGACGGGATGGCGGCTCGGTTATGCCGCCGGACAGAAAGATATCATTGCGGCGATGCGAAAGGTGCATCAGCTTACCATGCTGTGCGCGCCTACGACCGCGCAATGGGCTGGTGTTGCCGCGCTGGAGACCGGCTTTGCGGACGACTTTGCAGACACCCGTGCCATGATCGAAGAATATGCGATGCGCAGGCGATATATCATCGACGCGTTTAATGCGCTCGGACTGGAGTGCAACGAGCCTGAAGGTGCATTTTATGTGTTTCCGTCGATCCGCTCCACGGGACTGTCCAGCGAGGAATTCTGCGATAGTCTTCTGGAGAGTAAAAAAGTGGTTACCATACCGGGAAGCGCGTTTGGCGAAGCCGGCGAGGGGCATATTCGGTGCTGTTACGCTACCTCGATGAGGGACATCGAAGAAGCGATGCGCCGCATAGCGGAGTTTTTAAAGGAACGCAACTGAAATACAGGTTCCGCCGCCCCGTCATACTCGAATTGACGGGGCTTTTTCATGGTTAGGAGAGAATATGATATACGATAAGACGTTCTATACGTTGGAATTCGATAAAATACTGAGCATTCTGCAGCAGCATCTCGCCAGCGAGGTTGGCATGGAATATGCCGGGAAACTGCGTCCGGCGATCAACCTGAAAGAAGCCGAAACGCTGCAGGAGCAGACTGCGGAAGCAGAAGCGATTTATACCCGCACGGGCAGGACGCCGGTTTCCGGATTTCCCGACGTGCGTGAACTTGCCGGACGCATGCACGCGGCGCTTTTCTTAAGCGCGCGGGAACTGCTGGCAATTGCTTCTGCGATGCGCGCCTCGCGCGAGGCGAAAGACGTTCTGCAAGCCGGCGAGGCGGAAAAGCTTCTATGTAATATGGCCAATCAGCTAACGTCGCACCGTTCTGCGGAGGAGGAGATTGCGCGCTGTATTCCTGCCGAAGATGAAATATCGGACAACGCATCCCCGGAACTGAGCAGGATTCGCCGGCAGATGAAAATCGTCAACGAACGCGTGCGTGAAAAACTCAACGGCATGCTGAAAAGCGCGACTACGCAGAAATACCTGCAGGAATCGCTGATCACCATACGTAACGGCAGATATGCGCTTCCGGTAAAGTCCGAGTATCGTTCACAGGTGCCGGGACTCGTGCACGACCAGAGCAGCAGCGGCGCAACGCTGTTTATAGAGCCTGCCGCAGTTGTCGAGCTGGGCAACGAAAACAAACGCCTGCTTGCAGAAGAAAAGAATGAAATCGAACGTATCCTTTCCGGCCTGACCGCGATGATTTCACCGTTTGCGGATGAAATCCATGCCAGCGTCAATATGATGGGCGTGCTGGACGTAATTTTCGCGCGCGCGGTTATGGCGCGCGACATGCGTGCAGTCCGGCCTGAACTGAACGAGGATGGGCGCGTCCGCATTGTGAAAGGGCGGCATCCGCTGATCCCGCGGGAGGCGGTCGTTCCTGTCGATATATGGATGGGGGAGACGTTTCAGACGTTGATCGTCACGGGACCAAATACCGGCGGGAAGACCGTGACTCTTAAAACGGTCGGCCTTTTCGCGATCATGGCGATGAGCGGGATGTTTATCCCTGCGGAAATCGGAACGGAACTCTCGGTGTTCGACAGCGTATTTGCCGATATCGGCGACGAACAGTCCATCGAACAGTCGCTTTCAACATTCTCCGCACATATGACCAACACGGTACGCATACTCGCCGAAGCGGATGCGCATTCACTGGTTCTGCTGGACGAACTGGGTGCGGGGACGGACCCGATCGAAGGCGCCGCGCTTGCACAGGCGGTGCTGGAGAATCTCTATCAACGCCGTACGCTGACCGTCGCTACGACGCACTACAGCGAAATCAAGGCGTTCGCGCTGATGCACCCCGGGATGCAGAACGCCTCTATGGAATTCGACGTAGACCGACTTTGCCCGACGTACCGGCTGTTCATCGGTATTCCGGGGAAGTCCAACGCGTTTGAGATTTCTAGAAGGCTTGGACTCAGCGAGGAAGTGATCGTGCGGGCGCAGGCGTATCTGCAAAAGAAGGACGTTGCGTTTGAAACCGTACTTTCCGAGGCGGAAGAAGCCAGAAGAAACGCGGAGAATGATCGTGACGAAGCAAAAAGGGCGCTCGCTGAAGCAGATAAGATACGAGGGGAACTGCAAAAGCAGAAAGAAAAACTGGAGGAAGAGAAGACGCGTCTGCGCCACAAGGCTAAGGAGGACGCGCGGCGCATGGTGCAGGAGACGCGCCGAGATATGGAACGGCTGATTGCGCAGCTTCGCACCGTCGAAAACATCGATAAAAAACAATTGGAAAGAGCGGTGCAGAAGTCGCGCGACGCAATGCGTGAAACGGAAGAACGGCTCTATGAGCAGTCCGCACAGCGCGAGAGCGCGGGTGAACCGCCTGCATCGGTCGGTCCCGGCCAGCGTGTACGGCTGATTACGTTCGGACAGGAAGCGACCGTACTCAAGCCCGCTGACGGCAGGGGTGAAGTGCTGGTGCAGGCGGGGATCATCAAGATGAGCGTACCGCTGAACGACCTCAGACCCGTTGAAGTGAAGGAGAAACCGAAAAAAACGTCCGTAAAAGTGACGCTTAGCGAAGACCGCGGCAGCGTGATGCGCCTGGATCTGCGCGGGCAGATGGTCGAGGAGGCCTGCATGGAAATAGATCGGTTCATCGACAACGCTTGCATCACTGGAATTTCAGAATTCTCTATTGTTCATGGCAAAGGCACCGGTGCGTTGCGTGCGGGCGTGCAGGCGTATTTGAAGCGGAACCCTCGTGTAAAAACATATCGGCTGGGCGCTTACGGGGAAGGCGACGCGGGTGTTACGATTGTCTCGCTTAAGCTCTGACGAGACAAAAAAAGCAAATATATCGGGAGATCGGCAACACGGTAAACGATTGTGTCGCCATCGTGCAATGAAACGACGATCTGTTGGACAAATGAATAAAAAACTGCTATACTCAATCCAAATATGAGATCTTGCAATACATATACAACTAAACAACAACGGAGGTGATCGGATGGAAAACAATACCATTCTGGTCATCGATGACGACCGCAATATTCTGGCCATCATCGAGCTGTACTTAAAAAAGGCCGGTTTCCAGGTTTTTACCTGCGCCGACGGAACCTCCGCGATGGCGGCGTTTCACGAAACCAAGCCTACGCTCGTCGTACTGGACATCATGCTTCCGGGACGGGACGGATGGGCCGTGCTGCACGACATTCGCATGGAGAGCGAAACGCCGGTCATCATGCTTACGGCAAAAGGCGACACGGGCGACCGCGTGCAGGGGCTGGAACTTGGGGCGGACGATTACATATCAAAACCGTTCGACGCAAAGGAACTGATTGCGCGTATCAAAGCGGTGCTGCGCAGAAGCATGCCGACGGAGCCGGAGCGTACGATTGCGCTTCCGGGCCTTACCGTATCGTTGGAAAACTATGCCGTAACGCTTGACGGACGACAACTCGAAATGCCGCCCAAGGAGATCGAACTGCTGTATTTCCTCGCGTCCCATACCGGAAAGGTTTTTACAAGGGAACAGCTTTTGGAACAGGTATGGGGATTTGACTTTTTTGGAGATTCCCGTACGGTGGACGTGCACGTCAAACGGATTCGCGAAAAACTGGGCGACAACCACGAGTGGGAACTTCGCACCGTTTGGGGAGTGGGCTACAAATTCGAGCAGAAGTGATGCGGTAACATGCGCAAGGACTTTCTTCGTACGCTGTTTTCCCGAATGCTGACGACGTATATGGCCGTTACGCTCGGACTCCTGCTGCTTTCGGGCGTAGTGATCGGCACGCTGATGTCGGGCTATATTATGCGCGAGGAAAAACAGACTATCGCGAACGAAATCGCGGTCGTTACGGAGCTTTACTTTAACATTACGAGTTCTTCAATCGGCGAAAACGCTTCGATTATGGAACTGAATACGATTGCTCGGCATTTCGACGGCCTGATACAGGTTATTTCCCTCGACGGATCCATGGCGCAGTATGCCTCAGGCTCAAAATGGGACCCGATCATGAATACGCGCTACACCGAAGAGGAAATTACGAGCATGCTGCACGCAGTTTCCGATCTGGACGCGAGCAGCGTGCGGTTTACGCAGGAGAAGAACGGGTTTCGAATGCTCATCGGCACGAAGCCGGTGATGGACGACGGAGTTGCCTCCTATGTAATCCGTTTTTACGTTGACATCACGGAAGCCCGCGGTGCGGTGAGCGTGGCTTATGTGGAAGTAATTCTCGTTTCCCTGATCGCAGTCCTGATTTCCGTAGTCGTCGTGTACTACACAACGACGCGGCTGACACGGCCGTTTATGGAAGTAAACGAGATTGTGCAGAAATACTCCAAGGGTGATTACAATGTTCGCATCCCAATCAGCAGCATCGACGAGGCGACGCAACTGGCCATCAGTTTCAACGCTATGGCGGACCAGCTCAAAGACCTTGAGGCGACAAGACGCAGCTTTGTCGCGAACGTGAGCCACGAACTGCGTTCGCCGCTCACCAGCATGAAGGGGTTTCTCGAGGCGATGCAGGACGGGACGATCGGACCGGACGAGTTTGAGAAGTATATCGAAATTGTGCTCTCGGAAACAAAGCGTATGGCGGTCATGGTCAACGACCTGCTTGACCTTGCAAGGATTGAATCCGGCAAAACGGCGATCAAACTTGAGATTTTCGACATTAACGAGCTGATACGCAGAACGCTGATTACATTTGAGGCTCGCATCTATGAACGGCATGTGGATGTAGACGTGAAGTTCGCACAGGAACAGTACTATGTTGAAGCGGACAGCGCGCAGATTTCTCAGGTGCTGCGAAACATTATCGACAATGCGATAAAGTATTCGCCGGAGGATTCAAGGCTGCGAATTGCGACTTACGCCATGAGGCGGGAGATTTATGTCAGGATTCAGGACGGAGGCCCGGGGATTCCGGAATCGGATGTTGCGCATGTGTTTGACCGGTTTTATAAAGTAGAAAAGGCGCATACGCCAACAAAACAGAGCGGGACCGGCCTGGGACTGTCGATCGTGAAACGCATTATCGATCAGCACAATCAGACGATTACGCTGAAAAGCTCGAAGGGCAAGGGATGCACGTTTACGTTTACGCTGAAACGCGCGCCTTCGCCTAAACGTTCACAAACGGACGGAGGAACGAAAAATGGAGTATAACGGATTCTACAGTTCAGGCAATAAATCTTCAAATAGCGGAGACGGACGCGGCGGCAGTGTTTTCGCGACGATCGTGATTATCGTTGTGATCGTCCTTCTGGCGCTGCTGATCGTGGGCTTGTTCTGGCCCGGCGCGCTTGGACTCGAAGGAAACGAAGCGTACCGGCCCGTCGTAACGGCAACGCCTGTTCCGACGGCTCAGCCCTCGCCGACGCCTACAGAGGAGGCGGCGCAGGTGCCCGAAGCCACGGCTACGCCGGATGTGAGTCAGGAGGAGCGTTCCATGCCGGAGTTTGACGGCGAGAGCCCAAATCTTCCCGGCATTGTGGACAATCCGATTCCCGATATTTACGATGCGGTTTCGCCGGGTGTTGTCGGTGTGATCAATTATCAAAAGATGCTCAGCATGACAGGCAAGGAAAGCTACGAGGTATATGGCAGCGGGACGGGATTTGCCGTTTCAAGCGAAGGGTATATCCTGACAAACGCGCATGTTGTGGAGGGCGCGGACAAAGTTACGGTAAAACTTGTCGGCGAAGACGATGAACGCGATGCGGTTGTGATCGGTTCCGATACGGAGACGGATATTGCGGTTATCATGGTCGAGGGTGTGGCGCTTCAGCCGCTGAAATTAGGCGATTCTAGCAGCGTTCGTGCCGGCGAATATGTGCTTGCCATTGGCAACCCGCTTTCCACGGACGAACTGGCAAATTCGATTACGTTCGGGATCATCAGCGCGACGACACGAGAAATCACAATCGACAACTACACCAACACATATCTGCAGACAGACGCCGCCATAAATTTCGGTAACAGTGGCGGTCCGTTGATCAACATGCAGGGCGAAGTGATCGGCATTAACAGCGCCAAGACCATCACGGCGGGCTATGATGAATATGGCAATGCGGTCAGCGCGGAAGGCATAGGCTTTGCTCTTCCGATCAATCAAGCGCAGGAAATCATGGGCATCCTGATTACCAAAGGCGTTGTGGAACGTCCGGGGGTCGGCATCATCGTCAGTACCGTGACCGAGGAGCTTGCGGAAGCCAACGGGGTTCCGGTGGGCGCATATGTTGAAAGCGTTGTTAAAGACCGTCCCGCTGCGGAGGCGGGCGTTCAGGCGGGCGATATCATCGTGGAAGCCGACGGAGAGACGATTACCGATAAAGATCAGCTTGTGGCGATTGTACTGCGCTGCTTAGTTGGAGACGAATTGAAAATTAAGGTTTACCGCGATGGTGAGTATCTCGATATGACG
>CAYTHS010000062.1:0-16972 GCA_964437665.1 uncultured Oscillospiraceae bacterium
CCATAGAAGAAGCCTACATTGAAGCGTTCGATGACTTGGACGGTCAGCCGGAAGAAAATCCAGATACAGGTATTCGTCTTCTTTGCTGTTGAATTGCTCCGGGATAACAAACAGCAGAAGAAACAAAAATATGAAGGCCATCATGATTTCGATATAGAAGTAGAACCCCCGGGATGCAATGACGAGTTCCTTAACGAAGCTGGACCATAGCTTCATTTAACTCAGCTCCCTTCCGGTCACCTTAATGAAGATCTCTTCAAGCGTCGCCTCCTTGGTATGCATAGTGCGAATACTTTCTTTTTCAATCAGCTTACTGAGCCTCTTCTTGTCTTCTTCATCCTCTGTTGAAAAAGTTCTGCTCTCTAGCCGCGAGTCTTCACCGTATTCCACTTCGACTAAACGTTCGCCGTAACGGAGTTTCAGATTCCTGGGGCTGTCGATCAGTTTGATTTCGCCTTCGACAATGAAAGCTACACGATCGCACAGTTCGTCGGCAATATACATATTATGGGTGGTCAGAAATATGGTGACACCATTCCTGTTTTCTTCCCTGATAATTTCTTTTATTGTCGCAGCAATAGCAGGGTCCAGTCCCGTGGTAGGTTCATCTAAGAACCAAAGTTCGGGATTGTTGAGCATGGAACGTGCGAAGGTGAGCCGGTGCTTCATTCCTTTGGAAAATTCACCTGCCCTGATTTTTCCCTTGCCGTCCAGCCCGACGAGTTCCAGCAGTTCGTCGGGATCCCTCGTAGGAACGTCGAACAGCTTGGCGTAAAACTCCAGGTTCTCCCGGGCGGTCATCTTGCTGTAAACATTGGACTGCTCGAAAGACATGCCGATACGATTAAACATTTCCCGTTTTATCTTTTCAACATCGTAACCGGCCACTGTAACATGGCCGCTCTGCAGTTTTAACAGTCCTGTCAGGATGCCCTGTGTCGTAGATTTTCCCGCGCCGGACGGGCCGAGAAAACCAAACGTCTCGCCCTTGGGAATGTCGAAGCTGGCGTCTTTCACAGCATACTTCCCATCTTTGGAATAAGAATGATAAAGGTGCTCGACTGTGATCATTGATTGGTTCCCTCCTTGAACTATTCTTGCCTCGTATAGAAAGCTTCCTTCATGATATCTATATAGCGGCTTAATTCCGCAGCCGTCCTGCCAAAATCCAATCTGCTGTTCTCGTCTGCAGCGAGAAGTTTTTCTTCCGCATACTTCTCCAGCGACCATCGTACGATATTGATCGTTTCGGCAACTGCGGTTGGATCGCGAAACCGGGAATAATCTACATTTCTCGTATAGAAGTCTGCATACATTTTTTCAAGGTCAAGTCCGTAACTCCTATACATTTCAAACAGACTTCCCATTTTATCCGCCCTTTTATGCACCACGGTATTTTTCATAAAATCGAACATATGCGGATAGACTTGGCTGACCTCCAGTTTTGCGATCGTACTTTGCTTAATCCTTTCAAATAGATCCGGCTCCTCCCAATCGATCTTCGCAACGATCGCTTCGCGCAGCGTATGGATAACAAATCGAATCAATACTTCATACAGTTCCTTCTTGCTGGAGAAATAATGAAATAACAGTCCCTTGGATATCCCGGCATTCCTGACAATATTGTTTGTGGACGCCTTCTCATACGGAAAAGATGCGAACTCTTCGATTGCAGCATTGATGATGCGGTCCCTTTTGGAAGGATCGATGCTTTGTATGATGTCGTCCATATTACCGCTTCCTTCGTTCAAATTACAGATACGCCGCAGCAGCGGTTGACCAAAGTGGTCATAATCAATATATCACGATTGACCATCCCGGTCAATAATGTTTTCTTGAGCAGGCGGTCTGACCATCCGCACCACATTCATCAGCTTTGGGGAAGTTACTAGGGTGTGTTTCTAAAAGCATAATTCGGAGGATCATGCAAGAAATATTCGGATGAAGGCTAGATGCACAAAGCCCAAGTACCTGCATGCGTGCTTATCTTAACGGGTGGCAACGCGGCGGAACTCCTTCAGCCTAAGGAAAAAATATTCAACGAGATGGCGCTCCTTGTATCTCCACCAATCGCAGAACCATGGGGCGGTTTTATTCGACTTGGGCGGAATGCAGAAATCGGCGTCACGATCGGCGATATACTCACGCAAGCCGAGCGCTCCGTATGCCTTGACGGCCAGCACAGCGGAGCCGTTGATGGGAATACGGCTCAAGAGTTCTTCCGCAACCGTGACGTCATTCACGTTTCCAGCCGAAAGTTGGACATGAATCGGGTTCCCCAGCGCGTCAACAACCGCATGAATCTTCGTGCTGCGACCTCCGAGACTTATTTCGATACGTTCGTTTTGGCGTTGGTTTTGGGATTGGCCTTCCCCTTTTTTGCGGCTCCTGCGCTTGCCTTATGTGCCTTGATATAGTTGCTGTCGATGCTGATATCCTGCAAATCCGCATCCGCGCCGAGATCGTGAAAAATACACGCCAGAAGTCCGACCTCCTGCCATTGCACAAAGCGTTTGTAGACAGTTTGCCAAGCTCCATATCGCTCCGGCAAATCTCTCCACGCAGCTCCGCTACGCGCAATCCACAGAATCCCGTTTAGAATCTGCCGAGAATTCTTGCGCGGCCTGCCTTTGTCTCCCGCCTGGCGTTCCGGAAAATACGGCCGCAGGCGTTCCCATTCTCCATCCGTGAGTTCAACTCTGAAAACGAGACGGGCTTCAGCGTATCCCATCAGGTAAAAATCCGGGTTCGGGAAGACGCCGACCATCCGGGTCCGGCGGCAGATTTTCTTGTTCAGCCGTTCCAGCATGTTCGTTGAAGATATCTTTCGGAAATCCATCTGTGGTAAGGGGACGCAAATCTGCGAATATTAATCCGTCTTCCAACGCGCCATGGCCTTGAGAACTCTTCTTTCATATCCCTGCGCCGGAGTGTTTGTCCTCTTTCGGTCGGCACATAATCCTTTACGCTACATCGAATTTCCCTGATCTCTGAAAAATATGTATGAAGCCGTTATTTAAATCTTCGCGTATATCGGTAGAAAGTTCGCCGTCCTCAAAACTGAACGCACTGTATTCCTCCGAATAATTGTCCGGCATGGCCGCCGCCATATCGTTCCACACCTCTTCCGCGTTTTCCATATAACAGCCTATATGAGCCTCCGTGCTGCCCTGATACAGGTTCACTTTAATTCCAGCCATATCATAGTCCGCAACGTCCATATAGTTGGAAACCTCGGTCAGCGCATCAAAGTTGATGTTTGAAAGCAGCAGTTCGCCATGTTTCGCCATGTCCTCGGCGTCGATGCGCATCACCATGCTGATTACATACCCTTCCACATACTCGTAATCACCGTCCTGCCGGGATGGTTCGATGCTGCAATCCGCATTAAGGCCGGCATCCACCTCGGTGCCGTGTATGTTTACGATACCTTCGTCTTCAAGCGCTTTTAAATTTTGGGCGATGCTCTCCTCCTCGCTGTCGCCCAGCAAGTTTGACATATATGTCACGACATCCTGCGCACTGTCCGTCGTCGTAAGGTGGAGATAATACAGCGCATATTCGCTTATATCCTCATATTCCGCCATATAGACGGTATAGTTTTCGGGAAATTCCACAGAAAAGAATGGATTATAATCCTCGTTTAGCAGGTCGGATGGTGGAATGCTCGGCACATCCGGCGTTTCCGGTTCCGTTTCCTTCGACAATTCTTCGGTTGGTTCGGTCGTTGCCGTCTGTGTCTGCGTGGTTTCCTGCGCCGGTTCGCTCGTCGCGGTGTTGGCGCATCCCCCGAACACTGCGCTCACCATGATGAACGACAAAATGATCGCTATGCTTTTTTTCATGACTTTCTCCTTCAGTTGCAGTTTTCTGTTGTTTTAATCTTCAAATTCATCCATCAGGCGTTCCGTAATGTCTACATTTATGAAAATCGTGTTGCCATCGTAGCCAAAAAATACTTCTGTTGTATAGATAATTCCTTCTATTATCTCACTTTGGACATCATAACTGATGATGCTTTTCCCATCGTCCATCTCTTCAAATGTGTAATCGTCATAGGTGCTTTCGAAATAGTCTCTGTAAAGATTTACCATTTCATCATAATCGGCATTCCCCAGAAAAAAGACCTTTGTGAATTTGAAGAATGTTTCATCGTTTGACGCCCTTAAAATCAGAAGCGATTCTGCAGGGTCGTTGTTGAACGCAACGTTTAAATCGGGAATTTCATCCAGTACCTGAAGTGCTTCAATCGTCTGAAACAACGGGGAATTGATTTCAATAATGGTGCAAACAAGATATGGCTGCCCATTATTTACATCTTCTTCCTGACTCATATACATGCGAATCGCAAACGCATCTTCTTTATAGATCACCGTGTGCCACGAATCCGAATAAACCTCCGCATCACCGGTGACGCCAAGAATATTCTCAGCCAAAACGCCTTCGTTTAGAAGTCCGTCAATATCATCAAGTCCCGTTATTGACAGCTCGGTTATTACTGCGTTGTTCACCGTCCTGTCCATAAGCTCCGGAAGATCGGTTATCATTTCAAATTGGAAATTTTCGCTCTGCGAAAGGCTCACTTCCGTTACTTCACCACCTAAAACAGGCAGTATTTCCTTGCATACGTTATTGTACAAATCCTCAAACTGCAGCGATCGTGTGTCATCGAATTGGGCCGAGTCAAACAGCGGAAGTTCTTTATATTGTATGGATATTCCGATGTTCATACATCCGTCGTATTCATTCTGGTGAATCGCAACAACTGTCCCGTCTGATTTTCGGATTTCGCGATATTCCGTATCCCATTCTTCCTCATAACGATACGAATAGCCGTCCATTCGACTGATTTCGTCCATAAAACTCTCAACGATAGTTTCTCTGTCCCGGCTGGGTACGGAATACCAGTTTGACAGCTCGAATGAATCGTTCACAAAATCGAATTTCGCTCTTTGCATATCTAAAACGCTGTCTTCCGGAGCGAAGTTAAAAGCGTTTTCTCCAAGCCGTTCGATATAATAATACGGCAGCTTAAAGCCGTCAACCATAGAAAAATCCGCTTCCTGAATGGCCAGATAAACCATGTCGTGATACGCTATGATGCAGATTTTGTTTACGTCGTATACGCCTTCCTCCATCAGCGCAAAATATCCGCCATCCGCAAAATCGGTTGCTTCCATCGATACTCCAAAACTGTCTTCAGCAATACCTTTTAGCTCAAGTTTCGAAATGCCCTCGATTCGGCACATAATTTCTCCGTAAACCGAGTATAATCCGCTCGTTATTTCAATTTCCTTTATATATGGCGCACAGCGGATAAACCCGTCGTAAAACCCTTCCAGCACGGATTCCGGCGTATAGGACGCCATTTGCCCGATATTGCTGTAATCAATATCGAAGTACGGCGCCTGGCTCGCTGCGGGCGAAGGAGCGGGCGTCTCCGTCTGACTCTGCGTTTCACTTGGCGCCGCAGTCGCCTGCGCGGTCAACGCACCGCTTTCGATTGCTTCGGGCGCAGTGGTTGCACATCCCGCAGCAATCGCTATCGCCATTACAAAACAAAATAGAATCCATAGTTTTTTCATATCATTCTCCATGTTCGTATTTTGCCCTGACTGCCAAAACGATCAGGGTGTTACGATTCAATTCTGCTACCGTCACGCCATAAGAAGCAGAATTGTCGCCTGATTGCAGCAATAATACATCGGAAGTTTCTTCATATCGTTGTCCGTTCCCAACCTCTAATCGTTCGACCTCTCCAAACCGGTTCTTAAAGTAGTTGTTATAATATTTAATTGCCTGATCCCTGTCGTTAAGCGGTACCAAAAATTCTACTTCCAATAAAAGCATTAATCCGCCGTCGTCATCCGGTACAACGCCAGCGGCTTTCGTCGTGCTCCCGTCAATATAGGCAAAGCTTTCGGGGATCTGCAGAAACTCGTCAAACTGAAGCGCATCGATAAAGCCTGCAACCTCGTCATACGACTCCGAATCGGTCTCAAAGGAACAGAATTCCATTGTTTCTCCGGGGCGGAATTCAACTACATATTCACCATTTTTAACACATCCAAATTGATTGCTTTCCGCATGATCGACAAAATACGAATCGGAAAATGCGGCAATAAACGCGTTCTTCGCATCCAGAATCGTGTTCCTGTCTATATCATACATACGAATGGTTACGCAATTTTTGACGTCTGTAAAATCAACATCGAATCCATCCCCGTTTGGGGTAAGCTCGACCATTTCGGACGATTCACTGATCGATACGGATATGCCTTTGCCATTGTATCCTAAAATTTCTAATGCTTTCTGAGCGGTTTCTGTAAAAGGTATCATTCTTATTGGATCTTCAATTAATTCTTTTATAGTATCTTCATCAACTATGGTATACGGATTGTCCAGCAAAAACGCATCATCGATGCTTGTACCATCCGGTTGCGCCCATATTAAATAGGTGTTGACCTTGTTCCCTGCAAATTCAACAAAGAGGTCAAGCCCCGACATTGTTTTGGCAAATGCATAATAATGAAATTCATCATATTTTATTTTGTTGAATTCGCTTAATGACTCCATGTATTCTTTTGCTGTGTTTTCCGGAACATCCCAATACATGATGTGAAAGGTTAGATCGGTGTATTCGCTTGTGTATCCGATTGATATCGTATCTATTATGATGTTGTCCGGCATTTGCGGCAATTCGTCCGCCAGTAACTCGTAATAGTATTCAGGGGTCTTTGAGCCGTCCATTCGGCTTTTTGCAAATGAATAATTAAGCCATAAGGTGTTGTCCTCTTGGAGAATCTCATATCCACAAATGTCCTTTGGCGCATTGCTCTCAGAATTTAACAAATCGCCCAGATTCTCATCTGCGGCCTCCGAAAGCGCATCTTCGCCGATCCCGTCAAGCTCGATCGACAGATTGATTACGCCCTTGTTTTCATCGGCTATCGTAACTCCGGTTATATATTCCTCAACAAAACCGTAATAAATTTCGTCAATTCCGTTTAGAATTTCAGTTTTATCTTTAATCCCCAACAGCGTAAAGCAATCGGATTCCGCTGGTGTTGGCGGAGCTAAGCTGTCTTCAGATGCCGGTGTTGCCTCCGCTGTGCCAACAAGGTCTGTAATGTTTGCGGCCTCGGTTTCACGCCCTGTTTGCTGCGAAGGGCTGCAAGAAGACACGCTGACTAATAGGGTTAGTATGACGATTATGCGTAGTATCTTTTTCATGCTTGGTCTCCATGCGGCTGATTGTCTTTGGACGCGACAAAGATGCTCTTCTAAAATAGTATAACAAAAAAAGAAAAGCGGTTGGTGTGCCGGCAGCATTCAAACATTGAAAAGCAGTTGTTTACTAATTTTAATTCTGTCTTTTTGGGCGTGTTTCTAAAATTTGCAAAGCGCGTTTAGGTTGCCTCAGCTTGCATATTCTTGTTGACAAGCCTCGCCGCAGCACCACGAGCTTCTGCGTTTTTCGCCTCAAACTGCAAGCCGATTCAGCAGAACTGCATCTTTTAGAATTTAGAGACACACCCTGGCAGCTGTGTTCGAAAAATCTGCTGTTTGTCAGCCGGATTAAAGTATGATAGAAGTCACTTTTAAAGTTAAGTTGGTTTAAAGATCAAAATCCTATAATTGGAATTATATCAATACAAAAACAGCTTCATAATTATAAGCAGTTATATAAATAAATCTGTGCCATTTATGAATCATTCCCTACTTGCCAAACGCTATACCGATCTTGATTAGATCTGCTGCGACTGCCCGGACTGCCGAAGAAGCCGATAACGGTGTACAGCAGTTTCAAGAAGCTGCTGCGTCAAAACGGACTGCCGGACATCCGGCTCCATGAGTTACGACATACATACGCAACACAGCTGCTTAATTTAAATGTGGACATGAAAACGATCTCTCAAATGCTCGGGTACACTTCGATCAAGACCCCGGCGGATATTTGTATTTCGATAAATAAAAATGCGGCTTTTCGTGCGGCCAGGGCGATAGAGTGCTTGTTTTCCTCTCAAATATCACCCCATACCACCCAATACCATCCAATCCAGCATTAATAATCGAATTAGCACGGATGCGGATTTGGTCTTTTCCAGCCAGCGGCGGCAAAACGCAGAGCACGAAAAAAGCCCCCAACCGGGGACTTTTCTGGCGGAGAGAGTGGGATTCGAACCCACGTTACCTTTAAAGGGTAAACACGATTTCCAGTCGTGCGCCTTCGACCAGCTCAGCCATCTCTCCACAGCCGTGTCGTTTGGACGCAATGAATATCTTACACGAATACGGAAAGTTTTGCAAGGCCTTTTCTTGAGACAGCGTTATTTCAATATATGACTGTCCTCACGCAGCCAGTCGATGAGTTTGTATCCTTCGTCAAGATGCACGCCGGTGCGCACCGCGTCTCTTTCGCAGTAGCAAACGTTCTTATTTGCCCCGTCGCCTTTGTGATAGAGCACAAACGGCACCGGGTCGGCGGCGTGCGTGCGGATTTTCAGCGGCGTCGGATGGTCCGGCAGCAGAAGAACGCGGTAGTCTTCACCGCTTTTTTCGAGATAGTCCAGCACAAACCCGAGCACTTGGCTGTCGATTCGTTCAATGGAATAAATCTTCTCTTTGAGCTGCCCGTGATGGCCGCATTCATCCGGCGCTTCCATATGAAGGTATACGTAATCGACCCCGCGCGAAAACGCGTCCGCCGCGGCGCGCGCCTTGCCGGCGAAGTTCGTTTCAAACGTACCCGTCGCGCCCTTGACCTTGATGACTTCCATTCCGGCGCAGCGCCCGATCCCCTGAATCAGATCGACCGCCGAAATCACCGCGCCTTTCAGTCCGGTCTTCTCGGTAAACGGCGCAAGCTTCGGCCGCCTGCCCTCTCCCCAGAACCAAATTGCGTTCGCGGGATTCTTCCCTTCGCGTATGCGCTTTTGATTGACCGGATGCTTCGGCAGTTCCCTGCGCGCGGTCTCCATCCACTTGAGCAGCAGTTTTGCGTTCGTACCCAGCGGCAGTTTCCCGTCGATGCTCTGGCCGGAAATGTCGTGCGGCGGCGTAAGCTGCGCGCCGGTCTTTGCGTTTTTCAGTACAAGGCAATGTCGGTATGAGAACCCGGGATACAGACGGACGCCGTCTTCAGCGAGCAGTTCGTTGAGGAAACTAACAAGCTGCGCGGCTTCGTTTGTTGAAATCTCTCCCGCGCTGTAGTCGTCCATAGAAGCGCCAACGAGCATATCACCGCCTGAAAGCGTCACGAAGTTGCACCGGTAGGTCACGTCTTCCTTGCCGAGCGGAATGCCGAGGCTCATCGCTTCCAGAGGAGAACGTCCCGTGTAATAGACACGCGGGTCATAGCCGAACACCGCGAGATTCGCAACGTCGCTGCCAGGTTTCATTCCTTCCGGGACCGTCCGTACCGTCCCGAAAATCCCGCTCTGCGCGAGTCTGTCCATGTTTGGATGGGCCGCAACGTCCAGCGGCGTTTTGCCGCCGAGCGCATCGACCGGCCAGTCGGCCATGCCGTCTCCCAGAATTACAGCGTATTTCATATGTCCCTTGCTCCAAAGAATTGATGCAGTGTGCAGGGCATGCCGCCGTTGGACAGTTTCCTGCGCTTGTCCGCCCTTTTACCATACACGCGCTCAAACTCGCGCATGCCGGAAAAGATATTCACGCTCCATCCCGGGTACGCGCCAAACGAGCGCCGCATCTGCCGGTAGAGCGACTGCACCTGTTTTTGTGTCATCAGCCGTTCGCCGTACGGTGGGTTGCATACAATCGTGCCGCGCGGTTCCGAAACGGAAAACTCCCGTATGTCCTGCACGCGCCATTCGCAGAAAACACCCGCCTTTTTCGCATGCTTTTTACAGAGATCGATGCTCCTTGGATCGATATCGAACCCACGCACGTCGATCTTACCCCGCGACTGCGCGTCCAACGCGCTTTGCCGTTCCCGTGCGAACGCGTTCCCGTCGAGGAACCACCAGCTCTCCGCCGCAAACGGGCGCTTCAGTCCGGGCGCGATGTTCTGCGCAATCATCATTGCCTCAATCGGCATGGTGCCAGAGCCGCACATCGGGTCGATCAACGGCGTTTCCGGATTCCAGCGCGAGAGCAGTACGAGCGCAGCGCCAAGCGTCTCCGAAAGCGGCGCGGCGACATTAAAGGTGCGGTATCCCCTCCGCGAAAGCCCCGCCCCGCAGCAGTCGATGCAAAGAGAAACGTGATCGCGCAGAATTCCGGCCTCGATGATGACCTCGTTCCCGCCTTCCGGGATGTTCGTCCGCTTCAGCGACGCTTTCAGGCTCTCGACAATCGCCTTTTTCACGATCCGCTGGCAGTCGCTCACCGAAAAGAGCGTGCTTTTGGCCGACTTTCCGTTGACATGGATGTTTGTGTCCGCTTTGAGATATGGCCGCCAGTCGACGGCTTTGGTTTGCTCGAACAGCTCGTCGAACGTCGCTGCGTCGAACTCGGCGGCAACCAGCAGCACGCGTTCGGCCGTCCGCAGCCAGAGCAGTGCGCGCGCCATTTCCGCAAAACCGCCGGCGAACGCGACGCGCGCGTCCTCGGTTGCGAGCACTTCGATGTTCAGATCACGCAACTGGCGTGTCACCAGAGATTCCAGCCCGAGTTTGCAGGTGGCGAAAAATTTCATTTGGGCTCCTCCGGTAAAACGGCAAATGGTTCGAGTTTTTGAATCGCGTTGCGCAGCCGCTGCTTGGTCACGCGGTATACCTGCGCAATCTCCTCCTGCGTGACCTCTTCGCCGCAGTTTTTGCGTCCGAAGTACTCCAGTGCCGCGGCAAGGCTGATTTCCTGTGAAACGGTAATGCGCGGGAACTTCTGGTCGAGGCTTTCGATATAGCGCTTGAAGACGCGCGCCGCTTCGCTGGCGCATTCTTCGCGGCAGTTGCCGAGCATGAACTGCATGAGCGTCTGCATCACGCTTTCATAGGAAGCGGGGATTTTGTAATCCAGTTCCACGATGCTCACACGCCCGTTGACCCATCTCCCGTTGATATAGGCCTTGTATGGTTCCTTCGCGCCAAGATTTTTAAGCATGCCGAACACCGCGCGCTTCAGGTCGTCCGGCTGGTCTGTGCGCAGTAAAAATTCCCGTAGAATATGCTCGCTGTTCCTGTCGCCAAACGTATAGATGAGCGAAAGCATGCTGCGTTTGACCCGCACGTCCGAAAGCGTCGTCGCCCATACGATCAGGTCCCGAAAAGCGGCTTCCCCGCTCCATTGCCGTGCAAGCTCGTCTTGCTCGTTCGCCAGCGCGCGGTTGATATGGTTAAGCCGCCGGAACGCCTCGCCGAACGGCACCTGATAGGGAATCGTCCAACGCGCAAACAGCGGCTTTCCTTTCGCTTCGGAATGTCTGCACTGGTTGAGATAATATCGCGCGATCGTGTCATGCGGATTTATTTTTATCAATTTTTGGTAGTATTCACGTGCGCCTTCCGCGTCGCCGAGCATGAAGCGCGTGTATGCGGCCTTGTGCAGCACGTTTTCGTCGTATGGCATGAGCCGCAGCAACACGGAAAGCGTCTGCTCAGCGTCTTCGTATTTTTCAAAATCAAGCTGTAATACGGCGACGCTGTGCAATTCCTCCGGTTCCTCGGTTGTAATCTTTGCAATGCGCTCAAGCCGTCTCAGCGCGGATGCACGTTTGTCTGCTTCAAGTTCGGCCAGCGCAAGGGTGCAGTTCGCCATGATATCGTCCGGGTCGCCTTCCAGAATGCCGTCCGCGGTCTTTTGTGCGTCTTCTTTCCGCCCGTCGCAGAAATACGCGATAGCAAGCTGCTCGCGCACCTTGAGCGCTTCCGGTTTCTGGCCGATGCGGTGTTCGAGTTCCTCAACCGCAAAGTCCACGTCTCCGCAGGCCAGCAGCGAGCGCGCAAACCTGCAAACGGCATTGTCCTCGTAATCGTCGTCCGTTTTCAACCCTGTGGCTTCGTACATCGCATCGTCGTCATCGATTAAATCCAGAAAATCCTCCGCGTCCGCCGCGAACGGCCCGTCCGGTTCAGCGTCCAGATAATCCTCCAGGCTGTCCGCCGCGCAGTCGTAGTCCTGCAAGCCGAAATAGTTGCAAGCGAGCCCGAAATAGCACTCCGGCGGAATTTCATCGCAGTCTGCCATATACAGCAGAAGAACACGGTTACTCTCTTCGTAGCGCTGCATTTGGCTGAGAATTTCAGCAAGCGTGATGCAGATTTCCGGGTCGTCCGGCGAGCGCTCAAACGCCTCGCGGTATCTGGCGATCGCCGCGATTAAATCGTTTTTTTCCAGTTCTTTCGCGCCGCGCTTCATATAGAACGCCGCGTTCTGGGAAAATGGAATTACTTTTCCTGTTTTTGTATTACTCATTCTCACCTGCGGAAGCCGCATCTAAAAGTTTAATGAGCGCTTCCTTCGTAAATACATATTGTTTACCGCAAAACCGGCAGTTTACCTCCGCGCCGCCGTCCCTTGTGATCATGTCCTCCAGTTCGGCCCGGCCCGTCGAAATCAGCGCACGTTCCACACGCTCGATCGTACAGTCGCAAACGTATTTCGGTTCGCGTTCACGTAAAATTTCTACGCCGAACCCGCCAAGCGCGTCCATAATGAACATCTCAAGCGATTCACCACTATCCAGACGCTCGGATAGCCGCGCAATCTGCGCGCTTTTTTCCTGAAGCACATCGATCGTTTCGTCAGGACACCCCGGCAGCGGCTCAATCAGCGCGCCTGCCGCAGAGCGCACTTCCCCACCTTCAGCCTCCTCGCGCACGCCAAGGTACACGAGCGAGGGCCGCTGCAGGCTCGCCGCGTAATACTCGGCAAAATCGACCGCAATCTCGCCCGAAACGAGGTTGCACACGCCGACGTACGGCTCTTTCATCCCGAGGTCGCTCACCACGGTGAGTTTACCTTCACGGCCGACGTATCCGCCGACGTCCAGCTTGCCTTGCGGTGTGGGCGGGAGTTCCGCGCAGCCGTTATTCAGCGAGCACTTGACCTCCAGCGCGGCGTTCCCGGTGCAGATCATGCTGCCTGCAACCCCGTTACCCTTGATGATGGTCGAAATCAGGTCTCCGTCGTTCTTGAGGTCGGCGGCCATCATCGCCGTCATCATCAGCTGCCGTCCCGCCGCGGCCGTCGCCGTGCGGGAAAGCGAGTGGATGCGCCGCGCTTCGCGGACGAACTTCGTTCCGCGGATCAACACAATGCGGAGCATTCCTTCCGCCGCCATGCAGTTCAGCAGGCGGTCGGCCGGCTCCTGCGATCCTTCTTTCCTATTCATATATCCGCTCCGTCCGTTCTCCTGGCGGCGTCCACCGCTCTTTATTTCCTCTTTGCCGCAAACTGAATCCGTTCGCACGCGGCGGCCGGTTCGTTCTGTGTGAACGCATCGTAAACGCCTAACGGCTCAAATCCGCTTTGATCGAGCGCAAAGAGCAGTTCTTCCGTTTTGTGCGCGCGTTGGATATGCCGCTCTGTAAACCGTTCAAACTTTCCGCCGCCGTCCGCCATAAAAAAAGTCAGGTCCATCTCCAGCAGACGCGTTTCCGGGTCGAACGTATTCTGCCAGAGATAAGCGCACTTCTTCGTATCTTCTCCGTATGTCCGCCCGCCAAGCACATATTCGAGCTTGTATGCCGAAGAAACATCAAACAGCAGCAGACCGCCGGGAACGAGCGACGCATGCGCGCTTTTGAAAAACGCGTCTGTCTCGTCTTTAGAAAGCAGGTAATTCACTCCGTCGCAGGCGCAGACGACTGCGTCCGCAGGTTTATGCGCACGCAGAGTACGCATATCCTGCAGTACAAACGGGACTTTTATACCTGCATGCCTTGCGTTTTCCTGGGCGCGTGCAAGCATTTCCTCCGAGCGGTCGAACCCTGTAACACGGTAGCCGCGGTTCTGCAGCCGAATCGTTAGCGCGCCCGTACCACAGGCGCAATCCAGAACGGACGCGCCGTGCGCCACGCCGAATCTGCGCAGCAGCATGTCCAGATAACCCGCCCAGCCCTCGTAGTTCACGCCGTCCATCAATTGATCGTATACGTCCGCAAAACGCCCGTATTCAGCGTACATTTCCAAAACGCGCTTTCCTTTCCTGCGCCACCCTGCCATTAACGTCTCCGTGCTCGCAGGGAGCATCCCGTTTGGCGGCAATTTTTATTCAATTTATTATTTTACATCATTCATGCACAACAGGCAAATACAACGGACGAAGAAAATATTATACCGCAAAGTCCAACCAAAACCAAGCCGTCATATTACCGGATCGAGCGCTGTTGCTAAGGAATTTACAGGGTACCGCTCAGTGCATTCCGGACACAAAGCGCTGCATCGCAATAAAAGCCTTCGTCCGCATCGTTCATAATTTGACAAAGCGCTGAATATTTATTAAAATCATTTTATTCGGAAGACGAACTAAATACGGTGTTTTGTTATATTTCGGGCTTATGCCCGTTTGTCAAGTTATCCTACAGAAAGGCATTTTCTCTAACTGAGAACGCTGGTAACCAACCATGAAACAGTACAAAATCGCAGTCGTCGGCGCGACGGGTATGGTCGGAAGGATGTTCCTCCGCGTACTCGAGGAGCGTAAACTCCCCTCTTGTGAGTATTTCCTGTTCGCTTCGTCCCGCAGCGCGGGCACCCAAATCGACTTCATGGGCAAACCCCATACCGTACGCGAGCTTACCGCAGACGCCTTTACAGACCTCGGCGTCGATATCGCGCTTTTTTCCGCAGGCGCGGGCACTTCCAAAACATTTGCACCTATCGTCGCCGCGTCCGGTGCGGTCGTCATCGACAATTCCAGTTGCTGGCGCATGGACCCCGCGGTGCCGCTGGTCGTGCCCGAGGTCAATCCGGATGCGATACCGCAGTATAAAAACAAGGGCATCATCGCAAACCCCAACTGCTCTACCATCCAGGCGATGCTACCACTCAAGCCGCTTGCTGTCCGTTACGGTATCAAGCGCGTTATCTACTCCACCTATCAGGCCGTGTCCGGCGCAGGCCTGAAGGGATATATGGATTTGAAAAACGGTCTCAAGGGCGAAGCGCCGCAGAAATTTCCGCACCCCATCGCCGGCAACTGCCTGCCGCATATCGACGTATTCCTCGACACCGGTTACACCAAGGAAGAGCAAAAGATGATCGAGGAAACGCGCAAAATACTCTCGCTGCCCGAACTGCGCGTCACGGCGACCACCGTACGTGTGCCGGTGTTCCACGGCCACAGTGAGAGCATCAACGTTGAACTCGAAAAACCGTTTGAAGTTGCCGATATCCGCGCTCTGTGGGAAGCAACCGAAGGGCTGGTCGTTCAGGACGATCCGGCCAACGACGTTTACCCGATGGCCGTTACCGCTGCAGACACCGACCCCGTCTACGTCGGCCGCCTGCGCCGCGACTTCTCCGTGGAAAACGGCGTTAACTTCTGGTGCGTTGCGGACAACATCCGCAAGGGCGCGGCGACCAACACCGTCCAGATTGCTCAGGAACTCATTCGTCAATGGGAGGCGCAATAAACTATGTCTGTCTTTCGGGGCTCCGCCGTCGCGATGGTTACGCCGTTTCAGAACGGTTCCATCGACTTTACGGCATACACAAGGCTGATCGAACTGCAGATCGCCAACCACACGGACGCGATCGTCTGCTGCGCGACCACCGGTGAGTGCGCGACGCTTTCGATGGACGATCATCTCAGTGTCGTTCAGTTCGTCGTGGAACGCGTCAACGGCCGTGTGCCCGTTATTGCGAGCACCGGCGGCAACAACACCGCGGAAGTCATCGAGCGCAGCAAATCCGCCGAGGCCATCGGCGTGGACGGGCTGCTCATCGTAACTCCGTACTACAACAAAACCACCCAGCAGGGTCTCGTTTCGCACTATTATGCGATTGCGGACAACGTTGACACGCCGATCATCGTCTACAACGTGCCGGGCCGTACCGGGCTGAATATCCAGCCGCAGACAATGGCGGAGTTGTGTAAACACAAGAATATCGTAGGCACGAAGGAAGCCAGCGGCAACATCGAACAGATCGTTAATATTGCGGCCCTCTGCCCGCAGTGCGACATCTATTCCGGCAACGATGATCACGTCGTTCCCGTGCTCAGCGTCGGCGGCAAAGGCGTCATCTCCACCATCGCCAACGTCGTGCCAAGCGAAATGCACGCCATGTGCGACGCATTTTTCAAAGGCGACGTCGCGCTCGCACGCGAGATTCAACTGCAGATGATTCCGCTCTGGAAAGCCGCGTTTTGCGAGGTCAACCCCATTCCGCTCAAGGCCATGATGGGGCTCATGCAGCTTTGCGAACCGGACGTTCGGTTGCCGCTCGTTCCGCCGACCACCGCGTCCATGCGCTTGATCGAAGATACGCTCAAGCGCTACGAACTGATTTAGGGATGCTTCTATATACGTTGGCGCGAGTTTGTTGTCCCGCTGCCGATTTTTGTTAAGACAATCGTCGGGACATCCGAACTACTTACATCGTATCCAGCAAGCATGCCATCGTGAAGACATTTGATTTATCGGAGGACTTATGATTTCTGTTTTAATCAACGGAATCTGCGGTCAGATGGGACGCGCCGTCTATGCTGCTTGTCAAGCGCACAGCGGCGCTTTTTCTGCCGCCGCCGGTGTGGATATTTCCGGCGTTTCAGACGGGCTTTCCTGTCCCGTTTACCGCAATATCGACGAAGTGGCCGAGGACGCAGACGTCGTGATCGACTTTTCCGTGCCCGCGTCCATTCCCGCTGTGCTGCGCTTTGCACAGTCGCGTTCCATACCGGCTGTAATCGGCACCACGGGTCTTGAAGACCGTGAACGCAAGCTCATCCGCGCAGCGTCCGAACGGATCCCGGTTTTTCAGACGGGCAACATGTCGCACGGGGTCAACCTGCAGCTTGAGCTGATCCAACTGGCTTCCTCTACGCTTGGCCGTGATTTTG
>CAYTHS010000063.1:0-16382 GCA_964437665.1 uncultured Oscillospiraceae bacterium
AAATTAGCCAATGAAACAAAGAGACTCGCATCCGCGGGTCTCTTTTTGCATGTCACTTTGTGAGCTTTTGTCAGCTTGACCGGCAAAAGATATCATTTTGCGGCAGCGCAGCGCGCTCGATACTCGCTGCGTTCTGATTAAGGGCGATGCGCCCGCAAAACTGCTTGCCGAAAAGATTCTAAGTTTCGTCTCCTGATTATTTTGGCGCAGTCTTTCATTTTTTGAATATCAGGCAAAGACTCAGGATTCGTTCAGAAGACGCAAAAATTTGTTTCGTATTTCATTGAACTGCCTGCCAATCGGTTTTGCCAGCGAATAATCCGCGATCATTGCGTCCAGCTCGGTCAGCGTGACCCATCTGGCCGCGGCGGTTTCGCCGGGCTGCAGACGGATGTCGGAGAGCGGCAGGTCCCGCCGCAGGAGATAGTGATCGACGAACGTGTCGCGCGTTCGCTGTGTGTCGAGCAGGATGAGCGAATCCGCGACGGCGGCGATGCCCGTTTCCTCCATTAGCTCACGCACAGCCGCCTGGCGGCTGGTTTCGCCCGCAAGCGCGGAGCCGCCCGTGTTTTCCCACGCGCGGGGGTACGATTCCTTTGCGGAGTCGCGCAGCGTCAGCAGAATATTGCCGCGGGAATCGACCGTCCAGATCGAAACGACAAGGTGATATTCGCCCGGCGCACAGGGCGTGCCGCGCGGGTGCGTTTTGCCGAGCGGCTGCCGCCGCTCGTCGAACAGGTCCCAGAGTTCCATTTCTGATTCACCCGCCTTTGCACGAAAAAGTTTTAGCTTACATAAACAGCACAAGCCCGATCGGGATAAAGATCGCAAGGATGAAGTCCATCACCTTGATTCTTGTTACCTTCAGCAGGTTCAGTCCGAT
Organism: uncultured Oscillospiraceae bacterium; assembly: GCA_964437665.1. Classification (GTDB taxonomy): domain Bacteria; phylum Bacillota; class Clostridia; order Christensenellales; family CAG-138; genus UBA7703. Next base: position 884 of record CAYTHS010000063.1, read on the forward strand.
GGCGACGATTAATAGCGAACCGACGCACGTCATCTCGGCGACCGCCGCGTCGCTGAGCACCGGCGCGAGGAACTGCGCAAGCAGCGTGATTGCGCCCTGATACACGAACACCGCGACCGCGGAGAGCAGCACGCCCGCGCCGAGTGTGCTGGCGAAAACAAAACTGCTGACGCCGTCTAGGAGACTCTTTGTAAATAGCACCTCGTGGTTGCCGCTCAGACCGCTGTTGAGCGAGCCGACGACCGCCATTGCGCCGACGCAGAAAAGCAGCGTCGCTGTGATGAACCCTTCGCCGAGCGTCGAACCGTTCTCTGCGTTTTTATGGAAGCGGGATTCGGCCTTTCCGACCAGGCGGGTAAAGCGCCCGTCCAAATCCAGCAGCATGCCGATTGCGCCACCAAGCACGATGGCGACGGTGGTAATCAGCGCGTTTTGCCCTTCCAGCGCGCCGCTGATGCCGATGTAGATCACGACGAGCCCGAGACCCTGCATGACGCCGGTCGAAATCCGCTCCGGTATGCCTTTTTTGAGCAGCAGGCCGAGCGCGCCTCCAACGAGGATTGCCGCGGCGTTTACGATGGTTCCAAGCATGGAGCCGCCTTTCTTCCTTACTTTCTTGAAAGAAAGTAAGACAAAGAACTTTTTTCCTTCGACAGGAACATCTTGTCCGTTTTCTTACTTTATTTAAAAGAAAACAAGACAAAGAACTTTCTTCTTTTCGTAAAAAGTCCTGCTGGTTCCTTACTTTCTTAAAAGAAAGCAAGACAAAGACCTTTTATTCTCTTTAAAAAGAGTTCCTCGTTTCTTTGCGGTTAAAGAGCGGAGGAAGAACTCTTTTTATTGCGTTTCTTTCGTTTCCTTTCTTTTCAAAGAAAAGAAAAGAGAACGCTTATACTTTCTCCACGCCGAGCGTGACGGCTTTCTTGTTGACCTTCCATTCTTTCGTGTAGCCGCGCGCGCCTTTGACGAGTTCGTCGCCCAGCGTTTCGCGCAGAACGTCCCCGCCGAAGCGGGCGAAGATGTCCTCGATCTTAGCGCTGCCTTCATAGGAGAGCACGATGTGGTCGCTGACCTCGAAACCGGCTTCCTTGCGCATGGTCTGCACCTTGCTGATGAGTTCGCGCACGAACCCTTCGTCGATCAGCGCCGGCGTGAGTTTGGTGTCCAATACGACGATGGTTTCGTCGTCCGTCGCGGCGACGAAGCCGTCCGTTTGTCCGGTCGAGACCAGCACGTCTTCCGGCGAGAGGACGACCGGCGTGTCGTCGATCGTGAACTCGTAGTCCTTGCCTGCGCCGTGTGCTTTGACCACCGCGTTGCCGACGCCCGGCGCGGAAAGATGCGCGGAGATCTTCGGCAGCAGTTTGCCGTAGCGCGGGCCGAGCGTTTTGAGCTGCGGCTTGACCAGATAGCTCAAAAAGCCGGAAGCGTCGCTGACGAACGCCGCCTTCTTCACGTTGAGCTCGTCGGTGACGATGGAAACATACCGCTCGGAAAGCGGTTCGCCCTGGATGTACATCAGCGCCAGCGGCTGGCGCGTCTTCGCGCCGCCGTCGTTGCGCGCGGCGCGCCCGAGCGACACGATGTCGAGCACGCGCGCCATGTCGGTCTCCAGCTGCTTGTCGATGCGGCTTTCGTCGGCCGCCGGATAGTCGCAGAAATGCACGCTTTCCGGCGCGGACTTGTCCACGCTGCGCACGATGTTCTGATAGATTTCCTCGGTCATAAACGGCAAAAACGGCGCGGTCAGCAGCGCGAGTGTATGCAGCGCGGTGTAGAGCGTCATGTAGGCCGCGATCTTGTCCCCGGTCATCTCGCTGCCCCAGTAGCGTTCGCGGCAGCGGCGCACGTACCAGTTGGAGAGCTCGTCCGAAAACGCCTGCAGCGCGCGCCCGGCCTCGGTGATTTTGAACTTTTCGAGGACGCCGTCCACGGTTTTGACCAGCGTATTCAGGCGGGAGAGCACCCAGCGGTCCATTTCGCTGAGCGCGCAGTCTTCCAGTCTGTACTGCGTCGGGTCGAACCGGTCGATTTCGGCATAGAGCACATAAAACGCATAGGTGTTCCAGAAGGTGCCGATGAACTTCCGCTGCGCTTCGCGCACCGCGTCCGCGGAGAAGCGGCTCGGCAGCCACGGCATGGAACCGGTGTAGAAATACCAGCGCACCGCATCCGCACCCTGCGCGTCGAGCACCGTCCAGGGGTCGACCACGTTGCCGAGGTGCTTGCTCATCTTGCGGCCTTCCATGTCCTGCACGTGCCCCATGACGATGCAGTTCTGGAACGCCGCTTCGTCGAACAGGCAGGTTGAAATCGCCAGCAGGGAATAGAACCACCCGCGTGTCTGGTCGATGGCTTCACTGATGAAGTTCGCGGGATAGCGCTTTTCAAACTCCTCTTTGTTTTCAAATGGATAGTGCCACTGCGCAAACGGCATGGCGCCGCTGTCGAACCAGCAGTCGATGACGACCGGTTCGCGCTTCATGAGCTTGCCGCACTCCGGGCAGACGATCTCCACGTCGTCGATGTAGGGCTTGTGCAGTTCGAGGTCGGCCGGGACGTTTTTACCCATTTTCATGAGTTCCTCGCGCGAGCCGATCACGTGTACGTGCCCGCATTCGCAGACCCAGACCGGCAGCGGCGTGCCCCAGTAGCGCTCGCGCGAGACGCTCCAGTCGATCACGTTTTCAACGAAGTTGCCCATCCGGCCTTCCTTGATGGTTTCCGGAATCCAGTTGACGCTGCGGTTGAACGCCATGAGTTTGTCCCGCACCGCGGTCATCTTGATGAACCAGCTTTCGCGGGCATAGTAGATCAGCGGCGTGTCGCAGCGCCAGCAGAAGGGGTAGCTGTGCGTGAACTCCGGCGCGGAGAAAAGCTTTCCGCTGTCTTTGAGTGCTTTGAGGACGGGCTTGTCCGCGTCTTTAACGAACAGGCCGTCCCAGGGCGTGCCGCCGGTCATGTGGCCGCTGGCGTTGACCAGCTGCAAAAACGGCAGTTCCCACGCGCGGCCCACGCGCGCGTCGTCTTCGCCGAACGCAGGCGCGATATGGACGATGCCCGTACCGTCGTCGAGCGAAACGTAATCGTCCGCCACGACCCGGTAGGCTTTTTTGCCGCCGAAGCTGACGGGCAGCGTAAACAGCGGCTCGTATTCCGTACCGACGAGGTCTTCACCCTTGCAGGTGGCGACGATTTCCGCTTCCTCGCCGAGAACGGTCTTAACCAGCGCTTCGGCCAGGATGAAGGTTTCCCCGTCCTTTTTGGCGGTCGCGTAGGTTTCCTTTGCGTTGACGCAGAGCGCGACGTTGCTCGGCAGCGTCCAGGGCGTGGTCGTCCAGGCCAACAGCGCGACGGACGGATCGTCCTTCTTGTAGAATTTCGCAACGGCGGAGGTTTCCTTTACGTCCTTGTAACCCTGGGCTACTTCGTGGCTTGACAGAGCGGTGCCGCAGCGCGGGCAGTAGGGGACGATTTTATGCCCTTTGTAGAGCAGTCCCTTTTCGTGGATTTTTTTGAGCGCCCACCAGATGGACTCGATGTAGTTGTCCTCATAGGTGATGTACGGGTGTTCCATATCCGCCCAGAAGCCCACGCGGTCGGACATATGCTCCCACTCGGCCTTGTATTTCCAGACCGATTTTTTGCATTCCTTGATGAACGGCTCGATGCCGTAGGCTTCGATCTGCTCCTTGCCGTCGAGGCCGAGCTGCTTTTCCACCTCGATTTCAACGGGCAGGCCGTGCGTGTCCCAGCCGGCCTTGCGGAGCACGTCGTAGCCCTTCATGGCCTTGTAACGGGGGATGATGTCCTTGATCGAGCGCGTCAAAACATGGCCGATGTGCGGCTTGCCGTTGGCCGTCGGCGGTCCGTCGTAAAACGTATAGGGTTCGCAGCCTTCGCGAAGCGTCATGCTCTTTTGGAAGATTTCGTTCTTCTTCCAGAACGCGAGCACGTCCTTCTCGCGCGGCACAAAGTTGAGTTCGCTCGATACTTTCTGATACATGGTTTCCTTCTCCTCCGTTTTCGGTATAAAAAAACAGGCTTCGTTCCAACATCCTGGGACGAAAAGCCTTTCTGCTTTGCGCGGTACCACCCGGCTTGACGGCGAAAACGCCGCCCGCTTAAAATCCCTTAACGCGGGAAACGGCGCGCGTTACTCGGCGGGGAAACCGCCTTTGGCGTGCGCGCTCACGGGTGATGCCGAACCCGCCGTCCGCCGCCGCCTTGCACCTTGTGCGGCTCGCTGGATGCGTCCGTTCGCGTTCGGTTTGTCCCGATCGACGCTTTAACCAAGCTAGTATACCTGCTTTTTCCCCTTTTGTAAAGGGTGTTTTGCTGCTTAACAAGCGCCGTGATGTCTGGTATAATGAGGGCTCATAACAGGGATGTAAGGATGGGGGAACATGGATTTCAGGGAATCGATTGCCGGGGCGCTTTCCGCAGTTTGCTCGCTGCCCGCGGCGGAACTGGCCGGGTGGCTGGAAACGCCGCCGTCGCCGGAGATGGGCGACTTTGCGTTTCCGTGCTTCAAGCTGGCAAAAACGCTGAAAAAAGCGCCGAACGCCATCGCGGCGGAACTTGCGGACAGGCTGACGCTTCCGCAGGGCGTCGCCGCCGCAAAAGCGCTCGGACCGTATGTCAACTTCACGCTCGACAAGGCGGCGTACGCAAAGGCCGTTTTGGAGCGCGTATTTTCGCAGGGCGGGCGCTACGGCGGCTCGGACGAGGGCGGCGGGCGCAACGTCTGCATCGACTATTCGTCGGTCAACATCGCAAAGCCCTTCCATATCGGGCATCTGCCGACGACCGTGATCGGCAACTCGCTCTACCGCATCTATAACCACCTCGGCTACCACTCCGTCGGGATCAATCACCTCGGCGACTGGGGCACGCAGTTCGGCAAGATGATCGTGGCCTACAAGCGCTGGGGAGACCGCGAAACGATCGAGGCGGGCGGCGTGGACGAGCTGGTCAAGCTTTATGTCCGCTTCCATCAGGAGGCGGAGAGCGACCCCGCGCTCGACGACGCGGCGCGCGCCTGGTTCAAGCGCATCGAGGACGGGGACCCGGAGGCGCTGGCGCTCTTTGAGTGGTTCAAAAAGATCACGCTGGCCGAGGTTGCGCAGGTATACGATATCCTCGGCGTGCGCTTCGACAGCTACGCCGGAGAGAGTTTTTATAACGACAAGATGGGACGGGTCGTGGACGAACTGCGCGAAAAAGGGCTGCTCAAGCTCGATCAGGGCGCGCAGATCGTCGATCTAACGGACTACAAGATGCCGCCGTGCATCATCCTCCGTTCCGACGGCGCGACGCTGTATGCAACGCGGGACATCGCCGCGGCGCTCTACCGCAAGGACGCCTACGATTTTGCCAAGTGCCTGTACGTTGTTGCCTATCAGCAGGATTTGCATTTCCGGCAGTGGTTCAAGGTCGTCGAGCTCATGGGCTATCCCTGGGCGAAGGATTTGGTGCACGTTTCGTTCGGCATGGTTTCCGGCACGGAAGGCGCGTTTTCCACGCGCAAGGGCAACATGGTCAAGCTGCGGGAAGTGCTCTCCGCCGCCTGCGAAAAGACCTATGAAATCATCTGCGAAAAGAGCCCGGACCTGGAGGACAAGCAGGGCGTGGCGCGGCAGGTCGGCGTCGGCGCGCTGATTTGGAACAACCTCTACAACGGCCGCATCAAGGACGTTGTGTTCGACTGGGACACGGTGCTCAACTTCGACGGCGAGACCGGCCCGTACGTGCAGTATACGCATGCGCGTGCCTGCTCGGTGCTGCGCAAGGCGGGGTATGCCGCCCCGCAAACCGCGCCCGATTATACCGCGCTGACGGATGCGGAGTCCGCCGCCGTGATTGCGGCGATCGCCGCGTTTCCGGACGCGGTGCACGAGGCGATGGAGAAAAACGAGCCGTACCTCGTTTCCCGTGCGGTGATGGCGGTCTGCGCGGCGTTCAACAAATTTTATTACGAACAGCGCATCATGGCGGACGACGAAGCCGTCCGCACGGCGCGGCTGACGCTGACCGACGCGACGCGCTCGGTCATCCGCACGGGGCTGTATCTGCTGGGCATCGGCGCGCCGGAGCGCATGTAAACGGAAGACGGGAAAGGGAAAAAATCGTATGCTGGACATTAAGCTGATCCGAAGCCAGCCCGAACTGGTGAAGGAAAACATAAAAAAGAAGTTTCAATTCGACAAGCTGTCTCTCGTGGACGAAGTGATCGCGCTGGACAGGGAATATCGCGAGGCGCATACCCGCGCGGACTACCTGCGCAGCCAGCGCAACTCGATCAGCAAGTCCATCGGCGCGCTCATGGCGCAGGGCAAGCGCGGCGAAGCCGAGGAAGCCAAAAAGCGGGTCGTCGAAATGGCGGACGAGATGGCGCGGCTTTCCGTCCGTGAGGACGAACTGACCGCGGAGATTCGCAAACGCATGCTGGTCATTCCGAACATCATCGACGAAAGTGTGCCCATCGGCAAGGACGATTCCGAAAACGTCGAGGTCGAACGCTTCGGCGAGCCGGCCGTGCCGGATTTTGAGATTCCGTACCATGTGGACATCATGGAAAAACTGCGCGGGATCGACCTCGATTCCGCCAGAAAGACCAGCGGCAACGGCTTTTACTATCTCTGCGGCGATATCGCGCTGCTGCAGAGCGCCATCCTTGCGTACGCGCGGGATTTCATGGTTGACCGCGGGTTCACCTATTACATTCCGCCGTTTATGATCCGCAGCGGCGTTGTGGACGGCGTGATGAGCTTTTCCGAGATGGAAGGCATGATGTACAAGATCGAGGGCGAGGACCTGTATCTCATCGGCACGAGCGAGCATTCCATGATCGGCAAGTTCATCGACACGTTCCTCGAGGAAAGCGAACTGCCGCAGACGCTCACGAGCTATTCGCCGTGCTTCCGCAAGGAAGTCGGCGCGCACGGCATTGAGGAGCGCGGGGTTTACCGCATCCATCAGTTTGAAAAGCAGGAGATGATCGTGGTCTGCAAACCCGAGGAGAGCATGGCGTGGTTCGACAAGCTCCTGCAAAACACGATCGACTTTTTCCGCACGCTGGATATCCCCGTGCGTTCGCTGGAGTGCTGCTCGGGCGATCTGGCCGACCTCAAGGTCAAGAGCATGGACGTCGAGGCATGGTCGCCGCGCCAGCAGAAGTATTTCGAGGTGGGGAGCTGCTCTAACCTTGGCGACGCGCAGGCGCGCAGGCTCGGCATCCGCGTCAAAAACAAGGAAAAGGGGAACTATTTCCCGCATACGCTCAACAACACCGTCGTCGCGCCGCCGCGCATGCTGATTGCGTTCCTCGAAAACAACCTGCGCGAAGACGGCAGCGTCGCCGTGCCGGAAGCGCTCAGGCCGTATTTCCGGAACAAGACGGAGATTCGGTAACTTCCTTTCTATTGTGAAAGAAAGGAAGCAAAGAAAACTTCCACTTTCCTCTGCCGGAAGGGACGGAACAAAGAAAACTTTCTTTCTCTTTATAAAACAATGGAAACCTGCATCAGACTAACATATGCAGAGTGAAAGCAGTAATCAAAAAGACGGAACCGTTCACACGGTTCTGTTTTTGCGCCGCCGGTTCCCCGGCCGCTTTTACTCCATCCGCCGGTCTTCGTATACGGCGGCCATGTCGTGAATTCGCCGCCGCATCTCCGCGCGGACGCGCTCCGGCTCCAAACATTCGCATTTGTCCCCGAAACTAAGCAAAATGCCGTAGCAATAGTCGTTTTCGATGAACGGATAACGAACGATATAGTGTTCGCCGCCGTCCGGGACAATGTCTTCGCCGCCGCAGTAGTCCAGCACCCGTTCCAGAATGGATTTATGGATGCGGATTTTGATGTTCGTTTGCAGCGCCGGGAGAGTATCGGAAAAATTCAGCCGCGTCCGTTGATACGCCCGCGGAGTGAATCCTTCTTCCAGCAGTTGCAGGTTCGACATGCGGGACAGCTTGAACAGGCGGAAAGCCTCCCGTTCGTAACAGTAGCCCTGCCAGTACCATTGACCGCCTTTCAGGATAAGCTGGTACGGCTCGGCGGTTCGCGCGGTTTGATCTCCGTGCCGGTTTGTGTACGCAAACGAAAGCAGTTTGCTTCCCTCCAGCGCCGTTTTAATCGTTTCCAGATACGGCTGGATATTCTTTCCGCTCATCCACGGGCTTAACTCGATATAGATTTGGTTTGCCTTAAATGCAATGTCCTTCGCCCGGTCGGCGGGGATGAAACTCCGCACTTTCGCCAGCGCGTTGACCAGTTCGTCGCCCCGTATCATGCCGGAAAGGCCGGAAAGCCCCAGCAGGATTGCGGAAAGGTCGTCGGCCGAAAACACCTTTTTGTCAACTTTGTATTCCCGCATGATCTCAAAGCCGCCGCCTACGCCCGGCACAGAGCGGACGGGGACGCCCGCAAGGCTGATTGCGTCGATGTCGCGGTAGATCGTGCGCGGCGAAACCTCGAACAGATCCGCCAGCTCCTGCGCACCGACGCGCTCTTTTTCGAGAAGCAGCAGGATCATGCTGACCAGTCTGTCGACTTTCATTGGATTGCTTCCTTTCCGGATCTCTTGTCCCCATCATAAATTGCTGACATACTATTGTCAACAATTAACTGGTATAGTAATAGTGCAATGAAATCTGTCTGTTTGGAGGAAGCGTATGCAAAAAAAAGCCCTGGTCGTCATCGACATTCAAAACGACATCACAAAAAACTACCGGGAAATCATCGGTAATATCAACAAAGCGATCGGCCGGGCGGTGGATCGCGGAATGCAAGTCGTCTACATCCGGCATGAAAACCTGTCGGCGGGTACGAGGACGTTTAAACCCGGCACGGCCGGAGCGGAACTCGCCCCGGACATGACGATTGCATCCGAACATGTTTTTACGAAATACAAGGGGAACGCGCTGAGCAGCGAGGCGTTTGCGGAATTTATCCGCGAAAACGAAATCGCCGAGTTCTACATCGCGGGTGCGGACGCGGTTGCCTGCGTAAAATCGACCTGCTTTAACCTGCGTAAAGCGGGCTACGGCGTTCACGTCCTGTCGGACTGCATCACCAGCTACGACAAACGGAAGATCGGCGAAATGCTGCGGTATTACGAAAGCAAGGGCTGTGAAATCATCACGCTGGATAGCCTGTAAAGCCGCCGTCGCACAAAAAACGGAACTGCCTGCGCAGTTCCGTTTGAGACCGTCAAAAAACTTGTTTTTTGACGGGGAACTACGTTTTGCCTCTCGTCCTTCGGACTCCCGGGCGGCAAAACGCACAAAGAAGCCGCCCGTTCTGGGCGATCCGTTGCGCCGGATGAACCGGCACAGCCGGAATATGCGGGTTAAGGGTTACGACCCTTAACAATCCCAGGAGCTTTTTTGACAGGCTGAAACGGAACTGCCTGCGCAGTTCCGTTTGCAGTAGTATCCTGCGTTTTATGCAGCGGGCTCTTCTACAACGGTTTCGGTCGTATCCGACAGACCGGAGTCCGTGATTTCCGCCAGACCGGAATCGGCGGCTTCTTCGGCTTCCTTGGCTTCCGCGCCCCCCGCGCAGAAATCGCAGGGGTCGAAGCGGTTTGCTGCAAACGCGTCGTCCAGCGTGCCGCTGAAGAGGTTCTCCGGCTTGGTGCGCGAGAGCGCCTGACAGTCCGGGTCGAAATGATAGCTCTTGCCATAGCGCGTCCAGTAGACGGTGCCGGTGTATTCGCCGTCCGCAAGCGCTTCCTGCTGCAGCTGGGCGACCTCCTCGGCGCTGGGCTGCTGGAAATCTACGCTTGCGGTCCCCGCGCCGACGAGCAGCACCGCCAGCAGGGCAATCAGGATGGTCTTGGTCTTTTTATTGAGTTTATCGCTCTTTGCAAGCAGGAAAATGCCGATGGGCAGGAAGCAAACCAGCACCATGATCACGCCGAGCTGATGCCAGAGCGTGCGGACGAACTTGCTGTCCGAGAGGCAGGGCTTGATGCGGTTGGACTTTTTCCAGAGCTGCGCGGCCACGATGCAGAAGATCGCGTCGGCGACCAACGCGCCGATCATGAGCAGGAATTCCGGCTCGGTCCAGTTCTGCGCGCCGTTGCGGATTGCATAGCTGAACGCAAAGAATGCGCCGACTTCCGCGCCGATGGCCAGAACCCAGAGGACGACCGCGGCGATGCGCAGACCTTTCACAGAGCCTTTGCCGCCGGAAGAACCGTTGGCGCGTTCGGCGGGTTCCGCCTTCTCCCTGACGGGAGCTTTCTTTGCCGGTTTCTTCTCGGCGGAACGGGTTCCAGCCGACTTTGCCTGCGCGGCCTTCTTCGCCGCGGCCGCTTTTTTTGCGGCCGCCGCTTTCGCCTCGTCGGAGACGGTGGTTTTCTTTTCCATACTGTTCCCCCAATTAGTATATTGTTGCTATCAGTATAGCAACCGGGCTGGTTGTTTGCAACGATCCTTTTCGGGCGAAAAGTGCCAAAGTCACAAAGAAACAATACGGACGCTCTGGCGGCGGCAGAATCGCAATGCTATAATAGCAATAAGCGCCAGCGTTTGATCCGGCGTTGCCGGAACGCGGCGTCCAATCACAATTCTGTATCCCGGGAGGAAAACAACATGCTGAATTTTGAGTTTTACAGCCCGACGCGCATCGTTTTCGGACGGGGGACGTCCGGCGGAATCGGCGCGCAGATCGCGCCGCTGGCAAAGAAGGTTTTAATCCACTACGGAAGCGAGCGGATCGTCAAAAGCGGACTGCTGGCACGCGTGCAGGCTTCGTTGAACAACGCGGGCGTTTCCTTTGTTACGCTTGGCGGCGTGCGGGCAAATCCAGACGTGGAACTGGCGAAAAAGGGTGTGGAACTGGCGAAAAGGGAGGGTGTGGAACTCATCCTCAGCGTCGGCGGCGGGTCTGTCATCGACAGCGGCAAGGCGATTGCTTTGGGACTGAAAAATCCGGAACTTGATCTTTGGTCGGTCTATGAGAAGAACCTTGAAACCAACGGTTCGTTCCCTGTTGCGTGCGTGCTGACCTTTCCGGCGGCGGGCAGCGAGGCGAGTAACAGCAGCGTGCTGAGCAATTACAAAACGATGCAGAAGTGCGGCTACAACCGCGAATGGAATCGTCCGGTGGTTTCCATCATCGATCCGGAATTGTTTGCAACAATCCCGAAATTTCAGATTGCTGCGGGCGTTGCGGATATGATGAGCCACATCTTCGAACGGTATTTCTCGAATACCGAGCATACGGAGCTTATCGACGCACTCGCGGAGGCGACGCTGCGCACGTTGATTGAATTCGGCCCGAAGGTGGTCGGGGACCCGACCGATTACGACGCATGGTGTCAGGTTGCGCTCAGCGGTACGATTGCGCATAACAACATGCTCGGCGTCGGGCGCGAACAGGACTGGGCCTGCCACAAGCTCGCGCACGAACTGACGGCGCGCTTCGGCGCGACGCACGGCGCGGCGCTCGCGGTGCTTACGCCCGCGTGGATGCGGTATGTGTTCCGCGCAAATCCGCAGCGATTTTTGAACTTTTCGACCAGAATCATGGGCGAGGAAGAGCATCCGCATGCGGAAACGGCGACGATCGAAACGGGCGTTTCCGCGCTGGAGGAATTCTATTCGCTTCTCGGTCTGCCGCACCGGCTCGCGGCATTTGGAGTGACCGGCGAATCCATACCGGAGATGGCGAAAATCGTAACGACGAAACCGGACGGCAGCAGAAAAATGATCGGCGGGCTTCGCAAACTCGGCGAAGAGGACGCCGTAGCGATTTACGAGGCGGCGTTGTAAAAAACGGACTTCATAGAAAGCGGCCTCCGCAAAAATTTGCGGAGGCCGCTTTGCAGTGACGATTATTTTGTTTTTTTGGATGCGGCGCTGACGATTTCGCCTACGCCTTCGAGGACAAGACGCGGACGGTAAGGGAAACGCTTCATTTCCGCATCGTCCGTCACGCCGGAGAGCACAAGCGCGGTATCGAGACCGGATTCGATTCCGGCGATGATATCCGTATCCATACGGTCGCCGATGATGGCCGCCTCCTCGGAATGGACGCCGAGCATCCGCAGTCCGGTGCGCATCATCAGCGGATTGGGCTTGCCGACAAAATAAGCCGACTTGCCAGTCGCCAGCTCGATCGGCGCAATCAGCGCGCGGCAGGCCGGAAGGATGCCGTTTTCGGAAGGGCCGGTCAGGTCGGGATTGGTTCCGATGAGCTTCGCGCCGCCGCGCACGAAATTGACGGCTTTGCAAATGCTCTCGTAGTTGTAGTTGTTGGTCTCGCCGACGATCACATAGTCCGGGTCCACGCCGTTTGTCATGACGCCGGCTTCATAGAGCGCGTTGAACAGCCCTGGCGCACCGATGATAAACGCGCTGCTGCCCGGGGCCTGGGTGCGGATGAAATTCGCCGTTGCAAGCGCGCTCGTGTAGAAATGGCTTTCGTCCACTTCAAGCCCCATACGCGCAAGCTTGACCTGGAGTTCCTTCGGCGTTTTGCCGCTGGCGTTTGTTAGAAACAGGAACTTCTTCTTTTCTGCGTACAGCCATTCGACGAACTCCTTAACGCCCGGCAGAAGCCGTTCGCCATGATAGATAACGCCGTCCATATCGCAGATGAAGCCCTTTTTACTTCGCAGCAGATTCATTTTTTCCTCTTTTCTCTTTCTTCTTCTTCTCTCTTTTTTAATCCAGCAATAGCATACCATGTTTGTATTCGCCGTACAAGCGGAAGCTCGCGGCGAATTCGCGTGTCATGATCGTTCACATTCGGTCAACACTGCTTTCAAATCCATGCGGTATATTATTAGATAAAAAAGGAGGCGGATACATGGTGCGATATCGTCGGTTATTCAAAGCGGCGGCGGCAATCCTAACGATGGCGCTGATTATTCCTGCGCTGGCTTGCGCCGGCGGCAATGCGGAAACGGCCCGGGAAACGCCGGGTATGGCGACGGACAGCGAACAAACCGACGCGACCGCCGCCCCCAGCGAGACGCCGCACGGCGAACAGCCCGATGGTGACGTGCAGACGCCCCCAGGAAACGCGGACGCTGTAAACGAAACCGAAGCATCCGAATCCGAAACCGACGCCGGTACGGCGGAGCGGGACGCCTCCAACGGAACGGGAGCCTATACCATTACGGCGGACATCAGCGAAGAGGGCAAAACATACGTTTCCAGCGCGGCGGATGAAAACGCGCTGCGCGTGGAAAACGGATGCGTTGCAGCCGTGGAGGGCGGAACGATCGAAAAGACCGCAGGGGATACTTCATCCAGCGGCGACAGCGCGCAGCTTGGGCTCAACGCCGCCGTTTTAACGTATGGCGGCGCGAAATTGACACTGACGAATTCCCTGCTCACGTCGGACGCCTTGGGTGCAAACGGTATTTTTGCTTACGGCGGACAATCGGACGTTACCGCAGAATCAACGACCGTACGCGTACTGCAGGACAACGCCTGCGGCTTGGTGGCGGCCGGCGGCGGATTAGTCGAGGCAAATAACCTTTCGGTGCTGACGAAAGGAGCGGCCGGCGCGGCAATCTGTACACTTGAAAGCGGAGGGACTGTGATTGTCGATTCGGGGACGTACACTGCAAACGGAGAAGACGCGGCGGCGATCGTCTCCGGCTCGTATGTAGCCGCGACAAACGCAACGCTGCGCGCGGCGGCTGGCAGCGCGGTCGAAATCCGGGGTGGCGGAAAAGTTACGCTTGCCGAATGTTCCGTGTCCGGCAGCACGTCCGCTTCACGCGGAGGGACGGGCAAGGACGCGCCCGGCGTAGCGTTTTTCAGGGGCGAAGAAAACGGCTCCACAGGCGACGGAACCTTTACCATGACGAACGGGTCGCTGAAATCGGGCGGTGCGGAATTGTTCTCCGTAATCGGCACAAATTGCTCGCTGTCGCTGAACAACGTTTCGCTTACGCTTGGAAACGGAGTGTTGCTTCGTGTGACGGGGGACGCGGATAACGAATACGGCGGGAACTGCACGGTTGTATGCAGCGGGCAGATCCTGACCGGAAAGATTTTTGCCGGCGAACGTACGACGCTCAGCCTGCAGATCAATGACGGTTCGTCGTTTACGGGTGCGATCAATCCCGACGGTGAGGCGGGCGAAGTATCCGTCGTACTGGGTGACGACTGCACATGGTCGCTGACCTCGGACGCTTATGTGTCGTCCTTTACGGGACGGACGAGGAATATCGAAACGAACGGATTCACCCTTTATGTAAACGGCAGCGCGGCTACAAAATGACCGCGGTCCGCGCGGCGGACAATATGAGCGTGCAAAACAAAACAAGCCCGGCTTTCAGCCGGGCCGAGACCGTTAAAAACATTTTTTATAAAGCAAGCCCCGTTGCAGCGATTAGCCCGCCATGCGTGTCAGCTTCTCCCGGTCGAGCAGATGCACGCCGCCGCGGGAGAGAGAAACCATGCCTTCCGACTGAAAATATTTGAGCATGCGCGTTACGACCTCGCGTGCAGTTCCCATATGGTTGGCGATTTTTTCGTGCGTGATTCCAAGCTCGTCGCTGTCTTCGATAGTGCTTTCTTCCAGCAGGAATGTCGCAAGCCGCGCGTCGAAACGTTTGAACAGGATCTGATCCATCAGCCACATCACTTCCGAAAAACGCGAAGCAAGAATCTGGCTGGTATAGTTCGCCAGCAGCGGGGAAACTTCCATCACGGAGTGATAGACTTCCGTCGGGATGATCCATACTTCGGAATCTTTTTCAGCCTCGATGGTCACTTCGAAACGGATGCTGGACATCATGCAGGCAGCGGAAAACAGGCAGATGTCCCGTTCGAGCAGCCTGTAGAGCGTGATTTCCTTGCCTTCGTCGGAAACGATGAAAGCCCGGAGCTGGCCGCTCTTCACAACGAACAGCCCGACACAGTCCGCATTGCCGTTGTGCAACATCGTTCCTTTCGGCGCGATGCGCATCGTCGTAGCGTTTTCCAGCGTTTTGCGCTGCTCGTCTGTCAGTTTTGCCCAGATCGGCAGATAATTGCCCAGTTCCATAATATGCCTCCAGAATCGTCGTCTTGTTCAATTATACATTTTTTTTCACGACCGTGGATGATTCTCGCTTTTTTTTTCAAAGTTTTGTATAATTGATATGTATCGCAGGCAGCGGAACGATGCGGAAGGGCAATCATATGTGATATTGTTACTGTTTCGTCCGACCTGCGGTGGTAGGCTTACCTTACACAACCGAGGGATGCTCCGGGCATAACCTGGTCGCCGGCCGAATGCAAAGGCCGGCGGAGCAACATCGAATAGATCTGCCCGGAATTAATCGATTTGGAATTCATTACAGGAGGATAAGAGAATGATTTGTGAAACCCGTTTTTTTGAATGCAAAATCTGTGGCAATCTGGTGGGCATGATCCATTCGTCCGGTGTGAAAATGGTATGCTGCGGTCAGGAAATGACCGAACTGGTCCCCGGCAGCGTCGATGCAAGCCAAGAAAAGCATGTTCCCGTAATCAAACGGAACG
>CAYTHS010000064.1:0-2999 GCA_964437665.1 uncultured Oscillospiraceae bacterium
CAATCCATAAGTGGCATTTCTAAAATAGAATAGCTTTTTAAACGTAGTCGGATTAATTAAACCGACTGCGTTATTGCTATTTGTTCTATTGTGGAACGGAACGAGCTGAAAAACACGGTAATTAAAATTGGAGGCAAGCTACCCTTTTATACGTATTGCGATGGGAAGCAGTTTATAGTTTCAGCTCATATTCTTTATGAATTTTTCGTCCTTTGGCAATGGCTGAGAGTGACACAAACAAGAGTAAGGCCGATAAACAGCCGAAACTGATTGCCAGGATTTTCCACGATCCTTCATTTGCACTTTCATCTGTTTCGTCGCTTTCATACGTTGCGATCACTTTTTCTTCAATCACCGTTGATACCGGCAGGACAGTTTCGTAATATTTGCCTCTCGA
The DNA here is from genome assembly GCA_964437665.1 of uncultured Oscillospiraceae bacterium. GTDB lineage: Bacteria > Bacillota > Clostridia > Christensenellales > CAG-138 > UBA7703. The sequence goes on from CAYTHS010000064.1 coordinate 398, forward strand.
ATCTTCATAGGAAAGCGTAATATCCCCTGAAACATCCCCGATGGCATCGGAATTCACTCTCAGGTTTGTAGTACCTTCCTTCGAAGCTCCTGAGGCTATGGTGCCGACCAACACGCTCCCGCCATTGGAAAGGCCTTCAATGTTGTAAGTGAGGAGCGCGTTATATATATCACCCTTGCCCATATTCATCAGCGTCATTGACAAAGAAAACGTATCGCCCTGCGTTACTTTTGTTGGCAATTCAGGTTCCGTATATTCCAGCCTGACAGGTTGAACGACATCGATCGTGATTGTATCTTCGGCAGTCAAAGAGTTGCTTCGCGCATCCTCGTATTCCATCTTGATATTGAGTATATGAGGAGCGTCTTTGGCGGTTTCCGTTATAAAGACATCAATTTGCCATTCAGCAGTACTGTCCGGGCCAATATACGGGATAATACTCGATGCTGTTTTAACAGGAAGAATTTCACCGGCATCATCTTTAAAGCTCACGCGAATATTCCTTGCCGATTTTGATGAACTTGTGTTTCTGATTGAAATAGTAATAGTTGTTTCTTCACCCGGTAAAAGGCTGGTTTTTTCCAGCACATAATCGTCCACAATCAGTTTAGGATATTTCCCATCGGACGATGCCGCGTATGCCGTTGAACTCTGAGCAAGAATAAAACAGGCAACCAATAAACATATCAATTTTTTCATATTTTCACCGCCTATAGTTCACGTATCGTTGCTACAATGCTGCGTTTTAAGTATTTCTTTGCTTTTTTATAGATGTTGTAAGCACAAATCATAAACAGGGCCGCGCAATATCCGATCAATGTCAAAGCGACCAATAGTACATTCGTGCTTTTTAATGTGGTTGGATTCGTAATTGCAATGAACAGATAAATGCACAACGAAACTAACACACCGGCAACTACACCCGCCACGATCATATAGACCAACTGCCAGACAAACATTTTTCGTACATCGCTTTGCGTTGCTCCTACGGCGCGCATTGTTCCGATCATCGACGCCTTAGAGCGTATATGTGCGGAAACAGAGTTGTTGATCATGATGACGCTCATGCTGAAGAACAACACAACCAATGTGACGATTACATATAAGATGTTTTGTGCCATTGTCTTTTCGCTCTCGAACATGCTGATATTGGATACAAATGTAGTATTCCCGATTTGAAAAGCAATATCACTCAGTTCAGTTTCCAAATAGACCCGTTCTGAATCGCTGAGTACAGCATTTGATTTCATCAATAAACTACTGTAACTGGCTTGGTATCCCAAAGCATCAAAGCCGTTCAGCGTTGTAATGACCGTGCCCATGAAGCAAGGGGTGAACGGGAAATTGGTTGAAGAATCCAACTCGACAAGCGCGCCGATTTTAACCGTGTTGTCAATGCGGTTAAAGTTTAGTAGAGATGTTTCCGCCGAACCATTATCCGCATCATCCGTACATAGAAGAGTAAGATCGATTGTATCTCCAACGGAAAAGGCGTCGTTCTCCAATACCTTTGTATATTCATAACCGTCGATCAACGTTTGATGGATCGAGATGGAATCATCTTCGTTGTGAATCAGGCCGTATGCTTTCGGCACGACCAAAATGATTTCTTCTCCACTGGACAGTTTATCCAGGTTGATTTCGCCCGCATATACCGCGGACGCCAGTTGTTCGATCACCGCATCATCTACGCCTATGCATTCTACCGTGATGAAGTCTTTACTGATATTGAAGGTTTCCTTCTTTTTCAGATAGCTTTCATGATCGGAAGATTGGGGATCAAGATAAGCGTTACTATTCGATCCAATATAGTTTGTGATGTAATCGCTCAAAGTGTTTAACTGCAGGTTTACATTCAACCGCTTATCGCCATACACTGTGCCGTTACCGATAGCCTTTTGCGCGTCCTGCCTGTCGCGCTCGGAAATGCCAGGAGAAGAATACCCGTATTGAACGATTTTCCCGGATGGATATCCCTTGTTGGCACTGATTGAAAAATCATTCGGGTAGCTGTTTGTGATAGCTTTCTTGTAAGCGCTTGGTCCGATACCGACACCAACGATAAGGATGATCACAGCAATAAAAACAAAAGCATTGATTGGCAGCAATCGTTTTCTGTACAAAGCGATGGCTCTTCCGGCAATATGCCGGCCTGCGTTGAAATACTCGCTTCCCTTGATTTTTCGTTGCTGCATCTTTCGGGATAAATCGGTGTCTCGAATCGCTTGCATCGGCGAGATTTGCGAGGCGTTTTTTAGTGGAAGGATCGTAGATACGCCGATGCACACGAGTGAGAATAGAATGATCGCAAGGGCGACTGGAGCGTTGAGCGTGAAGGCGAAAGCATCGCCGATGAGTCCCTTGGCGCTGTTGACTGCCAGGAATGCAAGCAGAATCCCCGCTGGGATCGCGATCACGGAAAGAAACAGGATTTCCTGAACCAACATGGAGCGGATTTGTTTCCTGGTTGCGCCGACCGCCCGCAACATCCCGATCTGCTTTTTTCTTTCATCCGCTTGAGCGGAAAAAGCGCTGACGATCCCAAATCCCGATGCAAGAAGCAGCGCTCCCGACAGGACTGCAAACGTAAGAGCATTGACCA
>CAYTHS010000064.1:3009-15872 GCA_964437665.1 uncultured Oscillospiraceae bacterium
TAGAGAGAGGAATCTGCTGTGCCCAGATCGAAATCGTGACTCGAAATAGTAAGATTATCATAGATGCCTTCGAATGCGGACGATGTGTCGAAGTTGAGGTCGTAAATCTTTTGATATGAAAATCCTTTCCCGAACACGTAATAGCATTTTGTAATATACATGCCTCCCGCCTCAATCGTATCCTGATCCGAAACAATTGCGGCGGGGATATCGGAATAAACCGGCGTCACTTCGCGCCAGCGCATTTGATAGATATATTGATCGTAAAGGATTCCTGTGAGTGTATAAGTTTTTTCGAAGTTCTCGTCCAAAAAGTCCGTACCATCGGGAACCCTTACTGTAAGCGTGATGGTGTCCCCGACTTGGCCGTCAAAACCCAGCTTGTCCAGCATGGCGCTTTCAATTGCGATTTCGCCTTGTTTCTCAGGGAAAGTACCATTTATAAGTTGCTTGTTAGTCAGTTCAAGAGCGGCTTCATCATATTGTGCAATTGAAAATCCATTGGCCGTATTCGTATCGTCGAATAAGGCGTATCCAAGGGTTTTTGAGGTGCCGTATCCGGAAAACAACTGCATATCTACAAGATCATCCAGCGGCAAACCGTTCGCATTGTTTATGATATAATCCTGCCGGCCATATCGTAAATCGATGATATCCTGTATGGAGGTGATTGCACCGTATGTGACCATGAGTGCGAAGGCAGAGAAGAAAACGGCACATAAAATCGCCGCAACTAAAAGCACATATGATTTACGCCGACCTTCAATAATGTTCCGCACAAGATGCGTGATGTTATTGAATTTTCTCATAATGTATCTCCGACTATTTTCCCGTCTTCAAGCCGGATGATGCGCTCAGCCTGCTCCGCAATACCTAGATCATGGGTCACCAAGATCAAGGTGACGCCAAGTTCACCGCTTACATATTTTAGCAGCGAAAGCACCTCTTGACCCGTTTTTCCGTCAAGATTGCCGGTTGGCTCATCGGCAAACAAAACGGAGGGTTTATTGGCAAGTGCTCTTGCAATGGCGATGCGCTGCTGTTGTCCGCCGGAAAGTGCACTGGGCAAGTGGGAAAGACGGTCATTGATGTGGAGCATTTCGATCAGCAATCGAATATGCTTTTCGTCGGGCTTCTTTTTGTCCAGCATCACAGGCAGCAAAATATTCTCATATGCGTTCAGTTCCTGAATCAGGTTGTATGCCTGAAAAACGAAACCGAACCGGCGTCTCCTCAGGATTGACAGTTGGTCGTCGGTGTATCGATACAGGTTTTCATCTTTATAAAAGACGTCGCCCTTGGTCGGATAATCCAGCCCGCCAAGCACATGTAATAGCGTCGACTTGCCCGAACCGCTGGGACCGGTGACAGCACAAAATTCGCCGGCTTCAAAACCAACGGTGATATCGTTGACAGCGTGTACGATGCTTTGGCCGCCTTCGTAGAATTTACACAGATGATTCGCTTTTAAAATTTGCATAATATTCCCTCCAAGTATCGTATTGATTATACTTGGCGGACCTTACGGTTTGGTGAATGGTATCTTAAGATATCGTAAGATTGCAGCACGTTAGAAAAAATAGATTAAAGGCTTCGGCCCTTAACAATCCCGGGGGTTTTTGACAGGCCGAATTTTACGATATCTTTAGATGGCCGCTTATGATGGGGAAGCAGAACGTGATTTTTAGCCCCGACGCCGTATTAGCCGCAATAATTGTGGCATGGTGTTTCTCAGCTATTGCCTTTGTAATGGCAAGACCCAATCCGACTCCTCCCGAGTTATTTTCTTTCCGCAATCGGGTAAAGCGGGTGAATATGTGCGTCAGTTCGCTCTCGTTCACTCCGCCGCCGGAATCTTCGATTTCAACGAATATGGATGATTGTTCTTTAAATATGTTTACGTTGATTGCTCCCGCTCCATCTATGGATTCACAGGAATTCTTGAAAATGTTTAAAAAAGCCTCGCCCAGCCAATAGCGATCGCACCGCAAAGATTCATCCCCTTGGACAAGCAGGCGAATCCCGCTATACATGGGATGCACCTTGCTCCAACTGCTTTCAATCAACTCTTTCAGTGGATGCTGGTCAAACTCCAAGATGTATGCGTCCGCTCTGAATTTTTCCAGAGTAAGCAGCGATTTGATATGATGTTCCATCTGCTCGATTAATTCGAGCTGCTTCTCATAATGCGGAGCATGATCCATTTCACAGTAGAGCTTGATTCCAGCCAAAGGCGTCTTTAACTGATGGGAAATACTGGCGATGAATTCTGCGGTCTCGTTTGTTTTCTTTTCAAGCAAATCTTTCTGAAACACGAGCCTTTCTTCTAACGCATATATGTAATTTTTGAGTGTTGCATAACTGCTATCTTCCAAGTTGAAAATGGAATTATCTTCGTTGCCACCAAGAAACGCCTCCAACTGGGCCTCGATCGCCCGCATCTGCTTTTCGTGTTTATTTCGCGTGACCCGGAAAACGACAAAACCGGAGACGCATGCGGCGGCAATCATGACAATTGCATAGATCATTCGCCATCCTCCCATCGATAGCCGATTCCCCGGATCGTTTTGATGTGCTGCGCGCCTATTTTGTCCCGTAAACGGCTTATGTGCACCGACAGCGTGTTGTCTTCAATGAACATTCCGGCGTCGTCCCAAATATTCTGGAGCAACGAATTCCGATCCATCACTTTCCCGGCGTTTGTAATAAGCACCGACAGAAGTTGAAACTCTGTGCTGGTAAGGCAGACGGGATTACCGTCCTTTGTGACACTGAATTTTTCCAGATCAATGTTTAGCCCGTCATGATCATAAACGGTTTGCCTGTTCCGCCGGATCAGTGCACGAATTCGGGAGAGCAACTCCAAAAGCCGGAACGGCTTCGTTATATAATCGTCCCCGCCGGCGTCCAGACCACGCACAATATGATATTCTTCGTCTTTTGCGGTGAGAAACAGAATTGGCGTTTGGATTCCGGCTTCGCGCCAATGCGAACACAATTCAAACCCGTTTCCGTCCGGCAGGGAAACATCCAGTATGACGAGGCTATATGCTTGGGCTTTAATTTTCGCATCGGCGTCTTTTGCTGTGACCGCCGAATCAAGAGAATAGCTTTCGCCGGTCAACACTTCCGTCAGGCCGTCTTGCAAATGCACATCGTCTTCAACCAGCAGTATTGTGTTTTTCATTTCTATTCCTGCCTCGATTGTTACTTTATGGGAATTATATCATACACCGCAAGTGTAAAACTCCTTCCAGCAGTTTCTTCGGAAAAGTGCACTTATTGGCCAACACAAAATCATAAATAGAGGTTATGATAGAAATGTAGACCAGATGCAGGTGATACAACAGAAGACTCGAAAGAAGACGGGGGACAATGTTTGAAGAAACATACAATTTCATATATTGGAGACTTGCTGTTTGGGTTATCAAGATACGGTTCAAAGTTCGTTTGGGGTGGAATCAGGTTTTTAATCCATTAAGACATGCAACATTGCTGTATGCCATGTATATGGCTCTTGGAGAAAACCCACAAGACCAAGAAAATTGCGAAAAGGCGTTGATTCGCTTGCCTTGTGATGCAAGACGACATATTCACGATTTGTGTGTAAAAGCACTGTTTCCTGATACGGGCGACGATTTTTCTGAACACCTTTATAATTACTATATGCTTAGCGTGACTGAAGCGGACGATGAATGCACGAATGCTAAAAGTCAAATCGGAAATGCAAGCTGTAATCTTAATTGCATAGACGTTTTTAAGGGAATGACTCAAGTCGGCAAGTATGTGAGCGAAAGTTTGGGAAAGATTCCATACGAATACGGACGAGCAATGACGAAGAAGCAGTGGCGAAAATTGGAAGAGCAATTACCAAGTTCAGATGAATTTTTGCGACGCATCCAAGCACGACACCCCGAATATCCACCCGAATTCTGGAAGCCTTTGGAGGAAGCGATCGAGCAAAAGAAAAAACGCAAGGCATTTCGTAAAATCTTCCACATATAAACGCGACTAATTGAATTAGGAACTAGTATGATCGCTGTGAAGAAGCATAGTAAAATTGGGGAATATATTCCGAGATGGTATGTTACATACGAGCATCACCTAATCAATGATTCTGCTGAAATAATTGAAATGGAGCAGATTATGTTTAATGCAATCGACGGCAGTTATATTGAACCACGAATTGAACAAGAGAAATTGGTTGAGATTAACAACAAGTAATCTCGAAAGATTACTTGTGAGTTTATTAATCCACTTTCGATGTGTTTAATCATCACCTTAGCGACTTAGATGCTAATTTGCAGATTGAATATTTACAACTAAATTACATCAATACCACATTCGCATGCTAGGAGACGAAAGGAGGCTATGTTAAGATAAAGTCAAATGTTGTGCAATTGGAGGCTGTAATATGCCGAACCGTATACTTCTTGTCGAAGATGACTGCGATATATCTGACGTGATAGCCATGAATCTTGAGTATTCCGGCTACTCTTGCGTTGTTCTAGATGATGGCCAGAAAGCAGCTGATTACCTAACGGACGACAACTCTTTTGATCTTGCTATACTCGATATCATGTTGCCGGGGCTTGATGGTTTTGCACTTTTGGAACATATGCAAAAACGCTTCATCCCTGTGCTTTTTTTAACCGCGAAAGCAGATGTCGGGTCAAAAATCAAAGGTCTGCGAGATGGCGCCGAAGACTATCTTGCCAAGCCGTTTGAAATGCTAGAACTTCTCGTACGGATTGAAAAGATATTGGAACGAACAGGGAAACTGAACAAAATAATTATGTATGACAATATCGCTGTAAATGTTGAAACGAGGACCGTAACACTAGAGGGAACCCCTGTGGATTTACAGCCGATGGAGTACGATCTTCTCTTGACATTGCTGCGCCATAAAAACTGTACGCTCAGCAGAGAGCGTTTACTCATGGAGATTTGGGGATTTGATTATATGGGCACGACACGCACTGTGGACATGCATATTTCTAATCTGCGACGCAAACTGGGGTTAAGCAATGCGATTGTCACGATTCCTAAAGTTGGGTATCGACTAGTGGAGAAGCCATTATGAAACTCCGTACAAAACTTACGATGATTACAGCGCTGATCACAGCCGGTGGCGTCTTGATCAGCACTTTGCTTATTCTCGGCTTTATCCGGCGCGAAACTGAAGCGAATATTGTTTCGGTCGGCATGGAAGACCTTGCAGCGTTTTATAATGAGTTTTCTAGTACCACATTTCCTCTTGAAGTGGATGATCTAGTTATGCAAAGTGAATTGCGCAACCGACTCAATCATATTTCGGGAGCTTCCGAATTTGCGTTAACAAAAAACGAGCAGGTTCTGAGCAATAACACAGGTATAGATGCAGAAAAGGCCATTGCGTCAAAGGGCTTTTCTGAGCTATCCGTCTCGCGCTTTGAATTGCCTGTTCGCTATACACTTTGCCGCATAGTAGGGCAGGACTATTTGCTTGTCTCTGCTGATTTCAGCATAGTGGACGAGAAGTACACCCTTTCACTCGTTCGAGATACGACAACGGACATGGATGCGATTCGGGCAATGGGACTCAAATGTACCGTTGTGGGCGTAGGTATCGTTGCGCTCGCCGCTGCTCTTGCGTTGCTTTTCACGAGACGTTCGCTTAAAACTGTGGTTGCGCTCGAAGCAGGAGCAGCGAGGATTGCAGCAGGAAGTTATTCGAGCCGAATACCCGTTAAGGGAAATGACGAAATTGCTGCACTTTCAGATCAATTCAATCGGATGGCTTCGGCGATATCGGAGAAAATCGCTGAGTTGAATGAGACGGCAGCCCGCCAGCGACTATTCATCAGCGGGATGTCCCACGAAATGAAAACGCCGGTTACCTCTATTCTGGCACGATCGGAAACCTTGCTTTCCCGCGACATCTCCGAAAAAGATCAGCGCCACTCTTTAGAAAGAATCTATGACCAGTGCGCATGGCTGGAACGATTGTCCGGTAAACTTGCCACACTTACCATGCTTGAAGGCAACATTGAAACAAAGCTCACGAATGTTTCCGAGCTGTTCGATTCCGTAAAGGAATTGACGGGAACCACTCTTGACGAAAAGAAAATTACTCTCATTACAAAATGTAATGTGATAACGCTCCCCATGGATGCAGATCTGATGCGTTCTGCAATTGTTAATCTGGTTGAAAATGCAAAGCGAGCCAGCGAAGCAGGATCAATAATAGAGCTTTTAGCATATGAAAATATCATCGAGGTGAGAGATTTTGGCCGAGGCATTTCCGAAGATGAAATTGCTCGGATTACTGAGCCGTTTTACATGATAGATCGTTCCAGAAGCAAAAAAAACGGAGGGGTCGGACTCGGACTCGCGCTTGTAAAAAGAATTTCAGAGGCCCATAAAGTGAAATTGGTGATTACTAGTAACGTAGGCTTCGGAACGTCTGTAAAACTCATTTGGAGCGATATTGACAACTAAATTACAAGTTGCTGACAACTTTTTTTGTCAATTATGAAAAGATATCCCTATAAACAACAAGGGAGATGCTGTAGTGAAGAGAAAAGAATCAATTGTTATAGCGATATTCGCCCTATGTATACTTACCGCATGTCAACCAACTCCGGAAACAGATATCGTAACGCCCAAAGACGACACCAGATTAATTGAAATGGCAGAGTCTGGCGAGGCGGGGGTGAGCATTTCTGATATGATCGATGCTCCTGAAAACTATACTTTTGAAGCAAGTTCTGATGATGGTAACGTGCATATTGTAGCAAATGCGGATGTGGTGTTGCCGGATGTGGACGATCTTCCGATTGCGCGCGTTAGTCGACACATATTGACAGAACAAGATGTGAAAAGTGTTTTTTCCGCTTTATGCAAAGAAAACACGGTGATAGACGAGGATGGCGTTTTATGGAAATCTTATTATCAAGTTACTTTGGAAGAGTTGTTATCGATGCAACAGGAAGGAAGATTAGATAAATACGACTCGGTCGAGGAGCTGGATGCCGCTATTTCAGAGCTCATGGACACGATTCAAGAAGCGCCGGATAAGCCAGAAGCTATCAATCCGGATTTTTCATTCCACGCCGTTGGTAGTTATATGACCAGCGCACGTATTTCGAGCACGGCAGATAATATTACGCTAACCGATTTGTCTGCCATGAATCAGGAAGACAGCGTAACCATACAATATGTCCGAGACGTTCAGAAGGGAGCACTCTACCACTCACAGATCATGGCGACAAATTCATACTATATAGCAAGTCTGTATAGCGACTCAAACCAGACGGTTTCACCTCCTGACATTAGCAAAGAAGAAGCGCTGCAAATCGCAAATGAGATGATCAGCGCGATAGGATATTCTGATTTGAACTGCAGTGGGAGCCGGTTAGCACCTATTGGATATACGGGTGAAGGCAATACTGTTGATGGAGTGTACGAGTTTATTTTTACTCGCACTGTTAACGGCGTAGAAACCACCTTCACCAACGATGTTTATGCAGCGCCTTCGGATGATCTGGACAGTACGACAAGGCCATGGGGGTATGAGCATATCCGCGTTTTCATCGACGATGCAGGAGTGGCATGTCTTCTGATCAATGATCCTTATCAAATTGAGGAAATTGTAAGTGAGCAAACAACAGTTCTACCATTTTCAGAAATTGCAAAAGTCTTTGAATATATGATTCAGGCAAAATACTTTAGTATTGATTCTGGCAAAAAAACTGACATAAACATTGAAAAGATGGAGTTGGGACTTTGCCGAATATTTGAAAAGGGCAATAGTAGCTATGGATTGCTCGTTCCAGCGTGGAGTTTTATGGGGACGCTTGCTGAGAGTAGCTCGAGCAGGAACTTTACATATTTCCAAAGCCTGATAGGTGCAGTTTCGTTGAAACCGCGACAATTGGGTATATAAAAGAAAATCGAGGCGCAGAAATGAAAAAAACGCTTGCTGTTATTTTAATTTTGATATTTCTTCTGGCTGCGTGCCAGCCGACACCAGAGGAAGAGTTTATTGCTCAAAAGGACACAGAACGGATGATCGAGCAGGCGATTTCGACACAATCCGGCACGGCGGTGAACGATCTTGGCATACCAGAGCAAAATGTTGCTTTTGAAACGACCGACACAAGCGGAAATGTGCAAATCCATGTTGACGCTAGTGTTTTTGTACCTTCCGAAAGCGACTTGCCTGTTGCGAGAATCAGCATGAAAGATTTCACCAAGAAGGATGTGGAAACGTTATACAATGCTTTATGTTCAGACGCAGTTCCGGTTTCTGATGATACCGGATTCCCTAAGAGCTATTATCAAAAGCAAATTGATAAACTGATGCAAATGCGTGAAACAGGCAATCTTGATAAATACGATACTGTCGAAGAGATAGATGTTGCTATTGCAGAGCTTATTGATCAGATGAATCAAGCTCCTGAGATCGCCACAGCTATTGAACCGCGTTTCGAATTCACAGCGTATGATGATGGGGCGTCTGATATCAATCTTTTTTGTGTTCGTAATAACTCCGTGATCTCACGTTTATTAGTGTTTAATGCAAGCGATGGCGTTGGTGGAGGATATGCTGAATATATAAGAGATATACAGCAAACCGCAGCGTTTTCTCGATTAGTGTCAGCGGGAACAAACGTTGCCTCTGCTTTTGCAGAGACTTTGAGCCCAGGGTTCATACAACCAAAAATCAGCCAGCAACAAGCGAAAGGGATTGCAGAAGAGCTTATAGCAAACCTTGGTTTGGCAGATTATGTTTGTACCGGCGAACGCCTTATGCCGCTGAATAATCCACACATAGAAATCAACGACGAAGACGGCGCTGGTCTATATGAGTTTATGTTCACACGATCTGTCAATGGCGTTAGTATCACATATACAAATGATGATATGACATCAACGCCAGATAACGCAGAGAGTGTCGCAAAGCCTGCGAGATATGAGAAAATTCGTGTGTTTATTGATGATGAAGGCGTTTTTGCGTTCAGGTGGAATGGCCCCTGCTTCGTCGAGGAAATTGTATCTGAGGAGACGACCTTACTTTCGTTTGCAGATATAATGAATTGTTTCGAAAAGATGATTGTAGTAAAGAATGAGGGGCTTGTGAGCTGGGATGGATCGCCTGTTAAAAAAGAGATTGATATAACGAAAATTACCCTTGGGTTAATGCGCGTGGTTGAGAAGGATAATTATGAGACTGCAGTCATTGTACCTGTGTGGGACTTTTTCGGCGCTGAAGCACGCCAAGATAGTACCACGGTTTCTGGCATGGATGGTTATGAATCTCTTTTGACCATCAACGCAATCGACGGCAGCATCATTGATCGAAGAACCGGATACTAGAGTGTATTTTCTAAGTCTGAAGATGCAATTTTGCTGAACCCGCGACAATTGGGCCAATAAGAAGGAGCGAGGTGTAGAGAGTGAAGAAAACACTTGCTGTTATTTTAATTTTGATATTTTTTCTGGCTGCGTGCCAGCCGACACCAAAAGAAGTATTTGTTGTCGAGAAAGATACTGAGCGCATGGTGGAAAAGGCAAGCTCCGACGAAAACGGGACGGTGGCGAATTCTCTAGGCATACCAAGCGACCGTTACACGTATGCCGAGACGGACACCAGCGGCAGGGTAAAAGTCAATGTAGATGCAGAAGTTCTTGTGCCTGAAGTTGAGTATTTACCCATTGTCCGAGTTACTGGGCGGAGCTACACCGAACGGGACGTAGAAAATATCTACAACGCCCTGTGCCAGGATGCAATACCGGTGGATGAGGACGCACCGATGCCTCGATTCGTCTATCAACACACTTTAGATGAATTGCTGGAGCACAGGGAAACCGGGGAGCTGGACAAGTATGACTCCGTTGAGGAACTGGATGCCGCAATTCAGGAAGTCATGGCGCAAGTTGCTTCCGCGCCTGAACATGCTACTCCAATTGAACTCAATTGCACGTTTAATTCATCCGGGATTGCTCGAGTTTTGTGTGTTCGGGATGATACAGTTTTATCGGATCTTTTCGTGATCAACTCTACTCAAACCGAGCGCGGCGTATATTCCGATTTTATCAGAGACATTTTTAACAGAACGGAATTTGGAAATCAATCCGCTTACGGTCAAGCTGTGACGGTTTCCTATGCGCTGACGCGGGATGCGAATATTGTAACGCCCAAGATGACACAACAAGAGGCACAAAACCAAGCAGAACAGGTGATTTCCGCTTTGGGTCTTGAAGATTTTACCTGCGTCGGGTCGCGAATTGCACCGTTGTTTGGTGCGCCTACTGCCGAAGTAAAGGCTGCCTGCAAGAGCGCCTATGAGTTTATGTTTACGCGAAGCGTGAACGGCGTGAGCGTCACCTACACAAACGATATCCTCTCTTCGCCGCCTGATGATGCAAATGCGGTTTCGGAGCCTTGGATGTATGAAAAAATAAGAATATTCGTAGACGATGACGGCAAATATGCCTATATGTGGAACGGACCGTGTACGGTTACGAAAATTATAAATGACAAAGCGACACTGCTGCCATTTGACCAGATAAAAGAGATATTTGCAAATATGATTCTGTTGAAATACGGAGATTATATTGGTGATGATGCTTCCAAGAGCATCTCAATCAATATTACGAAAATTCGCCTTGGCTTAGTACGGGTAACTGAGAAGGATAATAACCAATACGGCATACTAGTGCCCGCCTGGGATTTCTTCGGAACTTATGACGAAGGCAATGGATATCCGATTGGATATGACGGGTACGAATCGCTGTTGACAATAAATGCTGTAGATGGAAGTATTATCGACAGAAGTATCGGATATTGAATTTTCTTTCGATTTGATGAGATCAAAAACAGAAGGGAAAACAGATGAGAAGCAAGATTATACTTTGTATGGTGCTCGTTTTCGCGTTGACATTGGCGGCTTGCCAGCAAACACCTGAAAATGAATACATCGTGGAGAAAGATATTGATCGAGTGGTGTCGTCTGCGACGGAGGGCGAGGACACGCACGATACATTGTCTCAGATGCTAGCTGATAAGCTAAATGTTCCAAGCGAGTTAAAAGAAACATTTGCGTCTCAAAATGGGAAAATCGAATTCATAATCGATGCGAATATCATAGTGCCAACGACAGACTCCGTTCCTATCATTCGGGTGAGGAAGCATCTGTTCACGCAAGAAGAAGCAGACTTAATGATCGGGCTCTTTCTTGGGGACGATCCGTTGTACACCATCCCCAATTCAATGACGAGAGAGCAAATTGAAGAAAAGCTGATCGACTACTATGGCATGCGCGATGGGTTCAGCCCAATTGACGTAGACGGTGAAGACAGCAACGATGTTGAGCGTTTGAATGAAATCATCGATTCTTACGAAAAAGCGTTATTAGCAGCAACAGACACGCCTGTGTTGGTTTTAGCCAGTAAAGAATTGGAGACTCCCAAAGATGCCAACAATGGTAGCGCACAGCTTATAGAAGGTGTTGCGAAACAAGACGATATTGATGTCTATTTTAGTATAAGAAATTCATATCCATTGCCCAATCTAGTTCGAGCCGTTTATATTAAAGCGAAAACAATTGATGGCATGACATTTAATAACACAGCTCCCTATTATGAGTTGAGTGACGCGCAATCGCCCAAGGTCCCGGCGAGTTTCACACTCACAAAAGACGACGCGCAGAGCACTGCGGATCGCGCACTGGAATCACTGGGGATTGAAGATATGGTTTGTTCAAAGACGAGTTATGTGGTAATGCCAGATAACGCACAATTGAGCGGCTCGATGTGGCCAGGGAAGACATTTAGTTCGGAGAACGCAGAGAATTTTCAATGGGCATATAAAATCAAGTACGCTAGAAGTTATGGTGGAGTGCCAATCACGATAACGAATGATGACGGAACCGGCGTTGCCGACGAGGAACAATATGCGGAACCTTGGGAATATGAGAAGCTTGAGCTTATCGTTGATGAGACAGGGATAATAGGCTTTCTTTACAAATCGCCATATGAGATTGTTGAATCGGTTACCGAGAATGCTAAACTGTTATCTTTTCAAGATATTCAATCTGTTTTATCAATGATGCTCCCCGCAAATTACGCATGGATTGACAAATCAGGTGATATTGCAAGCGCCATAGTCAACATTTCTGAGATTCAGTTTGGCCTTGCGCGAATAACGGAGCCCAACACACGCGATCAAGGGCTACTAGTGCCAGTTTGGGACTTTTGGGGCAGCGTGAGCATAACGAATGAAAAGGGAGATACTAATTTGTTTACGAAATATGACTCGCTACTCACAATCAACGCCGTCGATGGAAGCGTCATCGACAGGACGGAAGGTTACTAAGGAATTATGACAAAACAGATGCCGTTCATTTGGTACCTGCTTTCAATCTATATTTCGCTTTAGCAATAAAAACAGTCCCGAACCCTTTTATATAGATGCTGAAAAGCGTATGGGATTCTTAATGCACATAAAAATTCGGCAAACTGCAGGCCTAGGCAATGAAAAACCAGACAACTTGTCATTTTTTGCTTTGTTGAACGTGTAATATATAAGATCAAATATTGTGCCTTGCTACCGATAAGGAAATTCGGGAGGAAGCTATTGAAAGAACTCCACTCTGACCTCAACCGAGCATTATCCAGAGCATTCGTGCTGAGCGTACTTGGCACGACGCTTTGCGTGCTGTTCGGTGCGTTTTCGGACGTTCTATCGATCTATATGCTTGAAAAGCCGGCGGCGGCGCTGTTTGCGCACCGGAGTATTACGATCAGCGCACTGTCCGGCAATGCGATCCTGTTCGCCGCGCCGATTTTGGCAACGATCCCATATGCCGGTGCGTTCG
>CAYTHS010000065.1:0-15578 GCA_964437665.1 uncultured Oscillospiraceae bacterium
CGGCGATATTTATATCGACGGCCTGCAGCTGGACGAAAGCGCGTATTGGGACGGGGAGATTATCGGGGACGTGGACCCGGTGACCGTCGGAGAACGGGAGGTCTATGTTGTCGGGGACAACCGAAACGGCAGCAAGGACAGCCGCAACGCTTCGGTCGGCTGCGTTCCATACGCCAAAGTCGTGGGACGCGTGCTTGCGGTGGTATGGCCGCTGAAAGAATACCGGACGTTCGACAGAGTGACCTATCCATGAGCGAGCAGCAGAAACGAAAACGTACGCAGGGACGCGAACAGATATACCGAAGAGCAAGAAGGCTGGGCTGGCTGTTTTCCATACTGGCGGCGGTCGCCGTGTTGAGTCTCGTTTTTTTGCTGTGGTTGTTTCCGGCCCGCATCGTGGACCGCAGCATGGAGCCGACGCTCACGAGCGGGGAAGTGGTTTTGTGCGACCGGCTGGCTAAATACATCGCCAAGCCGGAAAGAGGGGATATCATTCTCTTCCGGACGGCGGACGGCGTTTTCGTTAAGCGGATTGTCGGCCTGCCAGGTGAAAGCGTGGAGATGGTCGGCGGGTATGTATTCATCGACAGCCGCCCGCTGGACGAGAGCGCGTATGCAAGCGGATATTCCGGAGATATGGACCCTGTAACGGTGCCGGAAGACACGGTTTTCGTCCTGGGGGACAACCGCTCGCAGATGTACGACAGCAGGCTTGCGGAAGTCGGCTGCATTCCATACGATCGAATTCTCGGGGCGCTGCGGGTGCGCGTAGCCCCGATAGAAAGGGCGGCTCTTTTCTACTAATCTTTGCCGCTCGTCCTTCGGGTTCCCGGGCGGCAAAGCGCACAAAGAAACCGCCCCAAACGGGCGATGGTGTTGTGCCGGATAAACGAGGTAAGCGCTGCGGCCCGTACCTTCCCAAAGATTTTATTTGATAGTTTTTTTGATAGACTGAAGCAGCGTCTCCAAATAAAGGAGACGCTGCTTATTTTGTATAGCGGGATAGCGCGATTCAGACGCCCAGGTGACGCTCCAGGCCGCGTTTTTCGAGCTGTTTGAGCATGTCGGCGGGGTCTTTTACCTTTGCGAGGAAAATCATCGCAGCGATGACATAAGGCTTGAAGGACGCCTGTTTGTAGAGCGGGTCGCGGTAACGGTCGAACACGCTTGCGGCGACTTCGCCCGCCTCGCAGCTCACGCCTGTGATGTCGGCGGGCAGACAGTGGAGGTAGAGTGCCTTGCCGTCCTTTGTTGAGGCCATGAGCTCCTCTGTGCACTCCCAGTCCTTATGTTCGGCGTTCTGCGCCAGCAGCCGTGCTTCAAGCGCTTTGATGCCGTCGAAATCGCCCTTTCCATAAAGATCGGTACGTTCTTCCATCGCTTTGAACGGCGCCCAGCTCTTGGGGTATACGATGTCCGCGCCGGCGAACGCTTCCTTCATGTCGTGGGTAACGGTAAACGACCCGCCGCATTTGGCGGACTGTTTGCGTGCAATGTCCACAACGCCGTCCATGACGCCGTATCCTTCCGGATAAGCGAGAGAAACATCCATGCCGAAACGGCTGAACAGCCCGATCACGCCCTGCGGGACGGAAAGGGGTTTGCCGTAACTGGGGCTGTAAGCCCAGGTCATTGCGATCTTCTTGCCGTGGAGGTTTTCCACACCGCCGAATTCACGGATGCAGTGCGCCATGTCCGCCATACACTGGGTCGGGTGGTCGATGTCGCACTGAAGATTGACCAGCGTGGGCTTTTGCTCGAGTACGCCGTCGTCATGTCCCTGCGTGACGGCATCGACGACGCTGTGCATATAGGTGTTGCCCTTGCCGATGTACATATCGTCCCGAATACCGATGACGTCTGCCATAAAGCTGATCATGTTTGCGGTTTCGCGGACGGTTTCGCCATGCGCGATCTGGCTTTTGCCTTCGTCGAGGTCCTGGACTTTCAGTCCGAGCAGATTGCAGGCGGAAGCAAACGAGAAACGCGTGCGGGTGCTGTTGTCGCGAAAGAGAGAAATACCGAGGCCGCTGTCGAAGATACGGGAGGAAATATTGCGCTCGCGGAGGTTCCGCAACGCGTTGGCGACCGTGAACACCGCGTCTAGTTCGTCGCGCGTTTTTTCCCAGGTCAGAAAAAAGTCGCCTTCATACATTTCCGGGAATTTCAGTCCGTCAAGAATCCTGGTGAACTCCTTGATGCTCTGTTTGTTTGCCATAGAATGCACTCCTGTATTTTTTATTTTGCTGAAAATCAAAGGACTCCGTCTGCAAACGCCCGGTCAGGGATCAATTCCTCAAGAGCCCTCTTCTTACGAGGGGGGTCTCAAGGGCGATCCCTTGAGCGGGTGCTCGAGGGCGGAGCCCCCAGAAAGGCTCGTTACTTTTCGCCAGTCGATCCCGCGCGGAACTGAACAACGTCCTCGTCGCTCTTGCCCTTATACATAGAGGGAATCAGCGCATAGACCGCCGCGCAGGTCACGAGATCCTGTTTCCAAGTGATTTCGTTGGGTGCGTGTGCCTGGCTCTCCGCTCCCGGGCCGAACCCCACGCAGGGGATACCGTAGCGGCCCTGAATGGAAACGCCGTTGGTCGAAAACGTCCACTTGTCGATGAGCGGACGATGACGCAGGTGCATCGAGTCCGGATGACCGATACGCTCGTCGCCGTAGAGCGCTTTATGCGCGTCCGCGACGGCCTGTACGTGCGGCGCGGATTCTTTGTTGATCCAGGTAGGGAAGTAACACTCGGTTTCGTAGGTCAGCCCCGTCCATGCGGGACGGTCGTAACGATACATGGTTACTTCAGCGCAGTGCTCTCTGCAGGCGGGAAGGTCTTCGATTTCCTTAATGCAGGACTGCCACGTTTCACCGGCGGTCATACGGCGGTCGATGGAGATCGCACAACTGTCCGCTACCGCGCAGCGCGAGGGGGAAGTAAAGAAAATCTGGGAAACGGCGCATGTGCCGCGGCCCAAAAAGCGCGCGTCTTCATAATGCTCCGGATTGAATTTCGGCTCGAGCATCTTGACTAGGCCCTTGATTTCCACGTCGTCCCCGCAGCCGTTGGCATTGAGAGATTCGACCTGCTTAATGATGTCGGCCATCTTATAGATGGCGTTGTCGCCGCGTTCCGGCGCGCTGCCATGGCAGGAAACGCCCTTGACGTCCACGCGGATTTCCATACGTCCGCGGTGACCGCGGTAGATACCGCCGTCGGTCGGTTCGGTGGAAACGACGAATTCCGGGGTCAGGCCGTCTTCCTTATGGATATACTGCCAGCAGAGGCCGTCGCAGTCTTCTTCCTGAACGGTAGCCGTTACGAGGATTTTGCAGTCTTTCGGAATCAGACCAAGGTCTTTCATGATTTTTGCGCCGTATACGGCGGAAACAATGCCGCCTTCCTGGTCGGACCCGCCGCGGCCGTAAATTTCGTCGTCGGTTTCATAACCCGTATAGGGATCGTCTTTCCAGTTGGCGATGTTGCCGATGCCGACCGTGTCGATGTGTCCGTCAAAGGCGATGATCTTTTCGCCGTCGCCCATCCAGCCGAGCGCGTTGCCTTCCGGGTCGATTTCCGCTTTGTCAAAGCCGAGCGATTCCATTTCCGCGATGGTGCGCCGGATTACGCCCTCCTCGTCGCAGCTTTCGCTTGGGATGGCAATCAGGTCGCGGAGGAATTTTGTCATTTGGGGCTGATAATTTCGGGCCGCCTGTTTCACTTTTTCGAAGTCCATGGAGCTTGTTCTTCCTTTCTGCTTGCGCCGCGGCCGCTGCCGCGGCCGGGTCAGTCTTTTTTAGCGTCGATATAGGAGTAAAGCGTATATTTACTGATGCCGAAATATTTCGACACCTTGTCGCCGCTTTTCGTAACTAGGAACGCTCCCGCCTGATACAGGAACTGGATTGCGGTGATTTTATCCTCCTTGGTCATCATTGCGACGGGTTTCCCAACCAGCGCAACGCTCTGCTCAATGAGATCGTCCAGCAAATCGTTGACGTTTTGCGGAATACGGTCGGGGACCTGTGGCTCGCTGTTGTGATGCAGTACGCTCGCAATCGCCCGTTCCGCCATGAGAAGCTCGGTAATGTCGTAGTTGATGCACAAAACGCCTTCGATGACGCCCTCGGCGTTGCGCAGGTATACGGTGCTGGATTTCAGAATCCGGCCGTCTCGCGTCTTGGTGAGATACCCAAGCTCGTCGACCAGTGTCGGATCGTTTTTCCGCTGGATTGCTTCCAGCACAATACGCGAAGCGCCGCCGCCCGTCTGACGGTGAGACACATGGCCGTTTTCAATGACAGCGATCGTGTGCTCGGTGTTGTCGCCGGAAATATCGTGAACGACAACCTCGCTGCTTTCTCCAAATTGTGTCGTGATGGCCACAGCCAGCCGCTCAAGAAACTCCAGATCCATTACGAGACCTCACTTCCTTATTAATATAACAGAACAGAACAAAAAAACAAGCGGTAAAACAAAAATTTTTGATGAAACCTTATAAAAAGTTTGTTCACGCTCTAAATTTATCAAATTTATTGTACCACAAATAAATAAAGGAATACAAAAAAAACTATTGACCGCGCTTTTCTCGCTGCAAACCAAGAAATAATAGAAAAGGTTCCTGCGGATAAAGATGCGTATTTTATCGGGTGCTATTTCAAATCTTGTGCAATAAAGGGAAATACGGTACAATGTTGCTGACCTTGCAAAAGGCAGTAAAAAAAGGTGGTGAACCAAATGGAAGAAGAACGGGATCTGGTCGTTTTTTCCGATGATGAAGGCAATGAATTTGAACTGGAAATCGTCGATTATTTTGATTATGAAGAGCAGGAATACGCGATCCTGATCGATCCGGAGAGCTGCGGCTGCGAATGTGAAGACGAGCAATGCGAATGTGAACACGATATAGAGTTTTATGTCATGAAGATCGTGGCAAACGACGAGTTTGAAGAATTCCTTCCCGTGGACGAAGACAAAGAGGATGCAATTGCAAAATTTGCCGAGGCGCGGCTGAATGCTTTTGATGAGGAAGCGCAAGACGAAGAGTGACCTCGTTTCGTAAAAAACCCTGCGGTATCTTACCGCAGGGTCAGCCTGTCAAAAAAGCCCCTGGGGATTGTTAAGGGTCGTAACCCTTAACCCGTATATTCCGGCTGTGCCGGTTCATCCGGCGCAACGGACGCCCGTTTCGGGCGGTTTCTCTGTGCGTTTTGCCGCCCGGGAGTCCGAAGGACGAGAGGCAAAACGTGGTTACCCCGTCAAAAAACATGTTCTTTGACGGTCTCAAACCCTGCGGTATCTTGCCGCAGGGTTTTTCTTTATGGAAAGAGAAACACAAAAACAGGGGCTTCTGCACAAGGTTATCCACAAATGCTGCGCATTTTGTGGATAACCTTGTGGAAACGCGCAGTTTCCATTGCTTTTGCCGGCAAATGTGAAAAATCCGTAATTTCGGGAAAAACCGACGCAATTTTGGAAAAAATCTGGTATAATCCTATAGATTGTTGCGAACAAGTGTTTGAAAGATTTGTGAGCAATCGCCGCTGTTCTTGGAAAGCGGCAAAGGTAAAAGGATAAAAAACATCGGGATGGACTGTTTGCCGGGCGGCGGGCGAAAGGAAAGGATTTCCTGAACAATGAAAGACATTATCATCAAGGGCGCGAGGGAACACAACCTGAAAAACATCGATCTCGTGGTACCGCGCGACCAGTTGGTTGTATTTACCGGTCTATCCGGCAGCGGCAAGTCGAGCTTGGCGTTCGACACGATTTATGCCGAAGGCCAGCGGCGTTATGTGGAGAGTCTTTCGTCCTATGCGCGCCAGTTTCTCGGCCAGATGGAAAAACCGGACGTCGACAGCATCGACGGGCTTTCTCCCGCGATTTCAATCGACCAGAAAAGCACCAGCCATAACCCGCGCAGTACCGTCGGCACCGTAACGGAAATTCACGACTATCTGCGATTGCTCTATGCGCGCTGCGGCGTTCCGCACTGTCCTGATTGCGGAAAGCTAATCGAGCGGCAGACCATCGACCAGGTGGTCGATCGTGTTTTAACGCTGCCGGAGGGAACCAAGGCGCAGATTATCGCGCCTTGCGTGCGGGGCCGCAAGGGAGAGCACCAGAAACTTTTTGACGAACTCCGGCGCGAAGGGTATGTGCGCGTACGCGTGGACGGTACGGTATACGACCTGGCGGACGTACCCGCGCTGGATAAAAAATATAAGCACTCCATCGATGCGGTGATCGACCGCGTGGTGATCAAACCCGGAACCGAGGGACGGCTGACGGACTCGCTGGAGACGGCGTTCCGGCTTGGCGGCGGGCTTGCCGTCGTGGCTGTCGTGGACGGCGAAGAGATGCTTTTTTCACAGAATTATGCCTGCCCGGACTGCGGCACCAGTATCGAGGAGCTAGCACCGCGCATGTTTTCCTTCAACAGCCCGTTTGGCGCGTGCCCGACCTGTACGGGGATCGGCTCGCTGCTGAAAGTCGATCCCGATCTGGTGATTCCGGACCGGACGCTCTCGCTCGCGCGGGGGTGCGTGAATGTGATGGGCTGGAACAGCGGCTCGAAAGGGACGATTGCGAGCATGTATTTCGAGGCGCTGACCGCGCATTACGGCGTTTCGATGAAAACACCGTTTCAGGACCTGCCCGAAAAGGTACAAAACGCCGTTTTATACGGTACCGGCAAGGAAAAGCTGCATATCGCCTATAAAAAAGAATTCGGCAGCGGTTCGTTCGACGCGCCGTTTGAAGGAATCGTTCTCAACATGGAGCGGCGTTACCGTGAATCCACGAGCGAGTACAGCAAACAGGAAATTGAACGCTATATGAGGCATACGCCGTGCCCGGACTGCAACGGAAGACGGCTTAAGCGCGAAAGCCTGGCCGTTACGGTCGGGGAAAAGAACATCGCCGAACTTTCGAATATGCCGGTGCGCGACGCGCGGAACTTTCTGCGTTCGCTCAGGCTCGGGAAGACGCAGATGCTGATTGCAGCGCAGATACTCAAAGAAATCGACGCGCGGCTGGGCTTTCTGGTTAACGTCGGGCTCGACTATCTCACACTCTCGCGTTCGGCGGTCTCGCTCTCCGGCGGAGAGGCGCAGCGCATCCGACTGGCTACGCAGATCGGTAGCGGGCTGATGGGCGTGCTGTACATCCTAGACGAACCGAGCATCGGCCTGCACCAGCGCGACAACGCGCGTTTGCTGACGACGCTCAAGGGTATGCGCGATCTTGGGAACACACTCATAGTGGTGGAACATGATGATGAAACGATACGAAGTGCAGACTATGTGGTTGATATCGGTCCGGGAGCGGGAGAACACGGCGGCGAAGTGGTTGCAATGGGTACGCCCGGCGAAATCGCGGCAAACGAACGCTCCATTACGGGTGCATACCTCAGCGGGCGCATGTCCATTCCCGTGCCGGAACTGCGCAGGCCGGGTAACGGAAGCAGCCTGGTCGTGCGCGGCGCGCGCGCGCATAATTTAAAGAATATCGACGTGGCGTTTCCGCTGGGCAACTTCATCTGCGTTACGGGCGTATCCGGCAGCGGCAAGTCGAGTCTGGTCAACGAGATTATCAAAAAGACGCTGCTGCGCGACCTCAACCGGGCCCACACGCATCCGGGCGATCATGACGCGATCGAGGGCGTGGCGGCACTCGATAAGGTGATCGACATCGACCAAAGCCCCATCGGGCGCACGCCGCGCTCGAATCCCGCGACATACTGCGGGCTGTTCGACCTGATTCGCGACGTCTTTGCGAACACCCCGGACGCAAGGATGCGTGGTTATAAAAAAGGTCGGTTCAGTTTTAACGTCAAAGGCGGTCGGTGCGAAGCCTGCAACGGCGACGGCATTATCAAGATTGAAATGCATTTTCTGCCGGATATCTACGTGCCCTGCGAGGTCTGCGGGGGTAAGCGCTATAACCGTGAAACGCTGGAAGTACGCTACAAAGGCAAGACGATATACGACGTGCTGGAGATGACGATAGAGGAAGGGCTGCGCTTTTTTGCGCCGCTTCCAAAACTGAAAAAGAAACTGCAGACGCTCTACGACGTGGGATTAGGCTACATCAAGCTCGGACAGCCGAGCACGCAGCTTTCCGGCGGCGAAGCGCAACGCGTCAAACTTGCAACCGAGCTTTCCCGTCGGGATACCGGCCGCACGTTGTATATACTGGACGAACCGACGACCGGTCTGCACGTGGACGACGTAAAGCGCCTGCTCGAAATCCTCCAGCGCCTCTGCGAAAACGGCAGTACCGTGCTGGTTATCGAGCATAACCTGGACGTGATCAAATGCGCGGATTATGTCGTCGATCTCGGACCCGAAGGCGGAGACGCCGGCGGTATGGTTGTCGCAACCGGCACGCCGGAAGAAATCGCGCGGGTGGAAGGAAGCTACACGGGACAGTTCCTTAAGGGAGTGCTGCGTGTTTAGTGCGGCGCGCAGAGGCTGTGTTCACGCGTATCCGCCGAAAGGGCCGTCTCACGGCGGTCGATATTATTACGCAACTATTCGGAAAGGATTCAATAACTGATGTATACCAGATGGCGGCTCTATATCCTCGCGGTGTTTACCGTGACGATCCTACTTTTGCATTTCGGGTGCCGTATATGGCGCAAACGCGGACATGACTTTGGCGCACTGCGTGAAATCCTGCTGATCGCAGGCGCGGTGCTGATCTTGGAGACGATAATCATCTCCAGACTTTCCAACTTTAACCTCGGCGTGATCCTGCCGGCGTTTTTCGGCGTGCCGATGGTGTTTGTCGCGCTTGTCCTGCCACAGATGGACCACGGGTTCCTGCGCTTCCTTAAGTGGCTGATCGCCGGCTGCTATGCCGTCGCGTGCTGCATTTTTATCGTCTGCGGCTTTTTGATGGTCCGCGCGTCGTCCGAAGGAAAAAACACGGAGGCGGGCGCGGTCATCGTTCTGGGCGCAGCGGTGCATGGAGACAAGGTGACCTGGGTGCTGGAAAACCGGCTGAACACCGCCGCCGAATATCTGGAAACGCATCCGAATGCAATCTGTGTGGTGTCCGGCGGACAGGGCGCGGGCGAAACGGTCACAGAAGCGTCCGCCATGAAAAAATATATGGTGGAGAATGGTACGGACGAAACCCGTGTCTATCTGGAAGAACGCGCCACCAACACAAAGGAGAACTTTGCATACTCCAAGGCAATCATCGACACGCTCCTTGGAGAAGATACAAAAATCGCGTTCGTTACAACGGATTTTCATGTGTATCGTGCGGGACGGGTCGCAGCGGCGCAGGGCGTAAACGCCGTCGGGTTGGCTGCGGACGACGTTTGGTACCTGCGGCTGAACAATTTCCTGCGGGAGTGCGTGGGGATATGCGTCTATGCACTGCGCGGGGATATCTGAGTGGAGAGCCGCAAAACGGCCGCCTTGTTTTTCGGCCGGAAGGCGTGTATGATGAAACGGAAATCTTGATTTAGAGGTATCCATATGACCATTTGGATTGCGATGCTGCTCGGGCTTGTGCAGGGTCTGTGCGAGTTCCTGCCGGTGAGCAGCAGCGGCCATCTGCTGCTTTTGCAGAAGATCTTCGGGGTGACCGAAGGCGCGATGTTTTTTACCGTGATGCTGCATGTCGCGACGCTTGTCGCGGTCTGCATCGTTTACCGCAAGACGATTGTGAAACTGATCCGGCAGCCGTTCAACAAAACCGTCGGACTGCTGATTCTCGCAACGATCCCCGCGGTTGTCATTGCGCTGCTGTTTAAAAAAATCGCGCCGCTCGCCGCGTTTGCCGACGCTGCCGAGAACGGCAGGTATCTTGGCTATAGTTTCCTGCTGACGTCCGTGCTGCTGCTTGCCAGCGACCGTATCCGCCTGAAACGGACGGACGGCGAAGGGAACGAGCGGTCCTACAGGGGACGAAAGATGCGGCAGATGCGGGTAAGCGACGCACTGATTATCGGTACGATGCAGGGTGTTGCAATCCTGCCCGGCGTTTCGCGCTCCGGCAGCACGATTTCCGGCGCGCTGTTCTGCGGGCTTTCCCGCAAGACCGCCGCGGATTTTTCGTTTCTGATGTCGATTATTGCGATTCTCGGCGGCGCGGTGCTGGAGATTCCGGACGCGCTGGAAAGCGGGATTGGCGGTACGCACTGGACATACATTGCCGCGGGCATGCTGGTCGCCGGCATAACGGGATATTTTGCCGTCCGGCTGATGCTCGCCGCCATCAAGAAAAAGAAGCTCTGGGGATTTGCGGCCTATACTGCGGTGCTTGGCGTTCTCGTACTGATCGATCAGTTTGCGACGCATACTTTTTTCTAAGACCGCCCGACACAGCCGCGTAAAGCGAAAGAAGCGATGATGAGGACAGAAATCCGGTATGTTGAGCTAAAGACGGGTTATTCAGACGATGGACCGGCCTGGATTGGAAAGGTAGCGTTTTCCAACTCAGGAAGGACGATTTATTTTCTTGACAAAGCATTTCAGCGGCAAAGAGGCTTTGCCGGCAACTATGTCGATCTTGAAACGGGAGAAATCTACTGGATTTCCGGCGTCAAGAAAACGGGCACCAACCGCCATTGGGCAGTCAGGGGACGGATATGCCTGGACCGAACGCACGTTGATGAATATCTGCGTCTTACCAACCAGGAAACAATCGACGAAAATAAAATCGTATTGACCGATATTCCGGAGATTTACCCTGTTGAACGGATTGAAGAAAAAGCAAACAGGAAAAGAAAAGAAAAAGCAGAGCAACCATAAACCGGCGGGAACGAATTCCCGCCGGTTTTGTTACAGGTGTGTTACACATCGCACTACTTCGAGCGGGACTCCGATCGTTACCGTTTGCCGCTTTCCGTCGCGCGGCATGTCCTGCGATTCGTAAAACGCGATCGCCCGCCGGTTTTGTTCAAGCACCCAGCAACAAAGACCGCTATAGCCGAGCGAGACCGCCTCGCTTTTGAGATGGCCGAGCAGCAGCGTGCCGTATCCGCGCCGCCAGACAGAAGGCAGGAAATAGAAAAAGCTGAACTCCGCCGCGCCGGATAAATCGGCGTCGTGCGTCGGGTGGAGCGAAGCCGCGCCGACGGGAGCGCCGTCCGCCTCGAAGAGATAATAGCGCATCTCGGGGAACCGAATCAGCCCCTCGCGTAGTTGAGCCGCCTTTCGTTCGCCGGAAAGCGCGTCGAGCCGTTCCGGTGGGACGACGCCTGCATAGGCGGTTTTCCACGCTTCGTTGACGATACGCGCGATGGTTTCTGCGTCGTTTGCGGATGCGCGGCGGATATTGGTGGCGGTCATGGGCAGACGGCTCGCTTTCTGTTGATTTACCGGTAATATAACATAGATTTTAATGTTGTAACAAACCTTGTGGAAAACGGAAAGTGTTTCCCGTGAAACAGAGCACAATAAAGCGGCGCGGATTGCTCCGCGCCGCTGTTTGCTTAATGTCTCTATTTTGCGACCACGATGTTGACAATGTTTCGCACGACGATGACTTTTCTAATCTCCTTGCCTTCGAGAAACGGCTTGACCTCTTCGCAGGCAAGCGCCGCCGCTTCGACGGCTTTTGTGTCGAGCGACGCATCCAGCGTGACGCGTCCGCGCACCTTGCCGTTGACCTGCACGCCGTATTCGATCGTGTTCTCGACCAGGGCGGCTTCGTCAAACACCGGCCACGGCGCGTGGTGCAGCGGTTCGTAGCCGAGGTTTTGATTGATCTCCTCACAGATGTGCGGCGCGACGGGGGCGAGCAGCAGCAGCAGCGTGTGCAGTTCGTCCCGCGTGAGTTTTCCCTTTGCGTAAAACGCGTTGGTCAGCGACATCATGCTCGCGATGGCGGTGTTGAACTTCATGCGCTCGTAGTCTTCGCCGACCTTCTTGATGGTTGCATGGACGTTCTTTTTCTGCTCCGCGTCCGTGTCGCCTTCGCCCTGCAGCATGTCCTGCAGCGCCCAGACTCGGTCGAGGAAGCGCCGGCAGCCGCGCGTGCCCTGCTCGTTCCAGGGGATCGGCTGGTCGAACGCACCCATGAACATGATGTAGGTGCGGAACGCGTCCGCGCCGTAGACCGGGATGTAGTCGTCCGGATTGACCACGTTGCCGCGGGACTTGCTCATCTTTTCGCCGTTCGCGCCGAGGACCATGCCGTGGCTTGTACGCTTCATGTAAGGTTCGCAGGTCGGCACCAAACCGCAGTCATAGAGGAACTTATGCCAGAACCGCGAGTACAGAAGGTGCAGCGTGGTGTGCTCCATGCCGCCGTTGTACCAGTCCACAGGCGTCCAGTAATCCAATGCCTTCTTCGAGGCGAATTCTTTGTCGTTGTGCGGGTCGGCATAGCGCAGGAAATACCAGCTTGAACCGGCCCAGTTGGGCATGGTGTCCGCTTCGCGCATGGCCGGACCGCCGCACTTGGGGCAGGTGGTGTGCAGCCAGTCCTCGGCGCGCGCCAGACAGCTGCTGCCGTCGTCGGTGGGGGTAAAGTTGTCCAGCATGGGGAGTTTGAGCGGGAGCTGATCGTACGGGATCGGCACCCAGCCGCATTTTTCGCAGTGCACCAGCGGGATGGGTTCGCCCCAGTAACGCTGGCGCGAGAAAACCCAGTCGCGGAGCTTATAGTTCACCTTGCGTTCGCCGATGTTCTTTTTTTCCAGCCAGTCGATGATGGCGGGGATGGCGTCGGAGACTTCCATACCGTCGAGGAAGCCTGAGTTGACCATTTTCCCGTACTGACACTCGGTGTAAGCTTCCTTTTCGATGTCGCCGCCGGAAACGACCTCGACGATCGGCAGACCGAAGGTTTTTGCAAACGCATAGTCGCGTTCGTCGTGGCCCGGAACGGCCATAATCGCGCCGGTGCCATAGCCCATGAGCACGTAGTCCGAAATCCAAATCGGAATTTTCTTGCCGTTGACCGGATTGACGGCCAGGATGCCCTCCAGCGGTTCGCCGGTCTTGTCCTTAACCAGTTCGCTGCGCTCAAAGTCGCTCTTGGCGGCGGCGGCCTTCTGATAGGCGCGTACCTTATCCAAGTTTTTGATCTTGTCGGCATATTTTTCCACGAGCGGATGCTCGGGCGAAACGACCATGTAGGTCGCGCCGAAGAGCGTGTCCGGCCGGGTGGTGTAAACCGGGAGCGCGTCTTCCAGGCCGTCGAGCGGGAAGCGCACGAGCGCGCCCTCGCTGCGGCCAATCCAGTTGATCTGCTGCGCTTTGATTTTATCGAGATAGTCCACACTGTCCAGATCGTCGATCAGGCGCTGCGCGTAAGCCGTGATTTTGAGCATCCACTGGGAGCGCACCATGCGGATTACCTGTCCGCCGCAGCGCTCGCATACGCCGTCCACAACTTCTTCGTTGGCCAGGCCAACTTTACAGGAAGTGCAGAAATTGATCGGGATTTCCGCTTTGTAAGCAAGTCCTTTTTCAAAGAACTTCAGGAAAATCCACTGCGTCCATTTATAATAGTCCGGGTCGGTCGTGTTGACTTCCCGTGAATAATCGAACGAATAGCCGAGCCGCTGCAGCTGGCCGCGGAAGCGGATGATGTTGTCGTGCGTGACCCTGGCCGGATGGATGCCGGTTTTGATGGCATAGTTTTCCGTCGGCAGGCCGAACGCGTCGTAGCCGATGGGGTAAAGCACGTTGTAGCCTTCCATGCGGCGTTTGCGTGCGATGACGTCCATCGCCGTAAACGGGCGCGGATGTCCCACGTGCAGTCCCTGACCGGAAGGGTATGGAAACTCAATCAGCGCGAAGTACTTCGGTTTACCCTCGCCGGACTCCGCTTCAAAGCAATGGGCGTCCGCCCAGGTTTTCTGCCACTTGGCCTCGATGGCCTGTGGGTCGTATCGATCCTGCATGCAACAATATCCTCCGAAACTATCCTAAATATGTAGGATATCTTCTTTGAAGCGGATTGTCAATGAAAGCAAAGCGCAAAGCGGCGGCTGAAACCGTCGTCAAAGGGATAACCGGATGCGGGAGGGGGCGGGGGAACGACTGAAAGAGCGGGGCGGTGTTCCGTAAGCGGGAACCTCAAGCGCGTACAACCGGCAAACAGCGCGTCATGCAAAACGCTTCTGTAAAAACGACGCGGATAAAGCAGAGGAATACATGCGCTTGCTTTACGCGGTCAATAAATCGTGATACAATTTTGTATAATTAGAGGTATGCAGATAAAACTGTGCGCATTGTACGAACGCATTCATTTTATTGCTAAGGAGGCATAAATATGGAACAAAATTCGGCACCGCTGACACTTGAACAGCAGACGCATAATAAAAACGCGGTAACCGCCATGGTTCTTGGTATCTCAGGGCTAGTGATTACGTGGTTCCCGATTGTCGGTCTCGTGCTTTCCATCGTGGGGCTTGTAATCAGCACTTCCAACCGCAAATATGCGAAAGAGCATGGACTCAAAGAGAACAGCATGAACGAAGCGGGTTATGTCTGCAGCCTGATCGGCCTGATTGCCGGTATTATTACCATCGTAATCACGGTAGTCGTCATTATCGGGCTGGTGAGCGTTGCGGGCGGGATTTTTCAGTATGTAATCCTGCCGGAAATCATCTAAGGGAGCGTTCATGTTACCGACATTTACCGTGTTTGGACTGACAATTCCGCTGTATGGGGTGATGACGGCGTGCGGTATGCTCGCCGCCTTCATTCTGCTGATGTTTACCGCAAAGCAGATTCGCTTTACCGAGGATCAGATTCTTTCTGCGGCGCTCTGGGCGATTATCAGCGGATTTTTAGGGGCGAAGATCCTCTATTGGCTTGTGGAATTTCGTCAGATACTGGCGGACCCGCATTATTTGATCGAAACGCTGCGCGAAGGTTTTGTGTTTTACGGCGCGCTGCTCGGCGGTCTGGCGGGAGTTGCGATTTACGCCGGGAAGCATAAGCTGCCGTATCTTGCGTTTATCGATCTTTTTGCACCGTCGCTCGTGCTGGCGCATGCATTCGGCCGCATCGGCTGCTTTTTTGCCGGGTGCTGCTATGGCATGGAATGCGAGTGCGCTATTTCCGTGACTTTTCCGGAGGGCGCGGTTGCGCCTGCCGGGATTCCGCGGCTGCCGACACAGCTCATGGAATCTGCTTTTTTGTTTATTCTGAGCATCGTTCTTGTGCGGATGCTCAAAAAGCAAAAGGTATTCGGCGTCGTTACGAGCTGGTATATGATTCTTTATGGAATATGGCGGTTCGTTATCGAATTTTTCCGTGATGACGAGCGCGGCTTTGTCGGCGCGCTGTCCACGTCGCAGTTCATCAGCCTGTTTGCGGTTGCCGCGGGGGTTATTCTGCTGATTCTGGTGACGAAGCAGGTGCTTCGATCGCCGCCGATTCCGGAGCCGGCAAAGGAGCAGAACGCGAAAAAAGGCGAGGAAGGCCAAACGGAAGAGCCGGAAGAGCAGACGTCGCCTGAACCGGATCTGCCGGAAGAAGCAAAACCGGAAGATGAGAAAAAAGAATAACTGCGCAGGATAAATAACAGCCGCCGAAAGGCGGCTGTTGAGACCGTCAAAAAACTTGTTTTTTGACGGGGAACCACGTTTTGCCTCTCGTC
>CAYTHS010000066.1:0-15524 GCA_964437665.1 uncultured Oscillospiraceae bacterium
TGGAGGTGTCCTGCACTTCAACGGTGCCGACGCATTTTCCTTTACGCAGAACCGTGCATCGATCGGCGACCGCCATGATTTCGTTGAGTTTATGCGTGATAAAGAGGATCGATTTGCCCTCTTTCGCGAACGAACGCATGATGTCCATGAGTTCGTCGATTTCCTGAGGGGTGAGAACGGCGGTCGGCTCGTCGAAGATCAGGATGTCGTTGTCCCGATAGAGCATTTTTAGTATTTCAACGCGCTGCTGCATACCGACCGAGATGTCTTCGATGTGCGCGTCGGGATCGACTTTTAGTCCGTATCGCTCGCTGAGCTCGACGACCTTGCGGTGCGCTTCTTTTTGCTCCAGAAATCCCATTTTATTCGGCTCTACGCCGAGAATGATGTTTTCGAGCACGGTGAAAATCTCAACCAGCTTGAAATGCTGGTGCACCATGCCGATATGGAGAGCGTTCGCATCGTTGGGGTCCTTGATGCGAACGATTGATCCATCTTTCTTTATCGTGCCGTTTTCGGGCTGATACAGGCCGAACAGTACACTCATTAACGTGGATTTTCCCGCGCCGTTTTCACCGAGCAGGGCATGTATCTCGCCGCGCCTGAGCCGCAGCGTAACGTCGTCGTTCGCTCGGATGCCGGGGAACTCCTTCGTGATGTTCAGCATCTCGATTACGTAATCGTTCATGATTGGTTTCCCTTCCCAAAAATATAGCCTGGGGCCTTACAGACGAAGAATATAACGAAAAAAGCGAAAGATTATGCAAAAGGGGCCGGGCTTTTCGCCCAGCCCCTTCGTGCCGAATGTTTAGTTACCCGAAGGTTCGGCCGTTAGTTCTGGTAGTCGACGGTGATGCCGACGGTCGGGGCCACGTCGATGGCCGCGGAGATTTCGTATTCACCGCTCTTTACCTTCTCGAAGAGCATGTTGTACTCGTCGACGGTGAAGGTGGAGAAACGCCAGGAATCTGTGTCGAGCGGCAGGCCGACGCAGTCCTGCGCGGCGCCGAGCTTGTTCTCGGTTCCGCCGTAGGCTGCGGACCAAACACCGCCGTTAGCCATCAGATCGTCCAGCGCGACTTTAACGGAAGTCTCAAGCTCTTTCTTTGCGGAAGTGATGATCCGCTCGGAAACGTTCGCCTGGTCGACGTCCACGCCGATCAGCTTGCCGTCCGCTTCGTCGGCGGATGCGATGGCGGAATAGAGGATGCCGCCGCCGCAGGCGAAGATGACTTCGGTTCCTTCGGTGTACCAGCCGGCGGTCTTGGTTTTGATCTCGTCGGTAGGCGCGAAGGACCCGGAGTACCAGTACTTAATGGAAACGTCGGCGGTGTTGCCGAGCTCCGCGGCCGCAACGTCTGCACCCTGCACGAAGCCGAAGCCGTAGCGAACGACTGCGGGTACGTCGATGCCGCCGAGGAAAGCGAGCTTGGTGTAGCCGTCCATTACGGCGGCATAGCCGGCGAGGAAGCCGGACTGCTCTTCTTCATAGGTGATCAGCGCGGTGTTGGACAGCGGTTCGGGCACGTCGCCGAGACCGAGGTCGATACCGAGGAACATTACGTCGGGATAATTCTGCGGCAGCTGCTGATAAGTTGCGCCGAAGAGGTATCCGGGGCAGACGATAACGTTCGCGCCCTTTTCGATCGCATTTTTAATGGTCTCGATGCGGGCTTCGTCACTGTCTTCGGAAGGACGGTAGTATTCTGCGACCATGCCGTTTGCATCGGCCCAGTCTTTGCAGCCTTTCCATGTGAATTCGTTGAAGGATTTGTCGTCAATGTTGCCGACGTCCGTTACCATGGCGATATTCAGCGTCACGGTTTCGGCGGGTTCTTCGGCGGGTTCCTCGGCGGGTTCCTCGGCAGCCGGGGCTTCCGTTACTTCGGCGGCTGCTGGCTCCTCAGCGGCGGGCTCTTCCGCCGATTTGCAAGCCGCAAACGAAAGGATCATACCCAATGCCAAAAGGATCGCAATGACTTTTTTCATGTGTTTTCCTCCCTGATGTATTTGCGTTACAAGAACGCATAGTCTGTTAACAGTATACCATAGCAAAACCTTTGGCACAATGAATTCTGTCCGTCGTCCTTGAGAATATTTTGCGCGCGCTTTGCGCATAAAAACCTGTTGACTTGGCTACATCTCTCGCGTATAATGACTTTTAGCGTCTTCTTGAAGGAAGAGTCGTATAAGAGGGGAGGGAAGAAAATGGAAATTCGCGTAGGTGAAAACGAGTCCCTGGAAAGCGCTCTGAAACGATTCAAACGCAAATGCGCGCGCAGCGGCGTTTTAGCGGAAGTCCGCAGACGCGAGCACTATGAGAAACCCAGTGTGAAACGCAAGAAAAAAGCGGAAGCCGCCAGAAAGCGTAAATATTAATCTCACACACGTTCATTATTGCAGAAAAAGCGGACCGGATTCGGTCCGCTTTTACGTATCAAAGCAGTTCCCTGCTGTGAAAAGCACGGATTTGTGCAATGGGCGCCGCGTCGGGTTTTGCCTGCGGGAATGCGCTAGGGAGTGTTTCTAGGGTGTGTTTCTAAAATCACAAAAGCGCATTTCCGCCGTCTCGACTTGCATATTCTTGTTGAAAAGCCTCGCCGCAGCGCCACTGCGCCTGTGTTTTTCGTCCCAATCTGCATGCCGCTCCAGCAAAGCTGCATCTTCTAGACTTTAGAAACACACCCTAGAAACACACCCTAAGAATGATGTGGAATTTCTTTTATATATATGGTAATATGAACTAAATATCAGCGCTATATAAGGAGCGTCCCGTCATGAAATGCAGATATTGTGCCAGTACGGACAGCAGAGTAATCGATTCGCGACCGACCGAGGACGGCAGCGCTATAAGGCGCAGGCGCGAATGCACCAACTGCGGCAAGCGGTTCACGACCTATGAAAAAATAGAAGAAATACCGATCGTTGTGGTTAAAAGGGACGG
This sequence comes from uncultured Oscillospiraceae bacterium, assembly GCA_964437665.1. GTDB lineage: Bacteria > Bacillota > Clostridia > Christensenellales > CAG-138 > UBA7703. The sequence continues at coordinate 2,945 of CAYTHS010000066.1, forward strand.
ACGGCGGGAACAGTTCGATTCCGAGAAAATCCGCATCGGTATCCGCAAAGCGTGTGAAAAACGCCCGATTTCCGCGGACGTGCAGGATCAGGTCGTGGACGACGTTTCACGCGAAGTCTTCAATACGCTCGCTTCCGAGGTGACCACGCGGGACGTCGGCGAAATTGTCATGCGGAAGCTGAAGGATGTGGACGAGGTGGCGTACGTCCGGTTCGCTTCGGTCTACCGCGAGTTCAAGGATACGCAGACGTTCATGAAGGAACTGCAGCGTTTGCTGGACGAAAAATAGGCGCTGCGCATGCAGAAGGATGCTGCATTGAATTAGGATGTATTTCAAAAGCACGACCAAACGAACACAGTATCTTTGTTATCGGCTTATTGCCGCTGGAATCTTGCGATGGAGTTGCTTTAGCCTGGATGATATTGCTTGAGACGGCGATGGATTTATTTGTCCCTTCGCCGCGTTTTTGAAACACAATCCGAAAAGAACGGCGGCCGTGAGTGGAAGGATTCGTTTGGGAATCCTTCTTTTTCGAGGAAACGCCAGGGAGCACTATGGAAAAACACACAGAATATATGACGCCGGAAACGGCGGATTGCGCACATATGCTGCGCTTTGTTAACGGAATCGGGATATACACAAGCCCTGCGCTGCGCGCCCTGGAAGGGTTCGATCATGGTTTTTCTGCGAGGAGCGGCGGCGTGAGCGAAGGCTTTTTTTCGTCGCTGAATCTTAGCTTTACGCGTCCTGAACAACGTGAAAATGTGATGGAAAACTATACGCGTTTCTGCCGTGCGGCGGATATCCCGTTCGAGCGCATGGTGATGGACAACTACGCGCATGAAACACAAGTGCGCCGAGTGGACGCTTCCGACGCGGGCAAGGGATATATGCGCGATCCGCTGCCGAACTGCGACGGACTGGTTACCAACGATCCCTCCGTCACGCTTATTACCGGACATGCGGACTGCATGGCGTTTTTCTGTATCGATCCAGACGAGCGCTGCATTGGGCTCGCACATGCCGGCTGGCGCGGCGCTCTTGGCCGCATCGGAGCGAACGTGATTAAAAAAATGACGGCGTGTTACGGTTCGGACCCGGAGAATGTACGCGTTGCCGTTGGACCGTCGATCTGCGCCGAATGTTTCGAGGTTGGGCAAAACGTTGCGGAGCTTTTCAGAGAGGCGTTTCCCGGCCTGCCCTGCGTGATTGAAAAAGAAGGGAGCAAGCCCCACGTCGATCTCTGGTCGGTTGCGAAGGATCAGTTTTTTGAGGCCGGCGTCCGTCCGGACCATTTTTCCCTCTTCGGGGTATGCACTGCGGAAACGCCGCTTCTGTACTCGCACCGGCGCGACAAAGGAAAGACCGGCGGGATGGCCGCATACCTGCGAATTTTACAGTAACGCCGGCGGACCGACCGCCTGAACAATTCTAAAAACAGCGAGGGGAGAAATACATGTCACAGCAGCAACATACGCAGGCATATCTTTTCGGCGCAGAGGAAGACGGGACCGTTAAGCGGAAGCGCGGCGGGCTGCTCGCGGCGCTCGCCGTTCTGGTCGCGCTTGCGCTCGCGGCGGGCGGGTTTTACTTGTATGCGAAAAGAACCTGCGGGAAAGCGCTGGAACTGGCGGATGCGCTGGAGTTTCAGCAGGCTTCGGAAACGTTCCGCGGCATTCCCCTCAACGAAAAGCTGTTTTCTATTGAGAGCGAGTATATCGCCGCGGGCGAACTGACCGCGAAGGGAGACTACGAAGCGGCCGCCGGGGCGTTCAAAGCGCTTGGCATCTATCGCGAAGCGCCGGCGGCGCTGAAGCAGACGCGTTATCTGCAGGCGGCGCAGGTGCTTGAAAACGGCGAGTACATCAACGCGGCGGAGCGCTTTGCCGCGCTCGGTGATTATCGGGATTCCGCCGACCGGGCGTTCGAAGCAAAGATGATGCGCGCGGACGCGCTGGCCGACGGCGGCAACTACGAAAGCGCTAAGGAGCTTCTCGTTGTACTCGCGGACGAAGGATACGAAAAGGCCCGCAAAGCGCTTGTGGATGCCTATAAGCAATGTGCGGCGGATTACGCCGAGAAAGGGCAATACAGCAAGGCGTACAAAGAGATTCTCGAACTGCAGAGCGAACAGGGCGCGGACGTGGACACACTCCTCGGGCGCTACCGAAAAAAAGCATATGAGAGCGCCGTCTCCAGCTACCGCAACCTCGATTACGCAGCGGCAAAAACGCAGTTGCTTGCCATAGGGGATTATGACGAGGCCGAGGATTATCTGTTTCTGATCGAGGTACACAACCAGACGTCCTGGAGCATTTCGCAGGCGGCGGTTGCGACGGAGCGCCTGAAGACGCTCATCCTTAAGGAAGACGCAGCGGACCTGCTTATGAGCGACTCCGAACTGGCCGAGCAGTTTCTCCTTGGAGACTGGGAAGGCTCCGGATATTATCTTTCCATGGGTGCGGACTCTTTCCTGGCCTATGATTTGCCGCATATCGACTATGGCGATTATTACTATATCCAAAACGGCGTCGTGCTGCTTTATGAGGAGGACAACGCGTACGCAACGAAGGAATTGTTTTTCATCCGCGTAATCACGGTCAACTGCATTCAGGTCTATGCGTATCAGGACGGGCAGACTTACACGCTCTTTCGCAGCTAACGCCGCCGAGCAATCTATACAATGATACGTGATACAGACAAACAGAATAACAAGCGAGGATTACCGAACCTGATAGCGTTGGGGATGTAAATACACAACGCTATCGGAAAAGCGGAATCCTCAGTGACAACGAGATGCAAGGGAATCCTTTCGTCAACGGGTAATCAAAGAATTGTGGAGGAAAGCCGGGGGCGGGACGGATGTTATCGAATCAGCCCATAAACATTAACCGGTGGCAGAATTAGGGTGTGTTTCTAGGGTGTGTTTCTAAAGTCTGAAAGATGCAGTTCTGCTGGATTGGCTTGCAGATTGAGACGAAAAACACAGGCGCAGTGGTGCTGCGGCGAGGCTTTTCAACAAGAATATGCAAGTCGAGACGGCGGAAATGCGCTTTTGTGATTTTAGAAACACACCCTAGTATGGTGAGCCGATAGAATCGTTTGAAGACGGCAGTTACAGTCCGCACGGACATCAGCGAAGCGTCTGCATGCTTAACCGGACGAAGAAAATAGCGAGGGATACGTTATCGGCAAAATCCGAATCCAAAAAACAGCCGCATGACGGGTAAAGGCCGACGGGAAGCGCATACAGCGAAATGCCTTGTAACATGATCTTCTGCGAGTGCGGAGGCCTAAACTCCACTGCGTTTTTCAATCAGACGCAAATCAAAGCCGCTTTCCGATTAAGTGCATACAGCCGGACAACGGTACGGATTTCACGCTGGAGCTTTTCTAACGGACGGCAAAGAGTATGGAGACGCGCGTGGAACGGGTGGTGGTGCTGCGAAGGATGAACCGGCGCAGCCGAAAAACGGATTAAGGGCTGCGGACATATATAACCACGGGGATTCTTTTAACAGGCTGAGTCGCCCCTCCAATCTCGGAGGGGCGACGTTGCAAATACGAAACAGATCATTTGACAACGCAAATGGTTTTCAGCCTATAGAAGTTGTTTTCAGTGCATACATATGATAAACTCACGGGAATAAACTTTTTTAGGTGGGAGCGGTTTTTATGCATGCAATCGTCACAGTCATCGGACGTGACCGCGTGGGAATCATCGCGGGGATATGCGTTGCGCTTGCTGAAATCAACGTAAACGTACTGGACATTTCACAGACCATACTCGGGGGAATGTTCACCATGATCATGCTTGTGGATATCGACGAATCCAGCGTTTCGTTTCCAGATATCGACGCCGCGCTCGAATGCGAGGCGGAGCGGCTGGGCGTGACCGTGCGGATTCAGCGGGAAGACATTTTCAACGCGATGCACCGCATTTAGGAGGCGCGTTTATGCTCAATCGGCGGGAGATATTTGAAACCCAGCACATGATCGACAATGAGCATCTGGACATCCGCACCGTCACGATGGGGATTTCTCTGCTCGACTGCGCGCACAGCGACCCGGCCGTCGCCGTCCGGAAAATTTACGAGAAAATCACGCGCTGCGCCGAACGGCTTGTCCCGGTGGCGTGTGGCATCGAACGGGAGATGGGTATCCCCATCGTCAACAAGCGCATCTCTGTTACCCCCATGGCACTGGTGGCCGGTGCGAGCGAAACGGAGGATTATACGCCGTTCGCGCAGGCGATGGACCGCGCGGCGAAGGAATGCGGCGTGGACTTCATCGGCGGTTTTTCGGCGTTGGTGCAGAAGGGCTTCACGCCGGGCGACCGGCGGCTCATCGCGGCCATCCCGAAAGCGCTGGCCGGCACGCAGTACGTTTGTTCCTCCGTCAACGTGGCGTCTACGCGCGCGGGAATCAATATGGATGCCGTGCGGATCATGGGCGAAACGGTCGTCGAGACGGCGAAGCGCACCGCTGCGGAACAGGGACTCGGCTGCGCTAAACTGGTCGTGTTTTCCAACGCCGTGGAAGACAATCCCTTCATGGCGGGCGCGTTCCATGGAACGGGCGAGGCGGAGTGCGTGATCAACGTCGGCGTGTCCGGCCCGGGGGTTGTGTATCATGCGCTCAAGGAAGTACGCGGCGCACCGATCGACGTGGTTGCCGAAACAATCAAGCGCACCGCCTTCAAGGTGACGCGCATGGGGCAGCTCATCGCGCGGGAGGCGTCCGCGCGGCTGGACGTGCCGTTCGGCATCGTCGATCTCAGCCTTGCACCCACGCCGGAGCAGGGCGACAGCGTCGCGCGCATCCTCGAAGAGATGGGGTTGGAGCGCTGTGGAACGCACGGTACGACCGCCGCGCTTGCGCTGCTCAACGATGCGGTAAAAAAAGGTGGTGTGATGGCTTCGTCACAGGTAGGCGGGCTTTCAGGCGCGTTCATCCCGGTTTCAGAGGACGAGGGGATGATTGCCGCTGCGCGCGCGGGCACACTGACCATCGACAAACTGGAAGCGATGACTTGCGTCTGCTCGGTCGGGCTGGATATGATTGCCGTGCCGGGCGACACGCCCGCCGAAACGATCTCCGCCATCATCGCGGACGAGGCGGCCATCGGCATGATCAACAACAAGACCACGGCGGTGCGCATCATCCCGGCGCAGGGCAAGGTTGTGGGCGACACGCTCGAACTGGGCGGCCTGCTCGGCAGCGCGCCGGTGATGCCGGTGCACACCGAGTCGAGCGCGGACTTCATCTGCCGCGGCGGGCGCATTCCCGCACCGCTCAACAGCCTGAAAAACTGAATAAAACCAGAACAGCAGCCCGCTTTTCAGCGGGCTGCTTCAGCCTGTCAAAAAAGCCCCTGGGATTGTTAAGGGTCGCAATCCTTAACCCACATATTCCGGCTGTGCCGGTTCATCCGGCGCAGTACGATCGCCCGTTTCGGGCGGTTTCTCTGTGCGTTTTGCCGCCCGGGAGTCCGAAGGACGAGAGGCAAAACGTGGTTCCCCGTCAAAAAACAAGTTTTTTGACGGTCTCCAGCAGCCCGCTTTTCAGCGGGCTGCTTGTTGTATCTGGGAAAGATGGAACGCCTTGTGAAAACGAGAAAAAATTACTGCCGGAGGGTGTTAATAGTTGGCAGGCGGACACTGCCGCCGGGGGGACAGAAAATTAACAAAAAGAAGCTTGCAATTGAGTTGTGGCGGCGCCGCTAATCCTTTTTATGTCGTTGACTTGCTGAGAGGATATGTCCCTCTTACCAAATCTTATCAGAAGCTACCATCTCAATTTGAAGAAGCGTTTAACGAACAGATGGCGGAATACGGCATGTCCATCGATATCGACAGCGTACCTTTTATGTACAACGACAACAATTCTCCATATAAGACGGTTCCTGTACAGTGTGAGGACGGGAGCGAAATATCCTGCACGTATCGCCCGACCAGTGAAAGCCGGAAAGCGCTGCTCATTTGGGTAAAATTTGAGCAGCAGCTTACCGACGAAGAAGGCGAAACGATCTATATGGAACCATTGCTGGAGTTTATATTTCAAGAATTTGAAACGCCTATTACAGAAGACAAGGACAGTGCATATGAACCGTTGAAAGCACTTACGTACAATGAGACGGTTCAATATCGTTTCTTAAGGGATTTGCGGAAAGGGTAAACAAGCGATGGGAATCACTTCCTGTTATATTCATAATTAAATAATCCTTACGATATGCTTCTTCGCCGTTACCTCCGTGCGTAATAATCCCTCTTACTGCTGCTTTTGCGCAGTTCTGCCGAAGGTGATCGTACCGTCAGCTATTTCCTGCTGAATCTGATCGATCTGGCTGAGACTTTCAAAAAAAACCATCCGCTATATCGGCGATATTACCGCCCGCATAGAGCAGCGCGACGCCTGACGAATCGTCGCCCAGCAGTGCGGGGAGCTCGGGGCGAGTTCCGGCTGACGCGCCGGTCTTGCCGCCTGCGACAATGCCGTACCCAAACGATGCGAGCAAATCCGCTTCTTTTTCACCCAAATCGGTCAGGAAGGTTCGCATGAGCTGGGGTGTGCTGAAAAGCGGCACCTTATGTGACTGCACGTCGGCGCGCGCGGCCGCGATTTGAAGCAGTTCGTTGGAAACGCTGTCCGCTTTGGCCTGCGTCAGGCCGTATACGGTGTGGTTTGCCTGAATATCCTGTATGGTCGCGATTGTTTCGATGGACATGCCCGCGCTGAGCAGCGCCATCTGCGCTTCTGCGGAAAGGCCGCTGTTTTCCAGGGATTTGCGCTGCTCCCTCATGACCTTTTCGTCCCAGTCCGTCAGGTCGAAACCGCTTAAGAAACGAGAGACGAAAGCAAACGGCGGAGATAACCTACAATCCGATACTGGACGATCAGAATGAAAAAGCGGCAATCCCGATGCGGACAACGGGATATGCTGTCGATGGAATACCCGGACTATCGCGGGCCGGCAGCGCGGGAGAGGCCTCGCGGATACTTGCGTGCGAGGAGCGCTTGAATGCGCGGACGGTTATAGCGCTGCGCGACGATACAGGGAAAATTGACGGCGAGCGCATACGCAAGCATGATCCATACGACATAGAAAGGCGCAAAAAAGCCGAACAACCAAAACGGAGCTATGGCCAGCCAGTGGGAAAGCTCGCCCCGCGCCGATTCGATAAGGAAACGCTGCAGATTTTCTTCCGAAAAGTCAGTTAGGCTGCGTTTACGGTAACCACGCTTCCGCCAGGCGGCCGCGCCGTCCGGCAGAAGGTGTTTCCAGCTTTTGACGTGCAGCAGGGTTTCATAGACCTCGCCGTTATTTTCCCATCGAAACGGCCTGCAGAAAAGACGGTCCGGGGAAAACAGCCGGTCCGGCAGGGAAAGACAGAACAGCGCGGCTCCGAGCTGCAGAATCCCCCAGAGGGAAAAGCACAACAAGAGCGTAAACAGGTTGCCGAAATAAAAAATGCGCATTTCTACCGGTCGGGCGAGACGGCCCGTCCTTTCCATTTAGTGTTTAGGCGGAAAAGCCGTAAAATTCCGGAATAAACGAAAACGGCGAAGAAAACGAGCAGAGATAAAGGGAAAAACACGACGACTGTTGCGGGAAACCGTCCGATTCGGCGGGCGAGCGAGAAGAAGATGCTCATCCATAAAAGATACAGCGCGCTGTACAGAGCAATCGCCAAGCCGTCTGCTGCGGCCGTGGCCTGCAGCAGACCGATCGGGACGGAGGCCGCAGAAGCAAACCACAAAAACACTGCGGCAAACAACCATACAGGCGTTTTTGAGGCTCCGGAAGCGAGATTTTTACTCCAGCCCGCAAGGAGCGCTTTGAATCCACCCGGATACATGCGAAACGAAACATCCGCGTCGCCGACGAACAAACGGTATTCCATGCCGTTTTCCCGGAGGACTTCTCCAAGCGCCATATCTTCCACAACGCGGTCTTTCACGCTCGTATGTCCTCCGGCGCGCACATAATCCGCACGGGAAATCGCAACGACCGGCCCGTACAGGCCGAGATTCACCGGCTTCGGCAGCGCCGTGCCGTTGGCCGCAATCTGCACAAGGTTGAAAAAGAACGAAAGCTGCTCGTATACGCGGACTGTCTGGTGGAACGGCTGGACGGACAGTGTGCCGTATTCGGCGTAAGCGGATACGATGCGCATAAGCCCGCCGGCTGAAAGACGGACGTCCGCATCGAGAAATACAAGAAGTTCGCCGTGCGCCGCGTCCGCTCCGTTCTGACAAGCCCAGCTTTTACCGACCCAGTCTTGCGGCTTTCGCGCGAGTGTAATCAGCGTTGCTCCGTGCCGGACGGCGACGGTTGGCGTTGTGTCCTCGGAAGCGTCGTCGACACAGATGATTTCAAGAGGCCGAAGGGTTTGCTTGGAGAGATCGCTGAGAAGCAGCGGCAGCGAAAACGCTTCGTTGCGCGCGGGAATGACGATCGAAACGCGGGGAAGCGCGCGGGCGGCATCTGTACGCGGCAGTTTCGGTATACGGTAAAAAAGAAGCCATGCCGCGAAAAACCCGAGCAGGATAACGCACCAGTCCAGAATCGGCAGAATCAAGCGCGCCTCGCTTTCTTCCCCCGCGCAGCGGCGGCGTCCGCCGCAAGCTTGCCCGTGATGACGGCCACAGGCAGGCCCGCCGGACTGAACGTCCAGTGTCCGCATTGCAAAACGCCAGGGATGTCGGTTTCCACCGCTTTTCGGATGCTGCCGAACTTGCTGACCGCGGGCATCACGGCGTTTGTATATGCCCACCCGGTGATCGCTCCGTGGCGGTTCGCCGTTTTGCGTTCGAGCGTGAGCGGCGTCGCGCAGATTGCAAACTCGGTGCTTTCGGACAGACCCGGCAAAACGGAGGCGTCCAGCACGCGAAGGATCGTTTCGATGCAAAGCGATTTGAACGCTTCGTATGCGTCTTGGGTATGGAACCATTTCGCAAGATCGTAGTCGAACAATGTACTGATGATAAGACCTGTTTTGCCTTCGGGGGCAAGCGAAGGGTCCCGAAGGGTGGGAACGGAAATCTCGTAAGTCGTTGTTTTCAAATAGGCGACCGCCCATTTCTGCATGGCTTCCGTGCCGCCGCACCGTTCGGGCTGCCAGGCGGGGAGCGCGGAAATGCCGCTCGTGAGCGGCGTGAAAAACGCGTGCGCACCGCAGGCGGATTCCACCGTTTCGGGCGGCAGACACGTGCCGGCAAACACCGTCAGTACGGAATCGATCCCCTTGGCCGCCTCTGCGCGCGCCTTTTGTAAGTGTGCTTTCGGCGGGAGCGTTTCTTGCACAGCACGGTACAAAGAGGTCTGGTCCGCGGCCCAAATCAGATTGCGGTAGACGGCGCGTCTGCCGTCTTTGAGGACGGCGGTGTTTTCATGTGGCAGGACGCAAACGACCTCCGCGTTTTGCGCAATTTCGCCGCCGTGTCCGCGGATGTATTGCTCCAGCCGTTCGGGAAGAACCCCTGTTCCGCCGTGCGGGTAACGGTAATCGAGATACAACCGGAAATAACTCAGCGCAAAAAACGCCGGTGTTTCGGCAAAGAAATGCTGGCAGATCATGTCGATCAGCGCTTTGTTCTGCGTGAAATGCAATAGATACTGCTCGATGGGTTCATGCAGTCGACTTGCTTTTTTAATGTTGACGATGTATTGAAGCAGCCAGGGCAGAAGCGTTTTGGTCAGATATACGGGGTCGCGCAGCTCGCTTTCGAGAAACAGCGGATTTTCCGCTCCGTAAAGAACGTCCATATAGTGCATGACTTCCTCGGCCTTTTGCATGATGCGTTCGATTTCCCCGGCATTTTGCGGGAAATAGGAACAAAGCAGCGCGGCGTATCCGGCGAGGCTTTCTTTCCCGTTGAGCCGGACGCTCCGTTCGCCGATACCGATCGTTACGGGATTCTGCACAAAATCCATGTCGATTCCGAGCAGGCGGAGCATCGGCAGGAGCGCTCCGGAATCCTCGAACGCGCGGATGCCGCCGTCAAACGAGAACCCGCGGTGGTGGAAGGTATGGATCAGTCCGCCCGTCTTTTCATTTCGCTCGCAAAGCAGTGTACGCAAACCGGCGCGCGCGCAAAAAGCGGCCGCCGTCAGCCCGGCGGCGCCGCCGCCGGCAACCATCACGTCGTAGATCCCGTTCATACGTATCCTCCGGCATTGGTCGCTTGCTATGCCGACTTATCTCTGCAATTCCGGCGCTGGACGGCCGCATGAATGTACTTTTCAATAAACGGACGATTCACAGCTATAGGGAGTTGGTCGTTTTATGACGGACAGACAGAGCAAGTCGTGTTTCTTTGGAAGTCCGTTTTTAGCTAAAAACTCATTTTCAGTAATAAACGCACTGTTTCAGCCGAGAATTTACAGAAGTATTTTGCGGTCAAGTGGGGAAAAGGGACAGTTAAAACATCACAGATCATGAAAATAACACAAGCATTTTATGTTAATAACAAGTATATCAGGAATTAATGGAGAAGAAAAGGGCGGCGTAGGATACCACTTCTATAGAAATACGCGTAACGTGCGGGGAAATGGCGTACGAAAGGGAGCTGTCTTCGGACGGGCGTTCCGCAAATGCGAACAGGTGCGGGCGCCGCTTTACAATGGGGGCGTTCGCGCAGCTGTACTGGGATTGTGTGTTTTGGGCAACACGCAGCCGGACGGCATTTGCCGTCCGGCTCAGTCTGCTCAATAAGCCTTTTGGATTATTTAAGAGCTGCAACCTTAAAACTCTTATGTGTCTGCTGTGCCGGCTGACCCACGCAAAAGAACGTCCGGAACGGGTGATTTTTCTATGCGTTTGCCATCCGGCTTTTTAAGCGAGTTTGTTTGAAATATGCGGGCGAATAAAACACGCCAAGCAAATGCGCGCGTGTGACGGTATGCCGAAGATTTCAGCGTTTACCCGCGATCAGCCTGCTGACGAAGATCAGCAGGCAAGCGCCGCCGACGGCGATTAGAAACCCGCCGACGGACCAAACGTTGCCCGAACCGATGCCCGCCCAACTGGCCAGCCATCCGCCGAGAACGCTGCCTGCGATACCGACGATGATATTGCGCAGAAGGCCGCCTTTACCGCGCATGATTTTGCTCGCGAGCCAGCCGATCAGCGCACCGATCAGCAACCAGCCGATTACATGCCAAAACATAATTAAGTTTCTCCTTTCGATGGTCAATAGACGAACGTTTTTGCGAAACCCGGGCCGCTACAGCAGGGAATCCTTTTCTGTTTGTCCGCCGGATGCCGAAGGTCCCTGCGTGGGTGCGTCCTGACGCGAGGGAGGGAGTTTTTTTTTGAACAGCACGCGGAAGATAATGTTTGCAACCGCGGCGATCGCGGGACCGATGATGACGCCCGCCGCGCCGAACGCGATCAGGCCGCCGACGGAAGCCAGCAGCGTGATCCAAGGTGAAAGGCCGATGTTTCTGCCTGTAATGATCGGATCGAGCACCATTCGCAGAACGACCATGGCGATATAGGTGGCGGCGACGGTGATCGCCATTGGCGTATTTTTGCAGATCAGCGCGACGATCGCCCAGGGTACAAAGACAACGCCGGAGCCGATGACGGGCAGCAGGTCGAACAGGCAGACCCCGAACGCAATCAGCAGCGACCACCATTTCATGCCGGCGACGACCATGCCGATCGTAACCACGCAGAAGTTGACGCCGAAAAGGATTGCCTGTGCCTTGCCGAACCCAAGCGCGGCGGAACCGAGCGCTTTCAGCGCCGTTACAAAACGGTTTTTTGTTTTTGTCGAATTCGTTTCCATTGATTGCATTATATCGAATCCTGTGTGCGGGCACAAGAGCGCAGCCGACGGGATGCGCAGATAAAAAAGGTGCGGGCCCCGGGCCCCGCACCTTTTACATGAATATGGTTTTGTTACCGCTTGACGATACGATAATAGGTATGCGAGGTCAGCCGGTAGATGCCGAAATACAGCAGTGCGAAAACGAGCAGCGTACCCGCGATGCAGCAGAGCACCAGGCTCCAGTCGTAAAGCATGAACGACCGGAGCATACGCGCCATAATCCGCGAAGCGAACACCATGTGCAGCGCGGTTGCGGCCAGCGGCAGGAAAAACACCCAGAGCACCTGCCGGTTGATCGTGTGCTTCACCTGGCGATCGTCCATGCCGACTTGCTGGAGGATTGAAAAGCGCTCCTTGTCCTCGTAACCTTCGGTAACCTGCTTGAAGTACAGGATGAGGACCGCAACGGCAAGGAAGAGCACCGCGAAAAACGCGCCGAGGAACAGGAGTCCTCCATAAAACCCGTAACCCTCCTGACGGGAGGTAAACACGTCGGATACCAGCAGGTTTGGCCGTTCGGAGACCGACTCGTCATAGTGATCGCGGATAGCCCCGATGAAGCGAAGGCAGTCGCTCTGCGTACCGTCAACATCGAAACGGAAGGCGTGATCATAGTAAATCAGCGAAGGCGTATCCACAAAGACGCTTTCCGGCCAGACGAAATTGTTGCGGCGGTACTCTTCACCTTCCGGCAATTCGGTGATGAGCTTGTCCTTATCGGAGGAGAGAGTAACGTTGTTT
>CAYTHS010000067.1:0-15386 GCA_964437665.1 uncultured Oscillospiraceae bacterium
TCGTTTGCCGAGCTGATCGGAGAGCATATTGTTGTAGTCGAGGCGAAGCCGCATGGACTGCCGCCAGGATTCGTCTCTGTAACGTTCTGTCATTGTTTTTTGCCTCCCGTTGGTATCTACTCATCTTATCATAGGTAAGCGCTTTTAAAAAGCGGGTATGTGTTAACAATCCGTCCGGCCGCCGGCTACCGGCTTTTGCGGTCTTCCGGCGGACAGCTGCCGCATCCGTGTAAGGCTGTGGTAGAGCGCCGGGATATCCCGGTACATATCGCTGTAAACTTCAATAAGCGCCGGGCCTTCGTAGCCGTGCGCGGCGAGCGCGCAGAACAGCGCGGGGAAGTCGTAGCCGCCAAAGCCGGGCATTTCGTAGCGGACGGCGCCGTTACTCAGTTCCGTCGCGTCGCACAGGTGCAGATTGACGATGTAGTCCCCGACCGCGCGGACGTATTCGACCGGATCGTGTCCGCTGCGCACGGCTTGCTTGACGTCCAGCGTAAAACGCAGTTCACCGGTTCCAATTACGTCCAGGAGCCGCGCGCCAAACGACGGCTCGTTGAACACGCACCAACTCACGTTTTCGAGTGTCAGCTGAATACCGTAACTTTCGGCCAGCGCCGTAAGTTCGATAAAAATCGGCGCAATGCGCGTCAGCCCGATATTTTTCACGCCGCCGAAGAGCCGCGCCGGGCCGTGCATGACATAGTGCGTCGCGCCGAGGCGCTTTCCCGCGGCAAGCACGCGCTTAAACAGAGCCCATGCGTCCGCGCGCTGTCGCGAATGCACCGAAAAGAGCTGCGGTTCAAACTGCATGCTCATCGGGTGGATGCTGTACACCTTTACGCCCGCATCGGCGACCCGTTCTTCGAGTATATCGATAAACGACGGCTCGTACTCCGAAAACGAGTTGAGGAACACCTCGCAAACCGAAACGCCGTGCGCACCGATTTCGAGGATTGCATCCTCGGTCTGCAGTTTGCTGAAATAACTTGCGGTCGAAATCCCAATTTCCATATAATGAACCTCTCAGCTGGCCAAAAAAAGCTCTTGATTGTTGTTAAGACGACCCATTGATTCCGGCCGCGATGGTTCATCCGGTGTAACACCATCGCCCGGAACGAGTGGTATTTCCGTACAATTTGCCGCCCGGGAGGCTTAAGGCCGAGAAACAAAGACGGTGATTCCGCTTAATTGGTTTTAAACGGCCCCTCTCGCAGTATTTTAGCACGGGCGGCCGGATTTCGCCACCGATACGCCTTGATTTTGCCACGCGAATACGCTTGTAACGACGTGACGGCATGGTATAATCGGCGCATGGAGCAAAAGGGCAAAAAAACTGCGTCATGGCGGCGGACCGTGCTGGCGGCCGCGCTTGCGCTGGCGTTGACTGCGCTGGGCTTATGCTGGCCGGTCATTCTGAACGGATACGCGGCACAGGTCGAGCAATATTACAGCGAAACGGTCTATCAAGCGATTCGGCGGACGATTTCACGCGTCACTTCGCTCGTGCCGTTTTCGGTTGCGGAAATCCTGTTCTATGCGCTGGCGCTTTTAGCAGTGGGGCTGGTATTAATACGCCTTGTACAGTGGGCCGTCCGCAAAATAGGATTTCACAAGCTGCTAAAGAGCGTCGTTTCACTTGCACTGGCGGCGGGCATAATTATTAATCTGTTTTACGTCACCTGGGGATTCAACTATTTCCGCGAACCGCTGAGCGAACGCATGGGACTTTGTGTCGAACAGCGGAGCACGGACGAACTGGAAGCGTTCGTTCTGGATACGGCGGCTGAGGCAAAGGCGCTGCGCGAAACGCTGCATGAGGACGCGGACGGCGTATTTGCGCCGGAAGGATCGCTCCAGAGCGTTCTGAACGGACTGCCGCAGGCATACGAGAGCCTTTCGGAGGCGTATCCTGTGCTACGCGGAGACGTGACGCGCGCTAAAACGGTGTTCTGGTCCCGAAGCCTTTCGGAACAGGGAATTTCAGGCGTGTTTGTCGGGTTGACGGCCGAGCCGAACGTTAACGCCGACCAGCCGCCGTTGCTGCTGTATCACGCGGCCCTGCACGAAATGGCGCACCAGACGGGCCTTGCTTCGGAAAACGAGGCCGACTTTGTCGCCTGTCTTGCCAGCGCGTATTCGGACGATGCGAACGTGCGGTATTCCGGGCTGATCTACGCGTTGATTGTCAGCGGCAACGCGCTTAACAAGGCCGACCCGGGGGCGTATACCGCCGCGGCGGAAACCTATGGGGATGCAATCCGGCGCGACCTGTCCGGCTACAGCGCATACTGGGATGCGTTTGACGAGCAGACACAGCAAAATGCGGATAGCCGAAACGATGCGTATCTCAAGCACAACGCGCAGGAAAGCGGTATCCTGAGTTATGGCGAGTCGGCGGACCTTCTGCTTGCGTTTGTTGCGCGTTACGGGTATATCTGGGACGGCATGGAAATGTGACCGGTAAAAATGCGAAAATTCCCGCGCTTCCAAACAAAAAGTTAGAATACATAAATATATTTCAATTTTTTAGCGGATTTGGGTTTACAAAATCATACCGATGCTGTATGCTGATATCGGCAATAAGCACTTTCTATCAATATTATTTTACAGGAGCGATAGCATGATTGATCTGACCATGAACCGTGATAATCTCAAACGCTGCGTCGACCGCGCGCGAGAGAAGGGCATCATTATCCCGACGTTCGCGCAGCTGCGCAACCCGAGCCTGATCCCGGACAAAATCAAAGAACAGCTGAAAAGCGTTGGTTTGTGGGACGTCAACCCATTGAACCTCTTCCGCATCACGTGGCATAACGAGCCCAAGGATTTCGGCGGCACCTTCGGCAAGGTCAACTATATCGAAATCCCGTCCGAGCTTTCCGGCGTGAAAGCGCGCATCGTCATGCTGGTCGGCAAGTGGTTCCCAACGGGCTGCCATAAAGTCGGCGCAACGTTCGGCTGCCTGGTGCCGCGCTTGGTTACAGGTCAGTTCGACCCGACGTTCAATAAGGCCGTCTGGCCGAGCACCGGCAACTACTGCCGCGGCGGCGCGTACGACGCGCAGCTGCTGGCCTGCGATTCCATCGCAATCCTGCCCGCCGAAATGAGCAGCGAGCGTTTTGAATGGCTCAAGACCGTTGCGGGCGAGATCATCGCGACCCCGGGCTGCGAGTCCAACGTGAAGGAAATCTTCGACAAGACCTGGGAACTGCGCGCAACCCGCAAGGACGTTGTGATCTTTAACCAGTTCGACGAAATGGGCAACGCCCTCTGGCATTATCAGAATACCGGCCGCGCCATCGAAGAAGTATTCAACGATATCGCGGGTGAAGGCGACCGGCTCTACGGCGCGGCATTCACCTCCGGCAGCGCGGGCACCATGTCCGCGGGCGACTACATGAAGGAAGTATTCCCGCATGCAAAACTCGCCGTCGGCGAAGCGGTGCAGTGCCCGACGCTTCTCAACAACGGCTTCGGCGGACACCGCATCGAAGGCATCGGCGACAAGCACGTGCCGTGGATCCATAACGTGAAAAACACCGACATGGTCATCGCCATCGACGACGAGGACAGCCAGAAGCTGCTGCGCCTCTTCAATGATCCGGCCGGCCAGAAATACCTTGTGGACGTCGTCGGCGTTCCGGCGGAATTCGTCAAGCAGCTCCCGCTGATGGGTATCTCCGGCATTGCGAACATGCTCTGCTGCATCAAGATGGCAAAATACTATGAGCTTACCGAGCACGACGTACTCTTTACCGTGCTGACGGACTCTTCCGAGATGTACAACAGCCGCATTCGCGAACTGGAAGAAGCGGACGGCGCGTACACCGCCGAAATGGCCGCCGCGGACTACGCCGAGCATCTGCACGGCATCCGCACGGACTACGTCGAGGAGCTTACCTACGCAACGCGCAAACGCGTCCACAACCTCAAGTATTACACTTGGGTCGAGCAGCAGGGCAAGACCTACAAGGAGATCAACGAGCAGTGGTACGACGAGCACTACTGGACGGACACGCATGCACAGGCGGACGAGATCGACGAACTGATCAACCAGTTCAACGACATGACCGGGCTGCTTAAGAAACTGTAAGAGCCGATACAAAATGCAACGCAACAACCGCCGCCGCACCAAAATGCGGCGGCGGTTTTACGGAAAAAACGAATGAATATAACACAGCGCAGACAGATAATAAAAGAAAACACAAAAACGATGGCGTGCGGATGTTTTTCCTAGGGTGCGTTTCAAAAACCCGCAAAATGCATCTTCTGGAAGACTTTAGAAACACACCCTAGCGGCTACCGCAGAGCTGTAATATGTGCTGCGACATGAAGCAACCGGGAAACCAGGTTGCTTGAAAGCATGGGCAAGCAGATTTGAAAAGGAACAATCGCCGCATCAAACGCGGCGGTTGTTTTTCACAGTGGAAACGTCGGGTTACAGCCCCTTGACAAAGCAGCCGAGCGTGAGCAGCAACCAGCCGAGTGCAAGTACCCAGGGAGCGTAGACAGCAACCGAGGGAATGATCGAACCGATAATGCCGAGAAGCCCGAGTACGAGGGAAATCCAGAAGGTGGTTCTCTTCGGAGCGTTTACGTTAAATTTTTTCTTTGATGCCATGACAATACCTCTCTAATTATAATTTCGAAAACGGTCGTACCGTCCGGTTTCAGTATAACCTTGCCGCAGGATATGCGCAAGGAATACGTTCTTCCGTAATACTCCACCGACAGCAGCCGTGCTTCTGAACCGGCGAACGTGACACGCAGATCAAGGACAAGCGCGCTGCCGTCCGCCGAAACAGTGTCTTGTTCAGGGTTCCGGCGTTACCGTCACCGGCTGAAACGGTGTTGTGACTTCGAGGACGAAGTCCATCTCCGTAACGCTGATGTCCGTGTTGATTTCGGCATAGACGGCGTTGGTTCCGGTTTCGAGCATCGTCGTGCCGAGCGCATTGTGAATTCTGCCGACGCCGCAGACTTTACCGGATTCTGTGTAGTATACGATGTTCACCTCGCCGTCGAGCGGCAACGGGAACGCGTTGACGCAGACACCGTCGAGGAACGTGCCGTCCTCATATTCGTACACACGCATTTCGCCAAACGAAAGATACTGGAAGTAATGGTCGTCGGAGACGATTTCCTTGCCGAGCGGATCGGTCGGAACAGGCTCGGCGGTAATCTCAGCCGAAAACGGGTCCGGCAGCGGCGTCGGCGTCGCTGCCGGCGTGGGCGTTCCTGCGATTATGGGGGTATCGTCCACGCATCCGCCGAAAAGCGAAAACGACAGAACAAGCAGCAGTGCGGCAGCCAGGACGGCGATGCGGGTTTTCATGCGCGGGTACCGACCGCCTCGCGCAGCATATATTGCTTGAGGTCGTAGAGGCTGTCCGAGAGATCGACTTTGTATGTATGCGGCATGCGCAGCCGTTTGTATTCGTCCCACATGGAGTCGAACTCCTTTTTCTCGTATGCGGCGATTTCATGGATGTCCGGACACTGGTAGACCTGCTTTCCGTCAATGAAAATTGGAACGAGCAGCTCGCGGACAGTAAAATTCGTAAGCGTCATGCTTTTATAGGTCTGCACGGGGTCGAAGATACGCAGCGGTTTGGTTGGGTCGATGGTCTCGTTGTCGAGCGCGATCAGGTCAGCGACCGCCATGCCGTTTGCAGCGTAGAGACGGAATACTTTTTTATAGCCTGGGTTGGTGATCTTGGCGGGGTTGTCCGAAATCTTGATCTTCGGCACGAGCGCACCGCCGACAACCTCGCCGCTCATCTTGTAAACACCGCCGAGCGCGGGGTTGCCTTCGCTTGTGATCAGCCGCGTGCCGACGCCCCAAACGCTGATACGCGCACCCTGCGTCTTAAGATCGCGGATCAGAAACTCGTCCAGGTCGCTGGAGGCGGCGATGACGGCGTTGGGGTATCCAGCCGCGTCGAGCATGGCGCGCGCTTTCTTGCTCAGATACGCGAGGTCTCCGCTGTCGAGCCGGATACCAAGCGGTTCATGACCCTCTGCGCGCATTTCATCGAATACCCGGATCGCGTTGGGCACGCCGCTCTTAAGTGTATCATATGTATCGACCAGAAGCAGACAAGCGTCCGGGAAAATTTTTGCATACGCACGGAACGCACTGATTTCGTCCGGGAAGCTCATCACCCAGCTATGTGCGTGCGTGCCGGAAACGGGGATGTCGAACATCTGGCCGGTGAGCACGTTGCTTGTGGAGTTGCAGCCGCCGATGATGGCCGCGCGTGCGCCATAGATGGCAGCGTCCGCACCCTGCGCGCGGCGGAGGCCGAATTCAAGCACGGAGTCGCCTTTTGCAGCATAGCAGATGCGGCTGGCTTTGGTGGCGATGAGCGTCTGATGATTGACGAACGTGAGCATCGCGGTTTCGATGAGCTGCGCCTGCATGATCGGCGCGCGCACGCGTACGAGCGGCTCATAGGGGAACACCACCGTGCCTTCCGGCATGGCGTAGAGCTCACCCGTGAAACGGAAATCCCGCAGATAATTCAGAAAATCCTCGTCAAAAAGCTTGAGTGAGCGCAGATAGGCGATATCGTCGTCGCCGAAGTGCAGGTTGTTGATGTAGTTCACAACGCTTTCCGTGCCAGCCATGATTGCGTAGACGATGTCTTCTTTGGGACGGAAAAACAGGTCGAAAATACCTTCGTTGTTCTGCATGCCCTCCCTGAAATAGCCGTACATCATCGTCAACTGGTAAAGGTCGGTCAGCATGGTGAGATTGCGCATAAAATTATGCCTCCTTATCGGAGAATTCGCCGCTTGCTGCGGCGGCCTCCGTTTCATTTGGGTTTGTTTCTTCCAGCATGAGATCGCCGGGTGATTCGATTGCATCCTCTTGCGGCATTGCTTCTTCCGGCACCGTTTCTGCAGACGAATCTTCGTGAAACGGCTTGTCCGCGGGTGCTGTCGGTACCTCTCCGGCGGACACTGCTGCGTCTCCGGCGGGGACGGGGCGGCGCGTGCGCAGGACGAGCAGCACGAGCGAGAGGACGCTTAATACGACACAGACGATCTGCAGCGTACCGAACGTGCCGTATTGGGCGGCGCCATCCACGCGCAGCATTTCAAACGCCGCATAACCGAGCGGGTAAATAAGCAGATACCAGAGCGAGGCCGCGCCGTCGCGCTTTGCATTTCTGCGCACAAAGAACCAGATGGCGGCAAACAGCAGCGTGCAAAAAAGGAACTCGTAAAAGAATATTGCGTAGCGGATGCTTTCCGGCTTCTCGATGAGCACTGCGAACGGGAACCACTGCAGGCGCAAATTGGCGACCTGCAGGCCATAACCGGTCTGGTTGAAGAAGTCGCCCCACGTGGCAAGGGCCTGCGTGACAAGCACGCCAGGCACAAGCAGGTCGGTCAGGCGCAGAAAGCTCAGTTTCTTTTTAAGGGAATAGAGCGCTACGCCGGCCAGAACGCCGAGACATGCCCCGTAGAGCGAAAGGCCGCCATCCCAGAAATACAGCGTGCTCAAGGGGGTAGCTTTGTAGTAGGAGAGGTGCGCCAGCACATAGACAATACGCGCAAATACGACGCCGAACGGGATGCCGAGGATGCAAAGATCGACTGCCGTGTCGGCGGGCAGACGCTTTTTACCGGCTTCATACTGCGCAATCAGTATAGTTGCGATCACGCCGGCGGAAAGGAGCAGTCCGGCCCAGTAGACGTCGAACCCCGCGACGGTGAAAGCGACGTTGTCCGGCAGATTCATTGCCGGTGCGAACGGGATGTGCGGGTAAATATGCATATTGCCCTCCCAAAAAGGTTTACCATATTATAACGCGTTTTGAATGGATAAGAAAGGATGCGGACGGCACGTAAATATTAATTAAGTGTGGCAGAGGAACGGATTCAGCCGATGAACGCCTGTAAAAGTACGTTTTCATAAAAAACGACGAAAAAACCAGGCGTGCAGACAGATTGGAAACAATTGATTACACTTCAATATTGAGAAAGGAGGGATTCCCAACCGTCCTGTCAAAAAAAGTTATTTGGATTGTTTGGACACAGCCGTGATTGTTGATTTCAGCTTCGCCGGTTTGTTAGGGGAAGGTGAACGCCTGTTTAACACTGTTTTTTGTGCTCTTTGCCGCTCGGCAGATCAAAGGTAAAGATGTGAAGAACGGTCATTCCGCCCAAAAGAGTTTTATGGCGGTTTCGGTTATACTAGAGTGTGTTTCTAAAGTCTAGAAGATGCAGTTTTGCTGGATCGGCTTGCAGATTAAGGCGAAAAACGCAGGCGCGGTGGTGCTGCGGGGAGGCTTTTCAACGAAAATATGCAAGCCGAGGCGGCAGAAATACGCTTTTGTGATTTTAGAAACACACCCTAATGATGCGTTACACGAAGGAGCTGAAAAAGAAGCGAGAACCCCCGTAATCGGATAGAGTTGAAATTGTTAGAAGCAACGGATTCAGAAAGGACGAATGCGTGATGACAACGATACGGCAAGAGGAGTATTCTCAAAAACTGGCAGTACAGGAAATTGTGAGGAAATAGCCTTTTGCCGGGCAGACGCGAAAGTATCGGCTCGGCCGAACAAACATCTGCAGAAGGTAAAGAGCCTCGTGTTTGCGATACGATGTGCACAGAAGCACAGCGGAATGTAGTTCGGGCAGAGCCTTGAAGAAAAACACATCTGGCGCAAGCATATCCTGCCGCCGACGCCACGGCTGAGCGGCCAGGTGGAGCGCTTGGCCGACGAACGATTCTACTCCTGTGAACGTTTTACTCGCTCGAAGACGCCAACGTGCTACTGTAACGATATCAGCGATGGGACAACAACTTTCCGCTTCTTGTTCTTGGCAGGAAATACCCCGTCTGGTACTGGAGGGATAACTTCTCAAATGTGTAACAGATCATTTGGCAGCGCTCAAAGAATTTCGAGAAAAGCACTTGCATTTTCAAAATGCTTGTTGTATCATAATCAGGCGGCTTGGGGCATTAGCACAGTTGGTAGCGCGCAACGTTCGCAATGTTGAGGTCGGGGGTTCGAATCCCCCATGCTCCACCATAGAAGCACGACGATGATGAAATCGCCGTGCTTTTTCGTCTGCGGAAGTGTTAAACTGAATTAGGTCGAAATTTTTACGTATGAAATGCAGGGGAGAATATATGGCCACGGCAAATTGGCGGGCGGCCTGTTCTTCTTACGCCGGTTCAAATCGATATTAGCGCAGAAATCTGCGTTGTCAGGTGGTAAGGATGCTTTTGAAACAAAACGTATGATCATTCGTGCCTTTACGATGCAGGCGCTTTGCACGATATTCTGGACGACAGTAAAACAATGGAAATGTGCGAACCCGCATATGCTCTTGAAAAAACGAAGAAATTTTTAAAAGAATTTTGTATCGGGCAAAATGGAGCGCTTGCGGCGATACACAGGAAAACCCAAAAGGTGATCGGGTATATTCTGTTTAGCGAAACGCAGAAGGACGTTTGGGAAATCGGATGGATCTTCAACAGGGCTTGCTGGCGCAAGGGATATGCATACGAAGCCTGCCGCACAGTAATGGCCTATGTTTTTTTCGAACTGAATGCGCATAAGATATTTGCCGAGACCATGGACGGGATAAAGTCGATCGGGTTAATGAAAAAACTCGGCATGTCGCCGGAGGGCGTTCAAAGAGAGCAAACGAAAGACAATTCCGGGGAATGGGCGGGCCTGTATCTTTATGGGATTCTTCAAAGTGAATGGTGATAAGCCAAAATGCGTTTAAAAGAATGCCTGAGTCAAGACTACCCGTAAAACGGGTGGTCTTGACTGGCTAAACCCTCACGAAGGGATACAATCGCACGATTCAGCGGAGGGCTGGTGTAAATTTGTGTGGATAAGCGCAAATAAATGGTAATGTTCGTAGCGCCCGGAATGTGAAGGCTTTTTATAAAGCGGTCGCCGTTTGATGAGCACGCATTACAATAATAGACGAGAGGTTATATGATAGTAGAATGCATGACCTTTCATTTCACTTATATGGCAGGACGGCTCGTTCTCATTGGAACAGCCCGGCGAGGTCTTGCGCGGTGACAAATTCCGCATTGCGCTTGAGTAAACCTTCGGTCAGAAGCGTGAGTTGATGCAGTGCCGTTTTGCCACAATTTTGTATGAGGAATTGCTGTGGTACGATTTTCGCGCTGCCAACCATATAGGATTCTTTCATAGGCCAGAACTCCCAGGGGTGCATATAGAATGAGAGCACACAAGGGATGTCCATCTTCACGCACATTGCGATGAAATGGTCAACACGTTCAAGGAGATACGCTGCGCCTATGGTTCGAAACAGCGGCCATTGATCCCGATCACGCCCAAACTGCGGATCGGCACTTTCCATGGTCATATCTGCAAAGACCGGGATTTCAATAATTGGCGAATTCCCGATCTGCGTCCAGTCTGTACGGCTCGGGTGATAGGGGAAGAGACGATTGCGATGATAATACATCGGATAGGAACAGTCTGACGTATAGTGAAGCGATTCGAGCGCGTTGACCACAGCGGTGGAACCCCAAAGCCTTGGCGCGCGGAATGATGTGGGGTGTACGCCGCAGGCACGTTGAATCCATTCGGTGGCGAGCTGAAGCCTTGGAGCAACTTCGTTCGGCAGCAGCGGTGTAACGCCTGACAGTGGGAAAAGTTCGTCGCCGACTGTTTCGTGGTAGAGCGAGTGGCAGCCAACTTCATGCTTTGCGTCAACGACCATACGTGCAATATCCGCGTTTTTCTTTGCGCAGATGCCGGAAAAATAAAATGTGGAATAAATATCGTAATGTTGTAAGGCTTCTAGCAAAAGAGGTGTTCCGTTCTTTACACCTTCATAATAAGGTGTGTAGCTGCCAATGTCGGTTTCCATATCGATTCCAAACATGGCATAGCATGGGTGATTCATGTTTACTTCCTCCTAAAATGGTACAATAATATTTTATCTGCCAGTTCCACCGTGTGTTTATTTTAGCGGTTTTAGCGAAACAGCGCTCTATTAAGTAAAACGCCCTGCGCGACAAGCTGCTGCTGCAACCGTTTGATCGGTAACGCGGCAATTCGCCCAGAATGCTTCAGTGCGGCCATTGCTGCCGCCGTACCTGCCGCTTCACCCGTTACCGCACAGACGGGTATGACGCGCAGGATATCCCATGCCGTACCCGCTGCCGAAACACAGCGTCCTGCCGCCAGCAGATTATGCGCATTCTGGGCGCAAAGTATGGAAAGCGGAATACAGTATCGGGGCCCGTGTTTCCGCCAGTCGCCTGCCATACCGACCGCATCCGAAAACCATATGCCTTCGTCGCTTTCTCGGAGTTCGCTTCGGCCAACGAGCCTGCGGGTCATGCGCAATCCAGGTATTGTCGGCAGAATTGCCGCGTAGATTGGAACGTCTCTCCTCTCAGGATCATCACAAAGCGTTTTCGAACCGTCGTGCGAAAGCGTCGAATTGCTGTACACGCTGCCGCAACCGCTGTTGATGCCGCTTAAATATGTTTGCGTCCGCCTTCGGGACTCCATGCAAAGCGCGGTAATCTGGCGCGGGTCTGTACCGGAGTAGTAAATCGCAGAATCGGAGTGTGCATAAAAACTGTCTGATTTTCTGTTCAGCCGAAGCGTTGTCCCATCGTAAGAGTAGAACCACCAGGCGCATACGTTATCCATCCTCTCGAATGTGCATTCGCCTGTAGAAAAGCAGACATCCGCATCCCCGGTCGCGTCTACAACAGCCTTGCAGGCGAACGCCATTCGTCCGGTTTTCGTTTCGCAGAGAACGGTTTCGATTTGTCCGTCGTTTTTTATGCCGCCGGCAAAACGGCAATCATAGAGAATTTCGACGCCGGCGTCTCTCAGCAACTGTTCCATCGCGATCATCATGGGGGCTGGGGCATACGTCAGTTCATATCTGTGATGTTTTTGTGCTTCGGGATCTTTGCCGCTTCGCCAACAGGCGGGAATTTCACCAGGGCCAAACAGTATAGAAGCATGAAGCAACTCTTCACCGATACCCCCGATCATTTGTGTGCCATTTCCGTCGCAGAGCGGAAGATAGTCGACAATCAGCCCCAACGTACCTAGCCCGCCGAGAGCATATTGCTTTTCTATCAAAAGGGTTTTTGCACTGTTGCGCGCGCCTGCAAGCGCGGCGGATACGCCGGCAAAGCCTCCGCCAATCACGATGAGATCGTAACTTGCTTCTATTTGGGTCTTCCGGGCAGGTTCCAATACGAAACGTATGCTCATTTACGTACCTCAAGTTTGGTCTATAGGCGGATTTTAGCAAAGTATCTTATTGAAATCAAATATATGCCATGTAAGTATTAGATGAATAAAAAGCGGATATATGTATATTATACAAATTAATCAGGAATAACAACATCTATCTATTATATTATGACCAAATTATTGCATATATATTCGCATATAGGGAACAAGACATCTAAAAGAATTAAATTGAAACGTTACAATTATAAATTAATTAAAACATTGACGAGCGAATAGCCCATGTATATACTTAGACACACAAAGAGAGCCGATACATGACTGTTTTGCGGCAAAGGAAAATATTATGAGGCGGTTTCTTATCATTACTAAGCTGAAAGCAGACAAGACTGAGCTCTATATCGAGTTGCACAATAAGATTGGGCCGTCCGTCGTTCAAGCAGCGCACGATTACAATCTGCGGAACTATTCAATCTATCGTTTGGGTCCTTATCTATTCTCCTATTTCGAATATGTTGGCGACGACTATGAAGCGGACATGCTGGCGAAAAACAATCTGCCGGTTATTCAGGAATGGCGGCGTCAAACGGGTGAATGCTTCGATATGGTAACAGAACAGGAACTTTGTTTGGCCGCGAAAGAAGTTTTTCATCACGATTTTTAGGGTTTGATAGCATATCCCGTTATCTTCTTAATAGTAAGAATTTGGAGGCATAGTGTCATGAATGAAGTGAAAATGAAGTATGAAACCCGGTTTTTACAGAGCGAGCGGATGAGGAAACTTGTCGCACGCAGCCGTGAACTCGCCGTCAGTGGCAAGCGTGAGCTTTATACGGCTGACCAGACACAGCTTCTCTATCACTGGACCGAGAAGTGCAATGCCATCGTTCCGCAATCTGGCGACTGGTCCTACCCGAAGGAGCAGAACATGGCGCTTGGCGATCATGCCTGCCGCGTGGACGTCGGATATGCGTTTCCATATCTGGATCAAGTGCCTTCGCGCGTAGAAGGGTATCGGGCGGACGCGGAGAGCTGGGGCAAGGATTATCGGTTTCTCCTCGACCATTCGCCTGCAGAGATATATCCCAACGAAGCTATCGTTGGAGAGTTTCACTGGGAGATGAACGAAGTTCGTTACTATGAGTTCGGTGAACATGTGCGCGAGCTGGGACGCAAGGCGCACGAGCTTGGCGCCGGCGGCACCAGTCACGGGCATACCTGTTCGGATCTCGGAATCGGCTTGGCAATCGGCTGGGGCGGCATCCTGGAAAATATTGAAAACAAGCTGGAAATGTACACGCGCCTGCGAAATGAACCGAAAGCGCTTTTTCTGCGTGGTGCGAAGTATGTTTGCCAGGGGATTATCGACTATATTGCAAAGCATGCCGAAAAAGCGCGCGAGCTCGCAAAATCGGAAAGTGATTTGGAGGCCAAGGCGCGATACGAGAAAATTGCGGTTTGCTGCGCAAATATTGCAACCGAGCCGCCGAAGACCTATTATGAGGCCGTTCAGTGGATCCAATTCGCAGTTATGACGGATCGTATCGTTGGGCATGGCAACGCCTACGGACGCATTGATCTGTATCTGAAACCATTTTACCAGGCGGATTTGGCAGCCGGTCGCATCACGCGCGACGAGGCGCGCGAATATCTTGCGGAGGTTTTCTTGAAACTGCGCGGACAGTTTTTTGCGCTTGGCGGCCGCCTGCGCGATGGTTCGGATGCGACCAACGAAGTTAGCTGGATCTATATGGAAGCGTACGATATGGTCGATGACTACAACAACGTTGGCGTGATGTGGCACGAAGATATGGATCCCTCTTATTACTCCTATGTTTGTGACGTACTGGCGCGGCACGGTGCGGGGATACCGTCTCTGGTAAACTACGATCTGATTAAGGCTGCCGAACTGCGCAGCGGCATCCCTGAAGAAGACGCCTGGACGGTTGCGTATTCAGGCTGCCAGTGGTTCTGTATTCCCGGACGCGAATATTGCGATCAGGACGTTAACGCGTTTATCATGCTCGACCCGATGTGGCGAGCTATCGAAAGAGCTATCGTACAAAACACGGGATCGTTCGAGGATCTTTATGCGCTGCTGCTCGAAGAGATACGGCGCACATGCGACGCGCTTCGTGTCTTTAAAGACGCGCAGTATGAGATGCTGCCGAGAGTTTGGCCTGAAATCGCGACCTCGCTTAACTGTCATGGGCCCGTAGATCGTGGCCTTGATATGACCGATGCGCGTGGTGTGGATTATCAATTCACCTCAACAAACATTCTAGGCATTCCGAATGTTGCCGACGCGCTGTTTGCCATCAAAAAGCTCGTTTACGAACAGAAACGCTATACCCTTGAAGAGGTTAAAAAAGCAGTGGACGCGGATTGGGCGGGCAACGAATCTATGCGTCTGCGTTTTCTAAGACAGGACAAATACGGCAATGATATCGATGAACCGGACGCATTTTATGTGTGCCTGACCGATGATATCGGAAAGATTGTTGAGAGTTTCCGCAATAATCGAGGGCAGGAATATCGTCCGTCGTTATTCCACTTCGAAGGGCATGCCTGTGTCGACCGTTTATCCGCAACGCCTGACGGCCGACATGCGAACGAGCCGCTTGCGCACGGTTGTAACCCTACTGCGGGGCGAAACACGAAAGGCCTCGTGGCAACAGCCAATTCCCTGGCAAAGCCTCATAATGTGTGCTTCCAGGGAGGGTCTCTTCAGGTCGAGCTTCAGCCTAAATTCTTCGATGGCAAAGAGAAAATCGGCGACTATGTGGAGAATTTTTCGAAGACATATTTTCGCAATGGCGGGGTGCAAATTAATCTCAACATTATGGATTTGGAAGCACTGCGCGATGCAATCGACCATCCCGAAAACCCGGAATATCAGAATATCATCATTAAGGTAACAGGCTATACGGCACGCTTTATCTGCCTTGATCGGGTATTCCAGGAGGAATTTTTGACTCGAAACAACTATGAAGGCATGTAGAAGACAAATCGTGCAGTACCGTGCTTTTGTGATTTAGAAACGCACCCTAAAGGGATTTAGAGAATTGGCTCGTTGCTTAAGATCATAACGAAAGGGTCTGAAAGCATGAAAATACCGCTGTTTGATGTTTTTTATGGAACCACGCATGA
>CAYTHS010000068.1:0-15158 GCA_964437665.1 uncultured Oscillospiraceae bacterium
AACAAGAATATGCAAGCCGGGGCGGCGGTAATGCGCTTTTGTGATTTTAGAAACATACCCTAAGGGCCGCGGCCGCAGAATGCAATTCTGAGCGCCGCGGCCTGAATGACCAGAGAGATGAAATAAGCAGATTACGCGGATTGTTTTGGCTTTTTCAAAGCCTTTTTACCCGAGCGGTCTTTTGTCAGCAGCGGCGGACAGACCTTTTCGATTACGTCGGCGGTAATGCGGCAAGTCGAGACGTCGTCGCGGGAAGGGATGTCGAACATAATATCGAGCATTACGTCCTCGAGGATCGCCCGCAGGCCCCGGGCGCCGGTCTTGCGCTCGATGGCCTTTTTGGCCACGGCGCGCAGCGCATCGTCGTCAAAAACCAACTCAACGCCGTCCATCTCGAAGAGACGCTGATACTGGCGTGTGAGCGCGTTTTTCGGTTCGGTCAGGATGCGTACCAGCGCGTCCTCGTCGAGGTCCTCGAGCGTAACGATGATCGGCATGCGGCCGACAAATTCGGGAATCAGCCCGAACTTGAGCAAATCTTCGGGCAGCGTGTGTTTGAGGACTTCGCCGATGTCCTTGTCCACGTTGCTCTGCACGTCTGCACCGAACCCGAGAATTTTATGACCGATGCGCTTTTCGATGATTTTGTCGATGCCGGAAAACGCGCCGCCGCAGATGAAAAGGATGTTCGTCGTGTCGATCTGGATGAACTCCTGATGCGGATGCTTGCGCCCGCCCTGCGGCGGAACGGAAGCGACGGTGCCTTCCAGAATCTTCAGCAGCGCCTGCTGGACGCCTTCGCCGGAAACATCCCGCGTAATGGAGACGTTTTCGCCTTTTCGGGCGATTTTATCGATCTCGTCGATGTAGATGATACCCTTGCTGGCCTTCTCCGTGTCGAAATCGGCGGCTTGAATGAGCTTGAGCAGGATGTTTTCCACATCTTCGCCGACATAACCGGCCTCGGTAAGGCTGGTTGCGTCCGCAACGGCGAACGGCACGTTCAGGATATGTGCGAGCGTCTGGGCAAGCATCGTCTTGCCGCAGCCGGTGGGGCCGAGCATGATGATGTTGCTCTTTTGCAGTTCCACGTCGTCGTCCTTGGCGGACGGCGAATTGATCCGCTTATAATGGTTGTAAACCGCAACGGCAAGCGCGCGTTTGGCCGCGGCCTGACCAATAACATATTGGTTAAGCCGGTCGAGGATTTCCTGCGGTTTCGGGATATTGCTCAGGTCGATGGGCTCGGCCTCCGCGTCTTCCTCGATGATTTCGCGGCACAATTCGACGCACTCGTTGCAGATGTTAACGCCGGGTCCCGCTATAATGCGATGCACGTCCTCTTGGGCTTTGCCGCAGAACGAACAGCGGACGGTGGACGGTTGATCTTCGATTTTTGCCATATGCTACCTCAATCAGGGTTATCTGCGCGGCGGGAAGACCTTGTCGATCAGCCCGTATGCGCGCGCCTCTTCGGCGCTCATGTAGTTGTCGCGCTCGGTATCCTGTGTGACACGGTCGATCGTCTGCCCCGTGCGCGCAGCGAGGATTTCGTTGAGCAGCTTCTTGGTTTTCAGGATCTGTTCGGCCTGGATATTGATGTCCGTCGCCTGTCCCTGCGCGCCGCCGCTGACCTGATGGATCATGACTTCGGCGTTTGGCAGCGCCATACGCTTGCCTTTTGCGCCGGCGGCAAGCAGGAATGCGCCCATGGACGCCGCCAGACCGATGCAGATGGTGGAGACCTCACATTTAATGTACTGCATCGTGTCGTAAATTGCCAGTCCCGCGCTTACGGAACCGCCGGGCGAGTTGATGTATAGGTTGATGTCCTTGTCGGGATCGTCGCCTTCCAGAAAGAGCATCTGCGCGACCACGATGTTGGCGGTGTCGTCGTCGATCGGACCGCCGATAAAAATGATACGGTCTTTGAGCAGGCGCGAATAGATATCATACGAGCGTTCGCCCTGGCTGGTCTGCTCGACGACCATCGGAATCAGGTTCATATCGTTTCCCTCCTTGCGTCAGGAAGTCTTTTCAGTTTTGTTATTCGTCGGATCCGGTTGCGCCGGCCTTGGTTTCCTTTGCCGGGGCCGCTTCGTCTGCACCGGTTTTTTTCTTAGGCGCGGTTTTTTTCTTGGGCGAGGCTTTCTTTTTCGGTTCGCCCTTAACCAGTACCACGCTGTCGGTTATGATCTTTATGGCCTTTTGTGTGATTACGTGATCGGAAAGGTATTCCAACTCGTTCTCGCCGAGTGTTTTTTCAAATTCTTCAGGGCTTTTTCCGTTGTTTTCGGCATATTCCGCAATTGCGGCTTTGAGGTCGTCTTCGGAACACTCCACGTTTTCTTTCTGTCCGACGGCTTCGATTACTAGCTGCATCTTTACGCGCGAGAGCGCCTCGGCGCGGTAACTTTCCCGCAGGCCGTTCATGTCGGTGCCGGTGTACTTGCAGTAATCCTCCAGCGAAAGGCCGCTCATGCTGAGCTGGTAGGCGATATCGCGAAGCATGTAGCTGATTTGCTGCTCGACCATAACGTCCGGGATCTCGACGATGGCGTTTTCACTGGCAATCTTGAGCGCGGCGTTTTCGATGGCGGTGGCGCGATTCTTTTCGGCCTGTTCGGTCATCTTGGCCTTCTTGTCCGCTTTTAGTTCCTCGAGCGTGTCGAATTCTGAAATATCCTTGGCAAACTCGTCGTCCAGTTCGGGCAGTTCCTTGACTTGCACTGCCTTGATTTTTACGGCGAATACCGCGTTTTTGCCGGCAAGCGGCTCGGTATATTCGTCGGGGAATTTAACGGAAACGTCCTTTTCCTCGCCGGCCTTCATCCCCACAATCTGGTCTTCAAAGCCGGGGATAAACGTGCCGGAGCCGATGACCAGCAGTTGATCTTCAGCGGTGCCGCCGTCGAATTTCTCACCGTCGATGCTGCCGGAATAGTCCAGCACGACGCGGTCGCCGTTTTCGACGGGACGCTCGACTTCGATGAAGCGCGCGCTCTTTTCGCGTTCTTTTTCAATTTCAGCCATGATGTCTTCGTCTTTTACGGCGAAATCCGGTTCGGGGATTTCCAGCTTTTTATAAGCACCCAGCGAAACTTCGGGCTTGAGCTGAACTTCGGCTGTGAACACGACGCCGTCGGAAGCGCCGATAGTCGTAATATCGAGAGAAGGCTTGTCCACGGCGGTGAGGCTGTGCTCGGCAAGCGCGGCGTCGTATGCGTCGCCCCAGACGAGTTCAAAAGCATCCTCGTAGAAAACGCCTTCGCCATACATGTTTTCAATGACCTTCTTCGGCGCTTTCCCTTTGCGGAATCCGGGGACGTTGTAGCGCTTAACGGTTTTAAAGTACGCTTTCGTAAGAGCGGAAGCAAATGTTTCAGGGGCGACGGTAATCGTCAGTTTTGCGCGGTTTTTTTCCAGTTTTTCAAAGGTTGCCATGTACTCCTCCATATTCGGCATCTATTTACGATCCGTTTCATCGGCATAATACGCCAGCATCAATAGATAGTAACATACCCTGTGCATGATTGCAACCGAGAATCCGCCCGTATTTGGGGCTTTTTCGTGTATTTTATGCGTCCTTTGCACCTAAGGATGGCAGATGCCGCGATGCGTGCGGTTGTTTTCACGGAAACTGCGTTTTGGCTGGCGGCATGCTGCGGGATATAGTATATTATGGTAGACAATGCATTCGCCGGACACGACGGCGAAAATAACGGGAGGGAATATGATCGATCGCAAGCAAAAAGTCGTTCTGGGCGGTCTGCCGCAGAAAATCCACATCAAAACGGAAAACGAAGCCAACCCCGTGCTGCTGTTCCTGCACGGAGGCCCGGGCGTATGCAACCGCCATACCATCTTGAAGGACCACGCGGACCTGGCGAAAGTTTTTACGGTGGTCGCGTGGGACCAGCGGGGCAGCGGCGGCTCCTACTGGGGGGCGAAAGCGGAAACGCTCACCGTCGATCAAATGGTTGCGGACGCAAACGAGCTGGTCGGCTGGCTCTGCGCGACGTTCCATAAGGACAAGGTTTTCATCATCGGCGGAAGCTGGGGATCGGAACTGGGTACATACCTCGCTTTTCGCCACCCGGAAAAAATAGCGGCCTATGTAGGTTTCGGCCAGGTTGTCAACGGCGCAAAAAACGAGGAGATCAGCTACAATTTTGCTATGGAAGAAGCCCTGAAAGCGGGTGACGAAAAATCGGTCGCCATCCTAAAAAAAGTCGGGCCTCCGGAGAAAGGCGTGTATAAGGGCGGATTCTCCGGCATGATGGCGCAGCGCCGGATTATGATGAAATACGGCGGGTATTCACAGAACGCAAAGAAGCGCAGTTATTTTCGGTCGTTCGTAATTCCGGTCTTCCTGTCCTGCGAATACAGCGTTTCGGATTTGATTGGGCTGATGATCGGATATAAATTTGTACTGACGCATATGTGGAGCGCCGTTGGCGAAACGGATTTCCCCAAAACTTGCACAATATTTGCAACGCCGTTTTTTGTTTTTGACGGCGTACTGGATCAGAACACCCCAGCCTCGCTGGTACAGGATTGGTTCGACAGCATCGAAGCGCCGCAAAAAGAACTGATTTGGTTTGAAAACTCCGGCCACAACCCCATGGGCGACGAGCCGGAGAGATTCAAAAAGCTGCTGATCGATCGGCTGACAACCGTGGCGGGAAAGGAGAAAAACGTATGAGCGATACAGATTCGGGAGGGATTCCGCGGACGCGTTTTCCCGAAAAACTCGGGTTTTGTACCTTTTCAACCGCGAGCAACGTCGTTTATCAATTCAAGAGCATCTATTATCTTTTCTTTCTGACAAACGTACTGAAAATGAATGTGCTGGCGGCCGGAACGATCCTGACCATCGGGACGATTTGGGACGCGGTCAACGACCCGCTGATTGGATTCTGGGCGGTCAATCACAAATTTAAAAACGGAGAACGCGTGCGGCCGCTGGCACTCTGGTTTGCTCTGCCGTGGGCTGTTGCGGTCGTATTGCTTTTTGCGGATTTCGGGCTGCAGGATAGGGCGGCAATCGCCGTGGCGCTGATCGTCTATCTGCTGTTTGAACTCTTCAATACGTTCGTCGGCATTCCTTATAACAGCATGGGGAGCTTAGCTACAAACCTGGACGCCGACCGCCGCTCGATCAACGTGTTCCGCAACTTCGGCGGCGCTTTGGGCGCGGGCATCGGCGCGGTAGCCTGCCTGCCGCTGCTCAAGCTCTTCGGTGCGCTGGATGCGAAAGGCAATCTGATCGACGCGACCAGTTCGCGCGGGTTCATACTGACCGCGTGCGTGATGGGGGCCGTTTGCATCGTCGGCTGTCTCGTGCATTTTTTCACGACGAAAGAGCGCGTCAAGCCCATCGGAGAAGACGACGAAAAGCTTTCGGCCAAAACGGTGTTCGGGATGCTTTTCAAATGCCGCTCCTGGGTGCTGAATATGTGCTACATCATCTGCTACGGCGTAATCAATCTGCTGCTGATGAGCTGTATCACCTATTATGCGACGTATGTGCTGGGCAGTACCGCCGCGGCCACCGCTATCCAGGCGGCATATCTCGCCGCGTCCATCGGCTCGTCGTTCCTCGTTTCGGTGATCGACCGCGCAATCGGGCGAAAGATGACCATGCTGGCAGCCGCGGTGTTGTTTATCATCGGCAAGATCTGGTTTGTGATCAACCCGTTTTCGGTCGGTGCGATCTACGTCAACGCCGTAACGGTCGGCTTTGCCGTTACGGTCACGTTCGTGATGTTCAACACGAACCGCAATAATATCGTGGATATCATCGAGTGGCAGTCCGGGCGCCGTTTGGACAGCCTCGTTTCCACCGCGGACAACCTTGCCAGCAAGCTTGCCGTCGCGGGCGCGACATGGCTTGTGACCGCCGCGCTTGCCGCCACAGGATTCGACGCCGGTCTTGCCGTTCAGCCGCAGAGCGCGATCAATACGATCAACGCCGCGCTCGGCTGGGTACCGATGCTGGTTGCGGTCGTTATGATGGTCGTAATTTTCTTCCTCAACATCGAGGGCGACACGAAGAAAATGCTGGAGGAAAAAGCGGCGCAGCAAGCATAATTCAATCAGCGAATAGAGCGAGAGAAGAGGTGATTTCCAAAAATCACCTCTTTCGGTATTTGTGTGGCTATCTATATTGCAAACAGAGATATATTCAATTTTCAGCCCCGCGGAGGCGTTCGGCGTCGGACAGGTCGCGTTCGTTCTGGCAATGTGCGTGCTGGCGGCGGGTACGCTGGTTCTTTATGCAAAACAGCGGAAAAAGTGGGTGCAGGCGCAGCGGGAAAAAACGGAAGCTGCAAAGGAAGAATAACGTCCTTTCAAAAGGCGGCTGCAGGGTTGTTTCGGTTGACAACGGCTTCCGAAAACGATATATTGTTTTCGGACAAATGCATATTCGGATGACGGCATCGGGAGAGGCCGCGCAAGCGGCGCCGAAGGGGAACGCGCAGCAAACTCTCAGGCAAAAGGGACCGACGCCCGACGAAGCTTCGGAAAGCCGCGGTTTATGCGGCACCGACGAGGCAATTCCGCAGGCGGCGCCGGCCGTTTTGCGGAAGAATCTTTCAGGTTCAAATACGGGGCGCGCGATTCTCATTCGCGCGTCTCGTTTTTCTTTCTCAAAATCTCAATCAAAACAGAACATTGGAGGATCAAAGAATGAATCTGCCGAACGACCGCAAATACACCGCGTCCCATGAGTGGCTCATGGACATGGGTAACGGAACCTACCGCATCGGACTGAGCGATTATGCACAGGAGTCTTTGGGGGATATCGTATTTGTCGAACTGCCCGCCGCGGGGGATGCTCTGACAAAAGACGTTTCTCTTGGAGAAGTTGAAAGCGTGAAGGCCGTTTCCGAGGTGCTCAGTCCCGTGAGCGGAAGCGTCTGCGCCGTTAACGACGAGCTTTCCGCCGCGCCGGAAACGATCAACGCCGCGCCCTATGAAGCATGGCTTGTCGAGGTAAAGGACGCGAGCGGCTTTGCCGAACTGCTTGACGCGGAAGCATACCGCGCCGTTTGCGAGCAGGCGTAATAAAAAGCGGCCCCAGGATACGTGCGGGGCTGTTTGTTTTCCCGAAAGGAGGGATTTTGTTTGGGAGATTTTTTACCGTCCACTGAAGCGCAGCGGCGTGAAATGCTCGGCGCGGTCGGCGTTGAGGACATTGGCGCGCTGTATGGAGGCGTTCCGGCTTTGCTGCGCGAAAAAGCCGCCGAAGCGGCCTGCGGAATGCCGGAGGGCGTTTCCGAATTTGAAGCGTTGGAGCACATAAAAACGATCGCGAAAAAAAACGTCGTGTTCGATGCGGTTTTCCGCGGCGCGGGCGCATATCGGCACTATATCCCGCCGGTGGTCAGCCGTGTTGCCGCGAAAGAATCGTTTGTAACGGCATATACGCCTTACCAGCCTGAAATCAGTCAGGGCATACTGCAGACAATCTTTGAATACCAGACCATGATTGCCGAGCTTACCGGAATGGACGCGTCCAATGCGTCGGTTTACGACGGAGCGAGCGCCGCGGCGGAAGCTGCCGCCATGTGCCGGACCAGAAGCAGGGGCAAGACGCTGCTATCCGCGGGGCTGCATCCGCACGCGATTGAGACCGTGCGCACCTATTGCTTTGGCGCCGACGAAAGCGCCGGCGTCGTTCCGCTCAAAAATGGCGCGCTTGATCAAGAAGCGCTGCAAGCCGCACTGGACGAAAATACAGCCTGCGTGATTGTGCAGTCGCCGAATTTCTTCGGCGTAATCGAGGATATCCCCTCCATCGCCGGAATCGTGCACGCCGCGGGCGCAAAGCTGGTCGTCAGCGTCAACCCGACCGCGGCGGCGCTGCTCAAAACGCCGGGCGAATGCGGCGCGGACGTCGCCGTAGGCGACGGACAGCCACTGGGGCTTCCGCTGGGATTCGGCGGGCCATATCTCGGGTTTATGGCTTGTAAAAAGGAACTGGTGCGCAAACTGCCCGGCCGTATCGTCGGTCAGACGAAAGACGGCAAGGGAAGGCGCTGCTTCGTTTTGACCCTGCAGGCGCGCGAGCAGCATATCCGCCGTGAAAAGGCGAGCAGCAATATCTGCTCGAATCAGGCGCTGTGCGCACTGACCGCGGCGGCGTATCTTTCCGCGATGG
This sequence comes from uncultured Oscillospiraceae bacterium, assembly GCA_964437665.1. GTDB lineage: Bacteria > Bacillota > Clostridia > Christensenellales > CAG-138 > UBA7703. The sequence goes on from CAYTHS010000068.1 coordinate 8,168, forward strand.
GCCCGGAGGGGCTGAGCGAGGTTGCGCGGCAGTGCTGCGATAAGGCGCATGCGCTTCGCGACGCGCTCGCGGCGGTCCCCGGGTTTGGACCCCTTTTCCCGGACGCGCCGTTCTTCCATGAGTTTGTTGCGAAAACGCCCGTTCCCGCTGAAAAACTGCTTGCGGCGCTGGCACGCAGAGGCGTGCTCGGCGGACTGCCGGTTGCCGGCGGGATTCTCTGGTGCGCGACGGAGTGCAATACGAAAGCGCAGATCGAACTGGTCGCGCGTACGGCAAAGGAGGCGGCGGAAGCATGAAACTGGTGTTTGAACGCAGCGTTCCCGGACGCAAAGGCTGCAGGGTCCCTGCTTCGGATGTTCCGCATACCGCGCTCCCGGCGTTGCTTCTGCGCGATTCCGCGCCGTGCCTTCCGGAGCTTTCGGAGGTGGACGTCAGCCGGCACTATTCCGGGCTCGAACGGCAGGTATACGGCGTAAACAACGGGTTTTACCCGCTGGGATCGTGTACCATGAAATATAACCCCGCAGTCTGCGAGCAGGCCGCGTCGCTCGAAGGTTTCACGGATGTGCATCCGCTTCAGCCGGAGGAGAGCGTACAGGGCTGCCTGCAGGTGCTGACCGAGGCGGGCGAACTGCTGGGTAAGCTTGTCGGCATGGACGAGATGACGTTTCAGCCCGCGGCCGGCGCGCACGGGGAGTTTCTGGGATTGCTTTTGATCAAGGCGTACCACAGGGCAAAGGGCGATACGGCGAGGAACGCCGTCATTGTGCCGGACTCCGCGCACGGCACGAATCCCGCTTCGGCGAGCATGGCCGGCATGCGCGTCGTCAACATTCCCTCCGCACCGGACGGCACGGTCGATCTGGATGCGCTGCGGGACGCGGCCGGCCCGGACACGGCGGGTCTGATGCTGACCAATCCCAACACGCTTGGCGTGTTTGACCCCAACATCCTGGAGATCACGAAGATAGTACACGATGCGGGAGGCTTATGTTACTACGACGGTGCGAACATGAATGCGATTATGGGTGCGTCGCGCCCCGGCGATATGGGCTTCGACGTGGTACATCTCAATATTCATAAAACGTTCGCTACGCCGCATGGCGGCGGCGGTCCCGGCGTGGGCGCGGTCGGCTGCAAAGCGTTTCTGGCGCCGTTTCTGCCGCGGCGCCGGCCGGTCCGGCGGCCGGACGGGACGTTTGGCTTTGCCAATCCCGCGCAAAGCATCGGCAGTGTTAAGGCGTTTTACGGCAATTTCCTCGTTATGGTGCGCGCGCTGTGCTATATCGTGATGCTTGGCGGCAACGGACTGAAACAAGCGAGTGAAAACGCCGTGCTGAATGCAAACTATCTTCGCGTTTTGCTCAAAGAAGCGTGTCCGGTCGCTACGGAAGGGCTCTGCATGCACGAATTTGTGCTCTCGCTGGAGCAGTTGAAGAAGGAAACCGGCGTTTCCGCCATGGACGTTGCAAAGAGCATGATCGAGCGCGGGCTGCATCCGCCGACGATGTATTTCCCGCTTATCGTACACGAGGCGCTTATGTTTGAGCCGACCGAAACGGAGGGCAAGGAAACGCTGGATGCGGCGGCCGCCGCGATAAAAGAAATCCTGCTGAGCGCAAAGACCGAACCGCAAAAACTGCACGACGCGCCCGCGGCCATGCCGATCGGCAGGCCGGACGAAGTCGGCGCGGCGAGGAATCCCGTTCTGCGGTATGACTTTATGGAGGAAACGAAATGAGCGAATTAAAACGCACCGTACTGTACGGGAGCCATACTGCCGCGGGGGCGACCATGGTGGATTTCGGCGGATGGGAGATGCCGCTGCAGTATCCGACGGGAATCGTCGAGGAACATCTCTATACCCGATCGAACTGCGGAATTTTCGACGTGTCGCACATGGGACGTTTCCGCATTACGGGCAGGGAAGCCAAGGCGTTTTTGCAGCATGTGCTTACCAGCAATGTTTCTGCGCTGGAGGTGGAGCAGGCGCAATATGCGATTATCCCGAATAAAGACGGCGGGGCGGTGGACGACGCGTATCTATACCGCTTCGTGGAAGACGCATATATCCTCGTAGTCAACGCTTCCAATGCGGAAAAGGACTGGCGGCATCTGACGGAGGCGATCAAGAACTTCGACGCGCAGATCGAAAACAAAACCGAGGCTGTCGCGCTGATTTCGGTGCAAGGACCGAAATCGAAAGATATCCTGACCGACATGGCCTGCGGGGCGACGCTTACCGAACCGGTGAAAAACGCGCTCGGAACGCTTGAACTCTGTGGCAGGAAGGTGCATATCTCAAAGACCGGCTACACCGGGGAACCAATCGGGTACGAAGCGTTTGTGCTGCGGGAGGACGCGGCCTTCCTTTGGAAGGAAATGATCAAACGCGGTGCAAAGCCGGTCGGTCTCGGCGCGCGGGACACGCTCCGCCTCGAGGCGGGACTGCCGCTTTACGGGCACGAACTGGGGATTGACAAAAACGGGAAAGAGATTCCGGTTTTTTCGATTTCGCTCGCGCGTTTTGCCGTCAGCTTTTCACAAGAAAAAACAGACATGATCGGCCGGGACGCGCTGGAAAAGCAGTTTGAAGCGAACAAACGCATTTTGAACCGCGATTATTCCGATTGTACCGCATTGCCGCGCAAAGTGCGCCCGATCGCGCTGACCGGCAGGGGCGTTATGCGCGCGGGCTATCCCGTCTATAAAAATGGAAAGGAAGTCGGTTACATTACGAGCGGTACCATGGTGCCGCGCTACAAGGTTGAAAACCAGGGCAGTCTGCTTGAAAAATTCACCGATCAGAAGGCGCTTCGTTCGATCGGATTCGCACTTCTCGACGCGGACGTACTGATCGACGACACGGTCGAGGTTGAAATCCGCGGCGGCCGTATCCCCGCCGTGGTGCCCGCCTGGCATCTGCGCGGCGACGCGCCGCCGTATGCGCGTCCGATCGTCTGCGACGCGGCGGTGGAACCCGAAATGCAGCCTTCGGCAGATCCGGCGAAAAGTGCCGCGGCGCTGCTGAAAAAAGCGATTGACAATCACGTTTGGCGGCAAGAAGAATGCATCAATCTGATTCCCTCCGAAATGACCGCTTCGCGGGCGGTGCGGCTGCTTTCCGGCAGCGATCCGTCGTTCCGATATGCCGAGCATAAGAAGATCGCGTCATTTTATGATCACGACGTGTTCTACTATCAGGGTACGAAATTCATCGACGAGGTCGAGCGTGCCCTGACGGCCGAGATGAAGAAGTACCTTGGCTGCGCCGAGGTGGAAACGCGCGTAATCAGCGGACAGATGTCCAACGCCGCGGTGTTCTCAGCGCTGATGGATTTCGTCAACCGTACCGACCGCAAGCATACGCCGCGCAGATTAGGATATATCCTCAACAATCATATCATCCGCGGCGGGCATCTCAGCGCGCAGCCAATGGGCGCGCTGCACGACTACGTGGCCGTAGATCCCGTCACCGAGCGTGCGGCGGTTGTGAATTTCCCGGTTTGCCGGGACAATCCGTTCAAGATCGACGTGGCGGAGACGAAGAAAGTAATCGAGCGGTATCGGCCGGAGTTTATCATTTTCGGTAAATCCATGGTGCTGCATAAAGAACCGGTGCGCGAAATCCGCACGTTTGTGGATGAAATGAATCTTCCGGTGACCATCATGTACGATATGGCCCATGTACTCGGACTGATCGGGCCGCATTTTCAGAAGCCGTTTGAGGAAGGTGCGGAAATCGTCACCGGTTCGACGCATAAAACGTTCTTCGGGCCGCAGCGCGGCGTAATCGGCGTGAACTACACGGAAGACGAACTAAAATACCGGCTTTGGAAGACGATTCAGACGCGTGCTTTCCCCGGTTCGGTAAGCAACCATCATCTCGGTACGATGCTGGGCTTGCTGATGGCGGCGTATGAAATGAACGTTTTCGGGAACGATTATCAGAAAAACGTGATTGCCAACGCCAAGTCGTTTGCAAAAAGCCTCAAAGCCGCCGGGCTGGACGTTGCGGGCGACCCTGCGATTTCCTACACCGAAACACATCAGGTGATCGTTCGCGTGGGGTACGGCATGGGGCCGGAAATTGCCGAGCGGCTTGAGGAAAACAATATCGTCGTCAATTATCAGGCCACGCCGGACGAAGAAGGGTTCACCGCGAGCGGCGCGCTGCGTCTCGGCGTTTCAGAGATGACGCGCTTCGGTTTCGGTCCGGCCGAGTTCGAGAATCTGGCAAATCTGATGGCGGCGTGCATTCTGAAAGGTACGCCGGTCAGAGAGGAGACTGCAAAGCTGCGCGCAGACTACACGACGCTGGGATACTGCTTCGGCGATGCGGACGTTTCCGCCGCGCTCGATGCGCTGGCAGAACGAAGCGGACTGTAACGAAACGGAAACCCGCCCGCCGAAAGACACAGCAACGGCGGGCGGGTTTTTTCTTCTTTTTTTAGGGTTCCCCCTCCACTGCCGGCGCAGCGGCAATACCCGGCGGGGGATACATAAATATAGGTAGAGAGGCGGATGAATTTTGGAATACTTACAAACGGAGGACAAACGGCTATGATTCCGGAATATATGCATGCGCTGGTTAAAGAAACCGCCGGCAAGGGGCTGACGCTCCAAAAAGTAAAAACGCCCTCGCCGGGCATCGGCGAAGTGCTCATCAAAATTCATAAAACCGCAGTCTGCGGAACGGACGTACATATTTACAATTGGGACAGTTGGAGCCAGAAGACGATCGTCCCGCCTATGACGGTCGGACACGAGTACGTAGGCGAAATCGCCCAGCTCGGTCCAGGGGTGGAGGATTATCACGTCGGGCAGAGGGTAACGGGCGAGGGCCATATCGTCTGCGGACACTGCCGCAACTGCCGGGCCGGAAACGGGCACTGGTGCAAATTCACAAAGGGCGTTGGGGTCAACCGCAACGGAGCGTTCGCCGAATACCTCTGTATACCGGAGACGAACGTCATCGCCGTGCCGGAGACGACGCCGGAGGAGATCGTTGCGTTTTACGACGCATACGGCAACGCCTGCCATACGGCGACGATGTTCGACGTGACCGGGGAGGACGTCCTTATCACCGGCGCGGGGCCGATCGGCATGATGGCGGTCGGCATTTGCCGCCAGAACGGCGCGCGGCGTATCGTGGTCACGGACGTGAACGATTATCGTTTGGGGATCGCAAAGCGGATGGGCGCTTCCGCCGTGGTCAATCTCACAACGCAGACAGTCGAAGATGCAATGAAACAGCTGCACATTGTTGAGGGCTTTGACGTCGGCTGCGAGATGAGCGGCAACGGCGCAGCGCTCAACCAACTGCTCAAGCTCATGCGAAACGGCGGAAAGGTTGCGCTGCTTGGCATTGCCGGGCCGGGCACGGTGATCGACTGGAACGACGTGATCTTCAAGGGACTGACGCTGCAGGGTGTTTACGGCAGAAAGATGTATGAAACCTGGTACAAGATGATGGCTATGGTGGAAGCCGGTCTGGACCTTTCCCCGGTGCTCACGCATCGCTTCCGTTACACGCAGTTTGAGGAGGCGTTTGCCGTGATGAACAGCGGGCAGTCCGGCAAGGTGGTAATGGACTGGTCAAAGGAGGAAGCATGAAAAAGCAGGCATACGACATTTACAAAACGCAACTGGAAGAAATCCGCGCCGCGGGAACGTTCAAGGACGAGCGGATCATCACGACGCCGCAGAGCGCGCGCATCGACACGACCAAGACACGCGGCGTGCTGAACATGTGCGCAAACAACTACCTCGGCCTTGCGGACAATCCGGAAATTATCGCTGGTGCAAAGGCTGCTTACGACAAATGGGGATACGGGCTTTCCTCCGTGCGCTTCATCTGCGGCACGCAGGGCATCCACAAGGAACTGGAAGGGCGCATTGCGGGCTTTCTAGGTATGAAGGATGCGATTTTGTACTCTTCCTGCTTCGATGCAAACGGAGGCCTTTTTGAAACACTGCTGACCGATGCGGACGCGGTGATTTCCGATCAGCTTAACCACGCGAGCATCATCGACGGCGTGCGGCTCTGTAAAGCCGCGCGGTACCGCTATAAAAACAACGACATGCAGAGCCTTCGGGAGCAGTTGGAGGCCGCGAAGGACGCGCGCATCAAACTCATCGCCACCGACGGTGTGTTTTCGATGGACGGGTTCATCGCAAATCTCAGGGGGATTTGCGACCTTGCGGACGAGTACGGCGCGCTGGTCATGGTGGACGACAGCCACGCCGTGGGCTTCATGGGCGAGCACGGGCGCGGTACGCACGAATACTGCGGCGTGATGGACCGCGTGGATATCATCACCGGCACGCTGGGCAAGGCGCTCGGCGGCGCGAGCGGCGGTTACACGGCGGCAAAGCAGGAGATCGTGGATCTGCTGCGCCAGCGTTCGCGGCCGTACCTGTTCTCCAACACCGTCGCGCCCGCTATATGCGGCGCGAGCCTCAAGGTCCTCGATATGCTCGAAGCATCCACGGCGCTGCGCGACAAACTCCACGAAAACACACGGTATTTCCGCGCGCAGCTCGGCGAGCTCGGCTTCGACGTGCCGCAGAGCGAACACCCGATCGTGCCGGTCATGCTCTACAACGCGAAGACCGCGCAGGAATTCGCCGCGCGCATGCTTGAAAAGGGCGTGTATGTAATCGGCTTTTCCTATCCCGTCGTGCCGCAAGGCAAAGCGCGTATCCGCACGCAGGTTTCCGCGGCGCATACGAAAGACGACCTCGACTTTGCGGTGCGGTGTTTCGCAGAGGTCAAACGCGAGATGGGGTTGTGACGGGATAAGCGCTCTTCACGGGCACAGAGAGCGCTGGCAAGCTGCGCGAAACGAGAGATGGCGTGGCACACACTCGGCATAAACGGGTAAAGCGATGCGTCCTTCGACAAGAATCCCAAAACCTATTTGGCAGGCAGACAAAAGGCCGGAATGTTCCGGCCTTCAGACTGTCAAAGAACCCGATTCCATTAAAC
>CAYTHS010000069.1:0-8630 GCA_964437665.1 uncultured Oscillospiraceae bacterium
CTGCGCCTGCGTTTTTCGCCTCAATCTGCAAGCCGATCCAGCAGAACTGCATCTTCTAGACTTAAGAAACACACTCTAAATCAGATACGCAAAAAAAGCCTTCGGGATTGTTAAGGCCGCAGCCCTTAACCCGCATATTCCAGCTGTGCCGTTCAACCGGCGCTGTACGATCGTCCGTTTCGGGCGGTTTCTCTGTGCGTTTTGCCGCCCGGGAGTCCGAAGGACGAGAGGCAAAACGTGGTTACCCCGTCAAAAGATCGGTTTTTGACAGGCTGAAAGCCGCCGAGAGGCGGCTTTCTCATATGCTTTTGTCCTTTTTAAGGTAAGACTATGCGATCGGCCCGGAATAGCTGCAGTCGTATTCCGGCTGCCGAACATACCGCTCCCAGACGGCGGGCATACGGTCGCGCACGAACTCGGCAAACGAGTTGTCTTTCGTTTGCACGCAGGCGGCGCGAAGATCTTCAAGGACCTTGCCGTGCCAGGCTGCAAGCGCGGCGGGCGTGAGCGTTTCGTATCGCTGAATAATCAGCTTGTCTTCGCTTTCGCGCTGCAGGAACCAATCGCAGAGATTTCCGATCGTTTCCGCGCGCGAAACGGAAACGGGCGCAGCAGAAATGCATAGCTGGGGATTGGAAGGGAAACGCAGTAGCGTATCCTCCTGAATATCGCAGGTATAAAGGAAGCCGCGCTTTCCCTCGTAAACGTCGCGAAACGCGTTAGGGTAGGTTTCCGTGTAAATGGGTTTCCCGGCGGCGTCATAACCGTACGGAAACCAGTAGTGCGGCCGTTCGACCACGTTTGCCGCGTAGAAACAGGCGGCGATTTCGCTGATGGAAAAATATACGTATGGCTTGCCGTGATTCGCAACGAACGGCTCAAGCGTATGCAGTCCGTCCGTGGAAGAACCGTGGTAAAGCAGCATGTAACTGTCCTCCCTGGAGATGGTGAAATCCGAATAAGTCCGTATTGCAGTTTGGCGGCGCTAAAACAAAATTAACATATTTATTTTACCACGAGCGCTCGAAATGATGAAGTAAAATACGCCGCTTTCTGAGAAAAATACTCGTTTTGGGCGGGAATCTAGCAGCTTTTTTGCAACGGGTTGCAGGATAGGCGCATAAGCGCACGCGAATGCTGCTCAAAATGCAAGGCCACAGCCCGGCGCGGCGGCGCAGCGGTGGAGACAGGCGGAATACTCCATGAAAAATTCAAATTTTTGACTGCCGTAAACACGGTAGTGTATGCTATAATAAGTCAAAACGGGTGAAAGAACGAACATGAAGACGAAGGTGCGAAAATTGGACGGGCTCCCCATCGAAGGACCGGTGCTGGACGACGAGGGACAGCGCAGGCAGAAGGAGCTGTCCGAACTTGCGTTTCAGGAGTACGAAGAGTCCGGGAGACTCACGGGCAGCACGCTCAATGAAAAAGTGACCGCCTACGAAACGGACGTCGGCGGGTATGTGTCCGACGAAGAATAGTCCTTCGTCATGCTTCTGTGCGGAGCAAAATTTGATTGTTTGCGGTAAACCCGGAACGAAAGCGACTGAGAAAGGAGATTTGCAAGATTGTCCTACACCACCGTTACAAAAGCGCTTGCAAGCGGGTTTTCTCAGATTACCGCACTAGACCTCCTGGACATCGTTATCATTGCGGTGCTGATTTATAAACTCATCGTATGGACGAAAGAAACCCGTGCTTATGAAGTCCTCAAAGGTATCGGGCTTCTGTTTTTGTGTTCCATCGCCAGTCAGCTGCTTTCCCTCACGACGCTGAGCTGGCTGCTGGATTCAATCCTGACCTCCGGCTCCATCATCATCGTGATCTTTATTCTGTTCCAGCCTGAAATCCGGCGTGTGCTGGAAAAACTGGGCAGGAGCGGTAAGCGGCTCGGCAAGGCCTGGCTGGACGCTTCCGCCATGCGCAGCAGCGAACTTGTGCGCGATATCCACGCAACGATCCTTTCGCTTTCGCACCGGCACGTCGGCGCGCTGATCGTATTTGAGCAGAAGACGGGACTGGGAGACATCATCGGTTCCGGTACGCGCATCGACGGAATTCTCTCCGGAGCGCTGATTGAAAACATTTTTGAACCGAACACGCCGCTGCATGACGGCGCTGCGATTGTCCGCGGCTCGACGATTATCGCGGCGGGGTGTTTTTTACCGCTCTCGGACGATTTGTCCGTTTCACGCGAGCTTGGCACGCGTCATCGCGCCGCTCTCGGCGTATCCAGTGTGTCGGACAGCGTGACGATCGTGGTTTCGGAGGAGACGGGGGCGATCTCGATTGCGCGGGACGGCAAGCTGGTTCGCTATATCGATTCAAGAGCGCTGCGCAATATTTTAGAGGGCCTGTTTACGCAGGCCGGGACCACGTCCGCCTTCAGTTGGGTGAAACGGAAACCGGAGGGGTCGCATGAAAAACATTAAAATTGATAAAATAGCGGTCCTTGCCGGGTTAAAAAAATTTTTCACAAAGAATGTCGCGCTTAAGATCATAGCGCTCGTGTTCGCGGTCCTGCTTTGGGGCTATGTGCTTACAGACCAGAAACCGCTGCGTACAAAGATTATTCCGGACGTTACGACAAGTTTCGACGGGGAAGCCGAACTGATTGCCCAGGGCTTTTGCGTGCGGGGCAGCCGCGAGGAAATCTTGCAGGACGTATCCGTAACCATGCGTGCGCAGATTACCAATTACGCCTATATCAGCGCCAACTCGATCAACGCTACGATCAGCTTGCGCAATATCAGCGAGGCGCGCGTATACGATCTGCCGATTTCGGCGACGGTTAGTTCCGCGCTCGGCGTGGTACAGTCTGTTTCGCCGTCCACGGTTCAGGTTGAAATCGATACGCTGGTGACGAAAACCATCCCGATTACAACGTCCTTTTCCGGCGAGCTTCCGCAAGGGTACTGGGCGGATTTTGACGCGCTTACCGCTACCACGCGGCTCGACATTACAGGACCCAAAACAGACATATCCACCATTACGCACGGAGAGTGCGTGGTTGACCTTTCCGACCGCACGGGGACGGTTTACAGCACGTTCGACGTGACGTTTTACGACAAGGACAACGAAATCGTTTCCAGCGACATTATCGTCGGCACATTGCCTTCGTCCACCGTACGGCTGCCGATTTATCCAATGAAAAACGTTCCGATCGACGTGAGCGGATCGATGGTCGGGGCGGACAATCTTGCGGCCAACCATGAACTGGTCAGCGCCGTTGCAACGCCGTCCTCGGTGCGGCTGGTCGGCGACCAGGCGACACTGGACGAGGTGGACAGCATCCTGCTTACGCCGATCGCGGTGAACGGGATGAGCGCTACGGCTACCGTGGAAAGCGAACTGATTGTTCCGGAGGGCCTGCGTTTGCTGGACGATGAAATGGTGTCCGTTCTGATCGAAATCCGTGAGATGGTGATCAGCCAGACGTTTGAACAGCTTGAAATTCAGGTATATGGGAAACCTTCTCGTTCGGACGTTACGCTGGATGTCACGACCGCCGACCTAACCGTTGAGGGACGCTACAGCCTTGTAAGCATCCTCATGCGCAGCGATATCACCGTTCAGGTGGACGTGACGGGCCTTTCGCCGGGGGTGTACAAACTGCCGCTTTCCGTTTGGGTTAAAAATGAGGAGGCGACCGTCGAACTGTTCACCACGCTTTCGGTTACGGAGGTTACGGTCACCATCGACCAGCCATAGCCCTCCGCTGACATGCGTCCGTATTTGATGGAAAAGGACGAAACAATCATGGTTATCCAAAACCTGCGGCGAGGTCGCAGGTTTTGTGCTCTTTCACAAGGCAACGGCGGCGATGCAAAGCCGCATGGAGGAAACATATGAAACTCTTGGTTCGTCAGATCAGGCAGGCGGTTGGGGAAAGCGACAAAGCGCTGATGCAGCTCGTCGCCGCGCAGACAGGCTTGGACGTATCGCAGATTCACAGCGCACGGATTCTCCGACGGTCGCTGGACGCGCGCAGAAAACAAGATGTCCACTTCCTGCTCACCGTATTGGTCGATACGGATGACGCCGTGTCAAAACGGCTTCTGGCAGAAGAAAAGGACAGGGTTTCGGAATATAAACCGCCGCAGGCGGTTCCGCTGAAACAGGGCATGCCGCCGCTGAAGGGCCGCGTGGTTGTCGCCGGACTTGGCCCGGCAGGGTTGTTTTCGGCGCTGCTTCTCGCGCGAAACGGTTATCGGCCGCTCGTGATCGAACGGGGCGAGCCGGTCGAACGTCGCGCGCGCGCCGTAGAGTGTTACTGGCAGACGGGGGAACTCAGCGAAGAATCGAACGTTATGTTCGGAGAGGGCGGCGCGGGGACGTTTTCGGACGGCAAGCTGACCTCGCGCAGCAAGGACCCGCGCGGGGAAGCGGTGCTGCAAACGCTGACGGAATTTGGTGCGCCTGAAGAAATCCGTATCCTAGCCAAGCCGCATATCGGTACGGACCGGCTGCGGAGCGTCGTCTCCTGCATGCGCAGGGAAATTGAACGTCTTGGAGGGGAAGTGTTTTTTTCGGCCAAACTGACCGGAATCGAAAGCAGCGGCGGCGTGCTCAATCGCATCCGCTTTGTACGCGACAGAGAAACGGAAACGATTGAATGTGCGGCGCTTGTCCTTGCGATTGGGCAGGGAGCGCGGGATACCTACCGGATGCTGTTCGATGCGGGCGTCGCGATGGCGAAGAAACCGTTCGCCGCGGGGGTGCGTATCGAGCATCCGCAAAGCATGATCGACAACGTGCAGTTCGGTGCGTTTGCGGGCCATCCGCGGCTTGGAGCGGCGGAATATGCTCTGAGCGCGCGCAGCGGCGAACGCGGCGTGTACACGTTCTGCATGTGTCCCGGCGGCAGCGTGATTGCAAGCGCGAGCGCACACGACGAGATTGTCGTGAACGGAATGAGCGATTTTGCAAGAAGCGCGCCGAACGCCAACGCCGCGCTCGTCGTTCAGGTGAAGGAGAGTGATCTGGAAGACGATCCGCTGGCCGGACTGCGCTTTCAGAAACGGATGGAACAGGCTGCGTTCATTGCCGGAGGGAAAAACGGGTTTGCCCCGTCTTGCACCGTCGGTTCGTTTCTCGGAAAGAGGATTTACGGATTCGGGCAGGTTGAACCGTCCTATCGGCCTGGCGTAACAGAGGCCAATCTTAAGGAAATTCTCCCGGAATTCATCGCGAAAGGCATTGCGGACGGGATTGAAGCGTTCGGACGGCAGATGAGAGGGTTCGACAGGGAAGACGCGGTACTGACCGGCGTGGAAACGCGTACAAGCGCTCCGCTGCGCATTTTGCGTAGCGATACCATGCAGAGCGTTTCCTGCGCGGAGTTGTACCCTGTTGGCGAAGGCGCGGGATACGCCGGGGGGATCGTTTCCGCTGCAATCGACGGGATGAAAGCGGCCGGGCGAATAATCGCCGCGTTTGCGCCTCCCAAATAACGAATGAGGGAAGCGAATCGGAAGCGATTCACGCTTATATTGCGAAACCGTGCTGTGTTTCGGAAATTTTTGCAACGATGCCGGCCCGGATAAGCAAAGCATGGCATATTGCGATCTGTAGAATTGATGGAAGACGCCGCTTGACCGGACGGATAAACAAAGACCTGCACAGGCGGCAAAACGTACAGAGAAACCGCCCGAAACGGGCGATCGTACTGCGCCGGATGAACCGGCGCAGCCGGAATATACGGGTTAAGGGTTGCGACCCTTAACAATCCCAGGGACTTCTTTGACAGGCTGACGCCGGACTGGTTCCCGTCCGGCGTTACAAAATCACGTATGGATTATGACCGCTTGCGCCATTTGCCGGCGCGTTTTACTTTTTGAGGCGGCGCGTCCGATGCATCCGGGGCGCCGGAAGGCGGCGTTTCATCGGAAGCGGGGGTTCTGGGAGAAGACGGCGTTTCCGGGTCTGTTTTATAAAGATGTATTACGCCCTTCGCATTCAGGCTCTGGATCAGAGCGAGCGTAATCGGCAGACCGAGCAAACCGATGCCGCCGAAAAGAAACGTGCCGAGAACCATCGCAAGCAGCGTCACAATCGGGTGCAGGCCGACGCGGTCGCCGACGATCTTCGGCTCCATAATGTTGCGTACCACGATGACGACAATATATAGGATGCCCAACCCCAGCGCGCGCATATAATCTCCGGAGACGAGCGTGATAATCGTCCACGGCAGAAGCACCATACCGCTGCCGACTACGGGCAGAATATCGAACAGCGCGATCGCCACGGCGATACCGATCGCCCGCTCGACGCCGATGATGGTAAGTCCCAGCGCAATCTCTGCAAACGTAATAAACAGAATCAGCGCATAGGAGCGCGTATAGCGCCAGAGCGTTCGGCCTAGATGAACGCGGATATTATGCAGCAAATTGCGGTTGTTTTCAGAAAGCTGACGAAGGATAAACGCTTTGATCTTTATAAAATCTATGGACAGAAACACGGTTGCGATGACGGCGATGAGCAGCCGCAGAAGAAAGCGCGGCGTTTTGAGCGTAATGCCGGTCGCCCAGGAAACCACCTGTTTGGAAATGTTGACAACCGTCTGGCCGAGCGTTTCCGTCAAATTGGTTGCGACGATGTTGTAGGCGGCCGCCGCGTCCGGGTCGAGCTTTTCGGCGAATGATTGCAGCGAGGCAAACGCGCCGTTCAGCCAGGGGACGACGGAATTGGTATAGACGGAAGGCAGGCGGATGAAAAACGACCGGGCCGCATAAAAAAGCTGAGCGCCTAGCACGAACAGCAAAAAGCCGATCAGAATATAGAACAACAGTACGACGATCACGCCGGCGATGCCCTTATGAAAATGCCATTTTACCCGCAGGAATTGTACAATCGGCTTAAGCAGAAGGGAAACGATCAGCGCCACGAGGAACGGCATTAATACGCCGAGCGCATATCGCGCCAGCAGAATCGCCAAGCCGAGAACGATAGCAAAATACAAGAAGTTTACGATAAACCGTTTACGTTTTTCGAGTTCCATCTGCACACCTCGCTTTTGTAACCAATGTATCACGCGGCAATCCGCTTGTAAAGCGGAAAGACTTCGATTATAATTTGACGCATGAGTCTGCATATGTTACTAAAACAACTGGAAACGCTGCTCGATCCGGATGAAGAGCCGGTTACGAACCTGGCCAACGCCAGCGCGTTGCTGTTTTATGCGCTGGCGGACGTTAACTGGGTTGGGTTTTACCTGCTCGGCGGCGACGGCCTGTATCTGGCTCCTTTTCAGGGAAAGCCCGCCTGCACGCGTATCCCCGCCGGAAGCGGAGTCTGCGGCACAGCGCTCAAGCACAATCAAACGCTGCTTGTGGACGACGTGCATGCGTTTCCCGGGCATATAGCCTGCGACGACGCGTCCGCAAGCGAACTGGTGGTCGTGCTGCGGGACGCATACGGCGCGCCGTTCGGCGTGCTTGACTTGGACAGTCCGAAAAAAGCGCGCTTTTCCGCAGGTGACGTGGCATGGATTGAACAGGCGGCCGACAGGATCGCCCGGGCGGTCGAAGCAAAAATATGCGCGGATAAGCGGCGCCTCCTATGACGTATGCCGAGTTGCTGCTGACGGCGGCTGCATTGTCGATGGATGCCTTTGCGGTTTCCGCCTGCAAGGGATTGAACATGCGCGGCGCCGATTGGCGGTATGCGTTGGTCATCGCTTTGTTTTTCGGCGGATTTCAAGCGGCAATGCCGTTGGCGGGATGGTTTCTGGGCAAGCAGTTTGAATCCCTGATTACAAACGTCGACCATTGGATCGTGTTTGCGCTGCTGGCGTTCCTCGGCGGCAAAATGATATTCGACGCACTCAAGGGTCGCGGCGGAGAAGCATGCGCAACGAATCAGCAGATCAATTTCGGCGAACTGGCGGTACTTGCATTAGCTACGAGCATCGATGCGCTGGCGGTTGGGATTTCGTTTGCGTTCCTCGGGGTCCAAATCCTGCCGGCGGTTCTTTGCATTGGCCTGACAACGTTTTTACTCTCGCTTGGGGGCGTTGCGGTCGGGTGGAAGTTCGGAGTTAAATATCAGCGGAAAGCGACGTTCGCCGGAGGCCTCGTATTGATTCTGCTGGGATTGAAGATCCTGTTCGAACACCTTGGAATCCTGCTGTAAATCATTTATCGTCTCAAGCGTTTCTTCTTTTAAGCATGAGGATATCTAAAAGCCGCTTGCGTAAGGAAGCGGCCAGGCCGCCTGCAAAGTCTCCGGGATTGTTAAGGGCCGCAGCCCTTAACCCGTTTTTCCGGCTGCGCCGGTTTATCCGGCACAACGGATCGCCTGTTTCGGGCGATTTCTCTGTGCTCTTTGCCGCCCGTGAATCCGAAGGGCGAGAGGCAAGGAGCGCTTATCCCGTCAAAAACCTGTTTTTTGACAGTCCCCGCCGCTTCCGTAACGGAAGCGGTTTTTGCCTCTTGACTTACGTTCGGATGCATTGTATGCTTACAAGGAATGAGAGGTAGGAAAAATCATACAATTCATACGAGGCGAATTACGATGGATGCACCAAAAGGAAAACACATATTCGGGACGGTCAAGGTCGGCGAGAAGGGACAGATTGTCATCCCAAAGGAAGCGCGCGAAATCTTCAGTATTCATCCGGGCGAAAG
>CAYTHS010000069.1:8640-15151 GCA_964437665.1 uncultured Oscillospiraceae bacterium
CGGGGATGAAGCGAGCGGTCTAGCGCTGATGAAACGGGACGTTTTTATGGCCAGCGTAGCGGATGCTATATTCCATAAAGAAACTGTCGAGATTGCGCAGACGAACATAGACGACGAGGAGTAATACAAATATGAGCTATGCGATAGAAGCGAAGGAGCTTACAAAAAAATACAAAGAAAAAACAGCGGTGAACGCGCTGAACCTCGGCGTGAAACAGGGGGAACTGTTCGCGCTGCTCGGCGTCAACGGCGCGGGAAAGACCACCACCATCAAAATGCTCTCAGGACTGTCGCTTCCGACCGCGGGAGACGCGCTGCTGCTTGGCGACAGTATCACACGCGACCCACGCCGCGTTAAGGCGCATAACGGCATTTCGCCGCAGGAGACCGCTGTGGCAAGGAAACTGACCGTACGGGAAAACCTGGAACTCATGGCGCGTATTTACGGCTGCAACCGCAGTGAAGCGCACAGCAAAGCGGAAGCGATGATCGAACGGCTTTCGCTAGGTGAAGTGGCCAAGGACAAAGCAAGGACGCTTTCCGGCGGTATGCAGCGCCGGCTTAGTATTGCGATGGCGCTGATTTCCGAGCCGAAGATTCTGTTTCTAGACGAGCCGACGCTTGGGTTGGACGTCCTTGTGCGGCGCGAGTTATGGAAACTGGTCAGATCGCTCAAAGGGAACACGACGATTCTGCTGACGACGCATTATCTCGAAGAAGTCGAAGCGCTGGCCGATCGCGTAGGGATCCTGAACAAAGGGAATCTTGTTGCGGTCGGCACCGTGCAGGAGCTTACGCGGCAGGCGCATGCAACAACATTTGAGGACGCGTTTGTTGCGTTGGCGACGGAAACGGAGGCGATCGCATGAACAGAGCGAACGCGTTTGCGGGAAGGACATTTAAGGAATTGCTGCGCGATCCGCTCAACCTTGCGTTTGGGTTGGGTTTCCCGCTGGTACTGCTGCTGCTTATGACGGCGATTCAGGCGAATATACCGGTAACACTGTTTGAACTGGATGTTCTGACGCCCGGCGTGGCGGTTTTTGGGCTGTCGTTTATCTCGCTGTTTTCCGCAACGCTGATCAGCAAAGACCGTATGACGTCGTTTTTAATGCGCTTGTTTGCTTCGCCTTTGAGCGCATCGGACTTTATTGCGGGTTACACACTGCCGCTGATTCCGATTTCCTTGATGCAGACGCTGTTTTGTTATGCCTGCGCGGCAGTGCTCGGTATGCAGATTACGGCCAACGTGCTGCTGGCGATTGTGACGACACTGCCTTCGGCGCTGCTGTTTATCGGCATAGGTCTTCTTTGCGGGAGCGTGTTCAACGACAAACAGGTCGGTGGTATTTGCGGCGCGCTGCTTACAAACCTGAGCGGGTGGCTCAGCGGAACCTGGTTTGACCTGGGGCTGGTCGGCGGTGCGTTTGAGAAGGTTGCGTATTGCCTGCCGTTTGCGCACGCTGTGGATGCGGGACGGGCCGCTGTGGCGGGCGAGTATGCTTTGATTATGCCGCATCTCTGGTGGGTAATCGGGTACGCTGCCGTAACGTTTGCCGTCGCGGTAGCGGTCTTTCGGCGGAAAATGCACCGGGACAACGTATAGCGCATGCCGGCAGTGCCGGGCGGCCGTTGCTTGCCGCCTGGGTATAGGTGAGGGATTGTGTACTAGGGTGTGTTTCTAAAGCCTAGAAGATGCACTTTTGCTGGATCGGCTTTGCAGATTGAGGTGAGAAACGCAGGCGCAGTGGTGCTGCGGCGAGGCTTTTCAACAAGAATATGCAACTTGAGACGGCGAAAATGTGCTTTGCGGATTTTGGAAACACACCCTAACCGTCCCAATTAGCGAATTACATAGGGCAGTCTCATTCTAGTGACCGGGGTAATACGGTTGGAATTCCCACAAAAGCTTCTTATTTCCTGCAAAAATATGCAATCGCTTTGCTCATAAGCAGGGCAGTTCCTTCGCCGTAGCGGTCGATGTTCTGCCGGAACCGTGTATCGGTGATATACATCTGACCGAGTACGGCGAGGATTTCGTCCGTACAGGTGTAGTAGTGTTGGGTGATGTGCGCTTGCCAGCGCTTGACCAGCGCCTGCACGCGTGCGTCGCTCGTCTTTGCGCCCCGCAGCGCGGCGAAAGCGGTGAAAAACGCACGTTCGTCAGCGCGCATCCGTACGCGCTGCTCTCCTGAACGAGCGTTTTCGCGCGTGGTGCTTTCGCGGTACTCCGGTGTTTCACCCCAGCGCGCTTTTGCCTCTGCGGTATACTCTTCGCGCTGTTTGTCTATCAGCTTGGTATCGAACGGTTGAAATTCCATTGTTCGTTCTCCTTTCAGTGTTTCTGTGACGAGTAAAATCAACCCGTCAAGCCGGTCGCGTTTCTGCAGGAGCAGCGCACGGTGCTCCGTAAGCGCGCGTACCCTGTCGAAACCCGGCGCAGTCAGGATGGCGGCGATATCGCGAAGCGGAAAACCCAGTTCACGATAAAAAAGGATCTGCCAGAGCCGTTCTGCTGCCGCGTCGTCATAGGATCGATATCCGGACTTTGCGATTTGACTCGGTGGCAGAAGCCCGATCTGGTCATAATAACGCAGCGTACGTACGGAAACACCCGAAAGCCTGCTCAACGCACCAATAGACCGTTTCATCATTGTTCACCTCATAACTCAAGGATAAACGATGACGTAACGGCAGAGTCAAGTGGATTATCGAAAATCGCAGCTAATAATATAACGTATCTATTCGGGGAATCGGGAATAAAGCCGTTAAATTTAAAAAGAAGCGTTTGCTATTAAAAGTAATTATGGTATGATCAATGCTATGAAACAAAGAGAATTATTGGACTTTTTACACGCGTTGGAGTGCCTGAAGACGAACGGAAGGCACAGCGTAACATGCGGCGGCGTAACGGAAACCGTTGCCGCCCATTCCTGGCGGCTAAGTATCATGGCGCTGCTGCTGATTCCTGAATTCCCGGAGATTGACGGGGACAAATTGATTCGTATGTGCCTGATTCATGATTTCGGCGAGGCGATCACGGGAGATATTCCATCTTTTCTGAAGACCGAAGCGAACGAGGAGACCGAGACCGACGCCGTCGGGTCGCTGATCGGCACGCTTCCGGAGCCGCAGCAAGGTATGCTGAAAGCGTTGTTTGCCGAAATGGACGCCATGGAAACAAGGGAGGCGCGTCTTTACAAGGCGCTTGACAAAATGGAGGCGGTCATTCAGCATAACGAAAGCGATATTTCCACATGGATTCCGTTGGAATATGAGCTGAATCTCAGCTATGCAACTGAGAATGCGAACGAGTTCCCTTATTTGAAGGAACTGCGTGCGATGATGGCTGAGGACACAAAACAAAAAATAGCCAAAGCGAAGGAGGAAATGGGATGAGCACCTATCTAGAACTGGTCAAAAAACGAGAAAGCTGCCGTGATTTCGATCCCGCCCGTCCGGTCGAGAGGGAGAAACTTGAGCGCTGTGCCGAAGCCGCCTGGCTTGCGCCGTCGGCCTGCAACAGCCAGCCCTGGCGCTATCTGATCGTAACGAATCCGGAACTGGCGGAAAAGCTGAAGCCAATGATGCAGGATCTCGGCATGAACAAGTTTGTCGATAAGTGCCCGGCCTTCGTGGTGGTGCTCGAGGAACCAACGCGGCTCAAAGTATCCGTTTCGCAAAGGTTTAAAGACCAGGATTTTGCACCGATCGATCTTGGACTGTCCGCTTCGCAGTTTTGCTATGAAGCGACGGAACAGGGGCTGTCCACCTGCATCATCGGCTGGCATAACGAGTCGAAGATCAAAGCGCTGTTCGACGTCGGAAAGAATTCGCGTGTGCGTTTGGTTCTTTGCGTCGGTTATGCGGCGACAGACAAGCTGCGCGAAAAGAAGCGCAAGCCTATCGGCGATGTGATCAAATATTACGAATAAACGAAAGAGTGTAAAGCGGCGCGTGCAAGACGCGCCGCTGAGACCGTCAAAAAAATAATTTTTTGACGGAGCAGCCACGTTTTGCCTCTCGTCCTTCGGACTCACGGACGGCAAAACGCACAGAGAAACCGCCCGAAACGGACGATCGTACTGCGCCGGATGAACCGGCGCAGCCGGAATATACGGGTTAAGGGTTGCGACCCTTAACAATCCAGGGGACTTCTTTGACAGGCTGAGCGGCGCGTGTAAGACGCGCCGCTTTTGCTGCCTGAAGAAGCTTGCAGGACCATGGATTATGCAGCGGTGCAGGCCTGAAATCGTTATTCTGGTCTGCCACCGCAGGCTGCCTTGTTTCGTGGGGCCCGCTTACATTCCGGATGATTTCAGCGTGACGATAACAAGCTCGGGCGGATTACACACGCGCGGCAGCCAGTATGGCCGTTGGGACATCCCGCGGCTGATAATCAGCGTCTGATTGCCAAAGTCGTATCGGCCGCCGCCGTATTTAGGAAAGAAACCCTGTCCGGGTGCATACAACCCGTTGAGCAGCCCGGGAATGCGGATTTGTCCGCCGTGCGTATGTCCGGAGAGCATCAGGTCGAAACCGTACGGCAGGATGGACTCGACCGAATTCGGTACATGGATGGCGAGAATGGAATAGACGGCGTCGTCCCGTTGCGCGCCCGCATCCGCAAGCTGGCTCAGCTGGCGCGCCTTGCCGCCATGCCCGTCGTCGATGCCGAAAAGACGCACGCGTGTTTCGCCTTCCGTAAGCACGACGGATTCGCCGTCCAGGATCGGGATGCCGGCGGCTTCCACTGCGCTGCGGACGATTTCGATATCGTTGGTCTGATATTCATGATTGCCCGGGATGAAGTAGCACGGCCAGCGTCCGCCGAGCGCGCTGAGCAGCATTAGTGCGTTTTTGTTTTTCCCGTGCTGATGGAAAATGTCTCCGTCGAGGAGAACGACGCTTGGTTCGGCGGCGTCGATTGCGGCAAGCAGGTCGCTCTGTCCCGCGCCGTAGAGAGAAGAATGCAGGTCGCTGACGAGCACGATACGGAATTCGCTCCGAATGCGCGCGTCCTCAATCACATAATTCTGTGTGATAAAGCGGTATTTTCCGCAGAGATTCAGCATGAGATACAGTATCAGCGCCGCCGCGGCAAGACAAAGAAAACGGCGTCTTTTCCTTTTTTGATTTGTAGTTTTACCGCGTGCTGCGCAAGGCGCACAAAGAGTTTGCTTCATTAAACCGAGTATAGCAGAGGCAGTAACCTGCGAAAAGGCGAAATACGTTTTTTCCACCAAAACTTCACATACTGCAGTTGCCCATGGAGAATATAAACAAGCTGAAGAGCCGCCCCAAAAGGCGGCTCTTGTTATGACAGGATGCGTATTGCTAGCTCAGGGAAATAAACGTTCCGTAAATATACCCGATTGTGGTGGAAGTATACTGTACTTTATACCAGTCGCCTTCCATACCGAGGTAGGTATATGTCGCGCCGAGACTCGCCTTGCCGATGCGTGTGTTTGTCGTGCTCGGGCCGGAGCGTACGTTGACCGCGTAGAGGCAGTTCGTAATGGTTACGGTCGTGGGCGCTGCGGTGTTTGTAGTGGAGCCGCTCGAGCTGCCGGAATCGGTCGTAGTGGGAGCGGCGGTATAACCCGCTGTGGTTTTTGTAGCCTTAATATAATGTGCCCAGATGTACGCCTTGGTGGTGTTGTTGTACTGGATGTAGTACCAGTTGCCGGTCTTGCCGAGGATATGGAACGTATCCCCGAGATACGCATATCCGACCAGCCTGCTCAGGCCGCTGGCGGAGGTGCGGACATTGACTCTGCGGCGGAAGTTCGCGGCAACACCGTAGTTATACTCCGAGTTGGTGACGTTTACCTTCATGGTCACGCTCTTGTTGCCGACTTTCGCGGTGATGGTCGTCTCGCCGAGCTTTACGCTCTTGAGCAGACCAGTGTCGTCAATGGTCGCAACGCTGGTGTTCGAGGAACTCCAGGTAACCGTCGTATCGGTTGCGGTGGAGGGCAGAATCGTCGCCTTTAGGTAGGTGCTGTCGCCCAGCATGATGTCGAGTTCGGTGCCGTAGTTGAGCGTGATGCCCGTTACGGCAACCCTCGCCTGGGTGATGACATAACATTCGGCGAACTTACCGCTGCCATCGGTGGATGTTGCAGTTACGATGGCATATCCGCTCAGGCTCTTTGCGGTAATCTTGCCGGTGGAGTCTACGGTGGCCACATTGGTGTTGGAGCTTGTCCACTTCAGTGTGGGAGTGGTTGCATTGCTCGGGTAAACGCTTGCGGTCAGGGCCTCGGAGTTGCCCTCAACCAGTGTGAGCGAGGTTTTGTTCAGCGAAACGATGATCACGTTGACCGTGCTCACATTTACGTTACAGGAGGCGGAAAGCCCGCTGCCGTCGGTTGCGGCGACCTTGATGACCGTGTTGCCCGCGGCCTTTGCGGTGACTTTACCGCTGGAGTCGACGGACGCAACGGAAGGATTGCTGCTCGTCCACAGGAGCGTTTTATTCGTTGCGTTGCTCGGCAGCAGCGAAGCC
>CAYTHS010000070.1:0-15016 GCA_964437665.1 uncultured Oscillospiraceae bacterium
CGCGACGTTGAATTCATCGTCTCCAAAGACGAAGCGATCCCTGGCAAAACCGTCCTCGAGGTCGAAAACCTCACCGTGCCGAGCAAACTGCATAAAAACAACGCAGTGAAAGGCATTTCCTTCACGGTGCGTGCAGGCGAAATCGTATGCCTGGCCGGCATCGAAGGAAATGGCCAGACAGAATTCGTCTATGCGCTGACAGGACTTGAAAAACCGCTTTCCGGCTCGATCATGCTCGGCGGGAAGCGCATCGTAGATCTTACGCCCCGCGGAATCCGGCGCAGGCACAGCGCCAAAGCGCATCCCGCGGATCATTCCGCCAAGAAATCTGTCAAACAAATCAACGCTTCCATCCGTACACGCAGCAAGCACGGCATGAGCCATATCCCAGAAGACCGGCAGAAATACGGTCTGGTTCTCGATTACTCGCTTGAGGAAAACCTCGTGCTGGAACGGTATTACGAACCGGCCTTTCAAAAAAACGGATTCATCCGCAAGCCGGAGGTGCGCGCCTACGCCGAGAAGCTGATCGATCAGTACGACATCCGCAGCGGTCAGGGGCCCGTTACGACCGTGCGCAGTATGTCCGGCGGCAATCAGCAAAAAGCCATAGTCGCGCGGGAAATCGACAAGGAGCCCGAGCTGCTCGTTGCTGTCCAGCCGACGCGCGGGCTGGACGTCGGCGCAATCGAGTATATCCACAGGAAGCTCGTTGCCGAGCGCGACCGCGGCAGGGCAATCCTGCTGGTATCGCTCGAACTCGACGAAGTGATGAATGTTTCCGACCGCATCCTCGTGATATACGAGGGCGAAATCGTCGGCGAGTTCGATCCTAAAAAAACATCCGTACAGGAGCTTGGCCTTTATATGGCCGGCGCAAAACGCGCCGCAGAGGGCTCCTCCAGCGAAAGGACGGCGAATTCCGATGCGTGAAAAGAAAAAACGTTCCTTCCGCCTGCCCGGCATGACCAGCTTCTTTGCCTCGCTGATCTCCATCGGCATCGGTCTCGTATTCGGACTGATCCTTCTGATCGTCCTTGACGCAAAGGCTTCGGGCGGCGCGTTCGTCAGCTTGGTCTCGGCGGGCTTCCGCTCCACCGACAAGTTCGCCAAAGTGCTTTATCAGGCCGCTCCGCTGATCATGACGGGGCTTTCGGTGGGTTTTGCGTTCAAAACCGGCCTGTTCAATATCGGTGCGACCGGACAGTACACCGTCGGCGGGGCGTTCGCGCTCATTGCGGCGATTCAGCTCCAGCAGCCCTGGTACGTCTGCCTGATCCTCTCGCTCATCGGAGGGGCTATCTGGGGCGTCTTCCCCGGTCTGTTCAAAGCGCTCTTCAACGTAAACGAAGTCATCACCTCGATTATGTTCAACTGGATCGCCATGTTCGCCGTCAACCTCACGATCAACAATCTGCCGATGATGCTTGCCAAATACTGGGGCGGTGCGCAGATGGACCGCACAGCCAACCTTTCTCAGGCCAATCCGGGCGCGCTGATCCCCCGTCTCGGTCTGGACGAGCTGATGAACAGCAACTACATGAATATCAGCATCTTCATCGCCATCCTGTTTGCGCTCGCAGCCTGGATTATTCTGAGCAAAACCACGTTCGGATACGAACTGAAAGCATGCGGTTATAACCGCAATGCAAGCATCTACGCGGGCATCAGCGCAAAGCGCAACATCGTATTCTCAATGGTGATTTCTGGTGCGTTCGCCGGCGTCGGCGGCGGGCTGTACTTTCTGGCGGGCACCGGCCAGTATACGCTGGTCAAGCAGCTGCTCATGGCCGGCTTCAACGGCATCCCTGTCGCCCTGCTCGCCACGTCCCATCCAATCGGTACGATCTTCTCGGCTCTGTTCGTATCCTATATTCAAGTCGGGGGCGACGCGATGCAGCCGGATTTTGTTAAGGAGATCATCGATATCATCATATCGGTCATCATCTATCTGGCTGCGTTTGCGCTTCTGATGCGTGAGCTGCTCACGCGCAGATCGATGCTTGCGCACGACGCGGAGGGCGACACGCCGCTTGCTCCCGCAAATGGCGAGGAAAAAAGTGAGGTGAGCGAATCGTGAATATTTTAGCAGATATTTTAAGCGCCACAATCCTGTTTGCAGCCCCTTTGCTGATGGTCGCGCTCGGCGGCATGTTCAGCGAGCGCAGCGGCATCATCAACATCGCGCTCGAAGGCATCATGATCATCGGCGCGCTCTGCTCGTGTCTGTTCCTGCGTGTGCTTGAAGACAGTGGCTTCGGCGCGATGCATCCGCAGCTCGCGATGTTCTACGCGGTGCTCATGGCCGCGGGAACCGGCGCGGCGTTCGCGCTGCTGCTTGCGTTTGCTTCCATCAACCTCAAGGCCGATCAGACCATCGGCGGGACGGCACTGAATATGTTTGCGCCCGCGTTCGCCATCGTGCTCACCTGGGCGATTCAGGGGCAGGGCCAAACGACCATCCTGATTCCGACCTGGGCCCGCATCACGCAGGAAACCTTTGGCATCGTCCAGAAGGATACATTCCTGCAGAACCTGATCTTCAAAAGCTTCTATCAGACCACGATCTGGGCGATCGTACTGCTGATTGCGGCCGTAATCGTCCTCTACAAAACGCGGTTCGGCCTCCGCCTTCGCGCCTGCGGCGAACATCCGCAGGCGGCGGATTCGGTCGGCATCAACGTTTATCGCATGCGCTACGCCGGCGTGTTCATCTCCGGTGTGCTCGGCGGCGTCGGCGGGCTTGCGTATACGCTCGCGGCCGGCAGCGCGTTTCAGTCCACCGTTTCCGGCTATGGCTTCCTCGCGCTGGCCGTCATGATCTTCGGCAACTGGAAGCCGCTGAATATCCTCGGTGCCTCGCTGTTTTTCGCACTGTTCAAGATTCTCGGCTCCTACAGCGGCAGCATTCCGTTTCTGCCTAAGTTTGAGAATATTAAGGCAAGCGAAAACATCTACCTGATGCTCCCTTACATCGTCACCATGGTCGTACTGATTCTGACGAGCAAAAAGTCCCGCGCACCGAAGGCCGAGGGGATCCCTTACGACAAAGGACGCCGCTGACGGCCGGTTCGCCATTGCGCATTCGCCCGGCGCTGCGGCCGTCTGCCGCAGCGCCGGTTTCTTACAATCAGCTTGTTGTTTGATCACAGTTTCAATCAACGGAGGATTCCATGGCTAAACTTTACTTCCGCTACGGCGCGATGGGTTCCAGCAAAACCGCGAACGCCATCATGGTCTGGTACAACTATAAAGAACGCTGCAAATCCGCGCTTCTGATCAAGCCCGGCGTGGACACGCGGGACGGCACCTACAGTATCCGCTCGCGCAGCGGACTGGTTGCAGAGTGCATTCTCTTCGACCAAATCGACTGGGACGCCGTCAGGGCGCACAAGTTCGATTGCCTGATCATCGACGAGGCACAGTTCCTCTCATCCGACCAGGTCGATCTGCTGATTCCCATCGTAGACGATTACAATATCCCTGTGATCTGCTACGGTCTAAAAACCGACTTCCGCGGCGAATTTTTCCCCGGCAGCGCGCGGCTGCTTGCGCGCGCCGACACCATCGAAGAAGTCAAAACTATCTGCTGGTGCGGCAAGAAAGCCACCAACAACGCCCGGCTCGACGGCAGTGGCGGCATCACCAAGGTTGGCGAACAGGTTGTGCTCGGCGCGAGCGATAAATACATCGGCCTTTGCCGCAAGCACTGGATGCTCGGCGACCCCGGACCCGGCCTGCGCGCGGACGATCTTGCAAAGGGCGCCATGCCCGGTGTTTGCTCGGCTGAAAGCGAGGACGACGACACGCTATGAAATTTTATGTTGCAAGCGGCGTTCCGAACGCCGAAAAAGTCAATCAGGCGGCGCATGCGCTTCAGCAGCTTGGGCACGAGCGCACCTACGACTGGACACGGCATGGCGGCGTGTCCGGCGAAACGCCTGCGCGTAAACGCGAAATCGCGCAGCGTGAAATGCAGGCGGTTGCGGACGCGCAGCTCGTCGTGCTGCTGCTGCCCGGCCGCTTCGGTACGCATACGGAGCTGGGCGTTTCGCTGGCGACGAGCCAAAACAAGCGCATCCTGCTCTGGTCGGAAACCGCCGCGCCGTTCGACGGCGAAAGTGGGTTCTGTGTGTTTTATCATCACCCCGCGGTTGAGCGCTTCGTCTGCCCGTTTGAAGAGTTTCTTTCGTATTTAAGAACACTGTGATCCCTTCGGAGGAAAAGCGAATAAAAACTCTCCGGGGTCTTTCAAAGTCACCGTCTTAACCAAAAAGCAAGAAGCGTTTTATCCTTCAAAAAACATGTTTCATAAAGGAATTCAAAAATCCCTCCGGATTTCTCCGGAGGGATTTTTATGCCGTTCGTCAATTGCTTATCTCGTTACGGCTGGGTATCCACAGCAACGATGCGGCCCTGTCCGTGCGGATCGGCATAATCTTCGCCGACCACTCCGTTCAAACCGTCCACGATGTAGTTGATGAGAACCTGATTGTCGATCATGATGGAGTTGAGCAGGAAGACGTTGTCCTGGAACATCGTATACCCGTCGCCCGCGTTTTTCAGCAGATAATCGTGGCAGGCGAGCGTATAGGTTTTTGTCAGATCGATTGCTTCCCCGCCGATCATCACGTTTTTGACGCGGTATTCGCCGTCGACGCTGACGAACATCCCGTTTTCATCCAGCGTGACCGAGGACGCGATATAGGTATGGATTTCATAGGTAAGCCCGGAAACCTGCAGGAATCCGCCGCTCTCCTCCGGGACGGCACGCGAACCCATTTCGAGCGCATCCAGGATTTCCTGGCCGGTCGCCTCTACCATACAAAGCTCGTTGCCGAAGGGATGCACCTTGATGATCTCGCCATAGGTGATATCTCCCATGTCGATATTCGTACGTACGCCACCGCCGTTGACGAAAGCCACGTCCGCGTCTGAAATATAGCGGTATGCGTCCGCGCAGAGGTCGCCAAGGTTCGTTTCGGCGTTGCGCACGATGCGAACGGCGGGATCTGTCCCCGGCTCGTAAATAACGAGATCGACGTCCGTGCTGGCGACTACTTCATTGAGCAGTTCTTCAAACTGTGCCTGAATCTGCGCGATGTATGCCTCGGTGCCCGCGTCCTTCTCGGAATAGTCGCTAATCAGGCCGGTCGAGATGCTGCCGTCCGTTGTGATATACGCCATGCCGACGGATTCGAGCTTCGTGCCGGCCTGCGTGAGCAGTACGCGCGCCCCGTCCTTATTTTTCACACGCTCGCACTCGATGGTGCTGTGCGAGTGCCCGTCGATCACGATATCGATGCCGTTGGTGTTTTCAATCAGTTCGCTTGAAGTGTACGGCGAAGTGGACGCGTCGATGCCAAGATGCGAAAGCGCAATCACGTAATCTGCGCCGTCGGCAATCGCGTTGTCTACCGCCGCCTGAATCACGGCGTAAAACGCGTCCGCGCCGTCCGCCTGGCTAAAACCGTAGATGAAGTTGCCGTCCGCATCCTGGAAAAACGCGGGTGTGGACGTTGTGATGGTCATCGGCGTGCAAATCCCGACGAAAGCAACGTTGACGCCGTTATACGTGAGCATCGTATACGGCTCCAGCACGGCTTCGCCGGTCGTAAGATCGACAAAGTTTGCCGATACATACGGGAAATCCGCCATGTCGCGCAGTTCAAAGAAACGGTCCATTCCATAGTCAAACTCGTGGTTGCCGACCGTCGATACATCGTAGCCGACCTCGTTCATAATGTCTACAATGTAGGAGCCTTTGGAGAGCGTGCCAATCGCATCGCCCTGAACGGCGTCGCCCGCGTCGACAAGCGCGACATAGCAGCCGTCGTCGAGCAGCTGCTGTTTGAGCGCGGCAACCCCGGCATAGCCGATGCCGCTGTCAACCGCGCAGTGTACGTCGTTGGTATACAGAATCGCAAGGTCCTTGTCCAGGACGGCAGGCTCCATCGTAGGGGAAGGCGTGGGTGTAATATCCGCAATTTGCACTTCCTCCGCCTTGGGCGTACAGGCGAACGTAAGGGCCAGCAGAAGCACCATGAGAAACACAGTCAGTTTGCGTAACATGTTCGATGTCCTCCTCCATGATTTGATAATTTGACTATACCATATTTTCAGCTCGTGTTGTATTTCTACACTTCGGATTCAGATAATATATTATCATTCGCATCATACTAACTGCCGGAACTGTTGTGCCGGCAAGTCCGTTTCCTGTATAATGAATTGGCATATTTACTGGAAAGGCGGCGGCAACATGGAGCAGCCTGTATATCAAAACGTTCTGCATCTGGCGGATTACGGTGCGCCGTACGAAGGCAATTTCGTTGCTTCGCTGCGTGCGCTGGAGACAAGTTTGGCCGCGCGGGCACACGGCATGGCCTATGTATTTCCCGTGCGCGCGGGAAACCGGGACTGGGCGCGCGCGATGCAAAGGGAAAAACCGAACGTACATATCCTCGAAAACGACGGCTTTTTTGCATACATGCGTCAGATACGCCGTCTGCTGCGGAACAGCAAAATCGATATACTGCATGTGCATTTCATTCATTATAAGGAAAAAATCGCCTCTCTGCTTGCCGCACGCACCTGCGGACGACGCGTAAAGCTCGTCGTACATCTGCATAACCATCTTCGCCTGCCGGACACGAAACTGCGCGCATTGCCCCAGCGGTTTTATCTGCTGTGCGCCGACCGTTTCGTGTGCTGCAGCCGTTCGGTTGCAGATCGGCTGATTGCCGACGGCGTACCGCAAGATAAAGTATATATCGCCGAAAATGCAATCGCTTTCCCCCGGCTGGACGACTGGCGTCCGCTTTCACGCGCGGAACTCGGCGTTTCCGCAAGCGCTCGGACCGTGCTCATGTTCGGTTTCGATTTCCTGCGAAAAGGCGTGGACATAGCGCTCGGCGCGGTCCGGTTACTGCGGGAAGAGAGAAATCTTGACATAGCGCTTTGCATCGTTCTATCTTCGCGCAGGGAACAGGTGGAGAAGGAAATTCTACAACGGCTCGATGTACCCGTGCTGCCAGATTGGATCGTGCTGCTGCCGCCCAGAAGCGACGTTGGCAGTTATTATCACTTTGCAGACGTATTTATTTCCCCGAGCCGCGAGGAGGGTTTTTGCTACGCGCTGGTCGAGGCCGCCTACTGCGAAACGCCGGTAGCCGCCAGCGCAATTGCGGCGCAGCGGGACCTGCAACTCCCCGAATCGTCTTTTTGCCGGCCGGAGGACACGCAGTCCCTCTCGGATACGATCCTGCGTCAGATGTCCCTGTTCGAAAAATGCGCGGACAGCGACGCGCTGCGCGCTGCAAAAGAGCGAGTAATTGCCGCTTATTCCCTTTCCAGTTGGGCGGACGCGGTGCTAACCGCCTACGATTCTCTGTTTGTCCGGTGAACCAGCAGTCCGTTTCTGCGAAAACCCCTGTTTTTCTGTTTTTTGGGATTGACACGGATACCCCCGTTTGTTAAACTATTCGGTGTGCCATTGGGTGGAGAACTGCCACAGCCCCGGGAGTGAGCGCTCAAGAACACGCCATAATTGAATCTAGTTAATGGAGGAATCGCCATGAAATCCTATATGGCAAAGGGCGAAACCGTAGAGCGTAACTGGTACGTTGTGGATGCGGAAGACATGATTCTAGGCCGTCTTTCATCCCAGGTAGCAGCCATTCTCAGAGGGAAGCATAAGCCCATTTTCACCCCGCATGTCGACACCGGCGATCACGTGATCATCGTTAACGCCGCCAAGGTGCGTCTGACGGGAAAGAAGCTCGATCAGAAGAAGCACATTCACCACACCGGTTATCCCGGCGGTATCCGCGAGGTGAATTACCGCACGCTTCTGGCTACCAAGCCCGAATTTGCAGTTTACGAGTCGATTCGCCGCATGATGCCGAAAGGCCCGCTCGGCGACAAGATGCTCAAAAAGCTTCGCATCTACGCAGGCCCCGAGCATAACAACGCCGCACAGAAGCCTCAGCCGCTTGTGCTGAAATAACGAAAGGAGAAACAGGACATGGCAAGTACCCAATTTCTTGGCACCGGCAGACGTAAGAAGTCCATTGCCCGCGTTCGGTTACTCCCCGGCACCGGCAAAATCACGATCAACAAACGCGATATCGACGATTATTTCGGTTTGGAAACGCTCAAAATGATTGTCCGCGCACCCCTTGTGCTTACCGGCACGCTCTCGAAGTACGATGTTCTCGTGAACGTCTACGGCGGCGGCACCACCGGCCAGGCCGGCGCGATCCGTCATGGCGTCGCCCGCGCACTGCTGGTTTCCGAACCCGCGCTGCGCCCCGCACTCAAGAAGGCCGGCTACCTCACGCGCGACCCGCGCATGAAGGAGCGTAAAAAGTACGGTCTGCACGCGGCCCGCAGAGCGCCCCAGTTCAGCAAGAGATAATCTCTTATTATGTGGGAATAGCGACAAGTACAGACAACACAGAACCCGCCTTTATTCAGGGCGGGTTTTTGTAATGGCACCCTTTTTCCGTACACTTTACGCACCTTTCTGGCAGCAAAGAGCGCCCCTGGCAGATGGTGCGCAGGCTTTCGCTTCCTGCAATCCCAGCGTGTCCGCAAAGACGGATTTGCTTCGTAATTTACTGCAGCGTTTACCAGCATCCGCTCCTTACGCAACCGCCCGCATGGTTGCGGCGGCCTTATGCTCCATGCTATAATCCGTGCATGAAAAAAAAGCCCTTGTTCCCAAACAAACGAAAACTGAAACGCAAAGCGGCCGCGGCGGCCGCCGGCGTGGTCGCCGCCTGTTCGATTGGGCTGGCTTCCGTCTCCCCCGCCGCCTCCGACCTGTTCTGCGAAAATGCAGTCCCTGCGGATACCGCCGTACAGACGAACAAACAAAACGCTTCGTCGCCCTCTGCATCGCCAAACAGCGCCGACCGTCTGCGTGCACGCATCCGCGGCGTATTCCTTGCACAGCCGTCGGTGCTCCGCGGCGTAATCCTGCTGCCCTTCTGGTCGCTCGGCAAAGTCCTTTTGACGTTGTTTGCCGGGCTTTTTACCGCGCTTGCGCCCGTATGGCAGGCGGCGCTTGGCGTGCTGCTCAACGCGGCGCTGCTTTTTGTGCTCGTTACGGGCGTTTATAAGCTGATCTTTCCAAACAAAGAGCTAAAGGACCTGCTCACAAAACGAAATATACTGTTGCTTTCCGGCGCCGCCGTCCTGCTCGCCGCGGCAGACGCGTTGCTGCGTGTTTACTGGGACGACTACCAGCCGGTCAGTATTGCAGTCAAACTTGCGCTCGGTCTTGTTGTTCTGATCCTGTTAAGCTGGCGCATCTACGGAAAGCGCCGTCCGAGACCAAAAGCCACCCGCGCATAAACGGACCAACCAATCTGTGCTCTTCGGATTTTGACCTCGCGGGCGACGGCGAGCACACATACGTCCCCGTTTCAAGCGATCCGTTGCGCCGGGCCAACCGATGCAGCAAAAATACCCGGATGCAGAGCGGCGCCCTTGTCAATTCTCTAATCTTCTGCCATATGAAGAAGAAGCCGGACCGGCTTCTTCTTTCTTTCGTACCCAATATGCTATTGCTTATTCGGGATCGCGCTCAGCAGCGCGTCCACTTGCTCCGTCGGAGTCGCCCAGGACGTACAGAAGCGCACCACATCGCTTTTTTCGTCGTATGCCTGCCAATAGGCGTAGCCGAAGCGTCCGGCGAGCGTTTTCTGCAGCGCCTTGTCCAGAACTGGAAACACCTGATTGGTCGGCGAATCGACAAACAGCGTATACCCACGCGCGCGCAGTCCTTTCGCGAGCTTCTGCGCAAGCGAAACCTCGTGCCGCGCGATCTCATAATACAACCCGTCGGCAAACAGCGTTTCAAACTGGATACCGAGCAGCCGTCCTTTTGCAAGCATGCCGCCCCGTTGTTTGATAAGGTAACGGAAATCCCTGTTGAGCGCGGGGTCGCAGATCACCAGAGCTTCACCGAACAGAGCGCCAAGTTTCGTCCCGCCGATGGTAAACGCGCTCGCGAGCGCAGCGTAATCGGAAAGGGACATGTCTCCGCCTTCCGCAACCATCGCGCAGCCCAAGCGCGCGCCGTCAATATACAGCGGTATGTGATAGCGTTTGCAAACCTCGCTGATCGAGGTGATTTCCGCTTTGCAGTAAATCGTGCCGAGTTCCGTGGGATTGGACAGATACACCATCCCCGGCTGCACCATGTGTTCGGCTGTTTCATCCGCATAGTGCGCCGCAATCAGTGCTTCGATCCGATCGGCGGTAATCTTGCCGTCGGCTGCGGGAATCGAAAGCACCTTATGCCCCGTGGATTCGATCGCACCCGATTCGTGCAGGCTGATGTGCCCGGTGTCCGGCGCGATCACGCCCTGATGCGGACGTATCGCGGCTGCAATCAGCGTTGTATTTGTCTGCGTGCCGCCGACGAGAAAATGTACCGCAGCGCGCGGGTTTTTCAGTTCGTTCCGTATAAGCGCGCGCGCATTTTCGCAGCGCGTGTCTAGGCCGTAGGAACCATCCTGCGTGCGGTTGGCCTCCGCAATAGCCGCAAGAATTCGTTCGTGTGCACATTCGTTGTAATCGTTCATAAAATTATACTGCATGTTCCGCTCCCGACGTGCCGTTTCCGGCGAAATGATATCCGTAGCAGTATACCATATCTTTTCCTAGATTCCAATTCCGCCGTGTACGCCTTCGGCGCTTTTGCCGATTTGATTTTCCCATGTGCATCCCGTATAATCGACGCATGAAGAAGTATTCTCGGAAATCCATCCTGCGTACGCTTCCTCTGCTGACCGCGCTTCTCTGCGCCGGAGCGTTCTTCGGATGCAGTCCTTCTGCCGTAAGTCCCGCGGCCGTAAGCGCACCGCCTGGGCAGATGATCTTATCGGACGATCTTCCTGCGGCGGACGATTATGCCGTTTTTTTCTGCAACGTCGGTAAAGCGGACGCGGCTATCCTCCGCTTCGGGGAAACCGCCGTTCTCATCGACACCGGCAGCAAAGCGTCCGCGCCACAGTTGATTGCCGGGCTGAATCTGCTCGGTATTGAAAAAATAGAGGCTGTCTTTCTAACGCACAGCCACTCGGACCACATCGGCGGCCTTGCGGCGCTCGCGGCGAACTATCATATCCCGATGGTCTATTCGCCGCTGTATTCCGAGCAAACGAAAAATGGCGAAGGCAAGATCATCAAGCGCTGCGACAAGCTTGATTTACCGCACTCGGAACTTTCCGCCGGTGACGCCGTGGCGGTTGCGGACGGCGTCGCGTTCGACGTTCTCGGGCCGCTCGAATTCAACGAAGACGACGATAACGACAATTCGCTCGTACTGCGCTTTACAGCCGGACAAACGACGTTCCTCTTCACCGGCGACATGCAGTTTGCCGAGGAAGACACGCTGCTCGAAGCGGACACCGACCTATCCGCGAGCGTACTCAAGGTTGGCAATCATGGCAACCCGGACGCGACGGGAGAATCGTTCGCGCGCGC
This sequence comes from uncultured Oscillospiraceae bacterium, assembly GCA_964437665.1. GTDB lineage: Bacteria > Bacillota > Clostridia > Christensenellales > CAG-138 > UBA7703. The sequence continues at coordinate 11,497 of CAYTHS010000070.1, forward strand.
CGTCTCTCCTTACGTCGCCGTAATTTCGACCGATACCGCCGTCGATACGGACTCTGCGAACGCACGTGTTTTGGCAGCGCTCGCCCCTGCGCAAATTTATCTCACGCAGGATTATACGCTCGGCGTGCTGCTCACGCCTGACGGCGGCGGAAACGTCTTTATTTCCAATCCGGAACGGCCTGTCCGCAACATTGACGCATCCATTCTTTCCGCCGACACCGGCGGACAGACCATTGTGATCGGCGGCGCAGGCGAAACGCTCGATCTTTCCGGCTGCGTGCTTTACTGCGACCGCTCGGACGCCACGTTGCGTTTTCCGGACGGAACGCGTCTCAACGCGGGCGGAACACTCGCCGTCACGGGCGCCGGCGGCGGCGGAGATCTGGAATTTTCTTCCGAAGACAAGCCTTTGAGCAAGAAAAAAGCAAACACCGTAACCCTGTATGATCCATATGGGGTCATAATCTCGTCAATCGAACGGTAAAATATCAGGCGAACGCACAAACCGGCGCGCAGTTCATGCGCGCCGGTTGAGACCGTCAAAAACCTTATTTTTGACGGGATAACCGCGTTTTGCCTCTCGTCCTTCGGGCTCCCGGGCGGCAAAACGCACTGAGAAACCGCCCGAAGCGGGCGATCCCTTACGCCGGATGAACCGGCGCAGCCGGAATATACGGGTTAAGGGTTACGACCCCTAACAATCCCAGGGGCTTCTTCGACAGGCTGCCGGCGCGAAGTTCATGCGCGCCGGTTTTTTCCGTTTATTCATTCCTTTCCGGCAGGTTCGTTTTCCCCATGCGCACCGGGCTTCCCCTGGCGGAAAAAGAAGCCGGCTGAAAGCGCATGGGTCGGGCAGTTTTTCACACAATCCCCGCAGCGGATACACTCCATGTCGTCCGGCTTCTTCGAGGGGTCAACTCCCATTCTGCAAACACGCTCGCATGCCCCGCAGTGCACGCAGGCGCTCTCGTCGAGCTTCAGCCGGTAGAACGCCGCTTTATTAAAGAGCGCGTACGCCGCGCCGAGCGGGCAGAGATATTTGCAGAACGGCCTGTAAAGAAAGACCGACAGCACGAGAATTACAACCAGTACGCCCACCTTCCAGTTGAAGATGTAGCCGGCCAGAGAACGCAGGCTTTCGTTAAGCGAAAGCAGCGGGATACCCGCAAACAGCGTGCCCGACGGACAGAGCCACTTACAGAACCAGGGCGTACCCGTCCCCGCTTCATTGCGCAGCAACGAAGGCAGTAATATCACCATCACGACCAGCACGGCATATTTGAGATAGCGTAAAGTCCGGTCGCCCTTAAACGACCGGATCTTGGGCGACCTGATCTTAAAGAGCAGGTCCTGCACCAATCCGAACGGACACAAAAAACCGCAGACGAACCGCCCGAAGAGCGCGCCCGTCGCCAGCAGGAATCCTGTTACGTAAAACGGAAATTTCACGTTTCGTGAAGCGAGCTCGGCCTGCAGCGAGCCGATCGGGCATGCGCCGAGCGCACCCGGGCAGGAATAGCAGTTGAGCCCCGGCACGCATACGGCCTTGCTGCCGCCCTGCCAGATGCGTCCCTTGATGAACCCGGCGATATAACCGTTCGTCAACAGCGCCCATGCGCCCTGAACATAGTGCCGGAAGCGGTTCCGAATCACTTTTTTAGCCAATGCCGATACACTCCAAACAGATATTCGTTGCGCGCGAAAGCACGACCTGCACCTCGTCGCCCCATATGCCAAGAGCGATGAAGAGCAGGCCGGCCGTTATGAGGATGTAAGGCAGAGCCCGCTTCATCCGGCCTGCCCAAGCAGGAGGTCGACCAGCCCCGCCCAGTCTTCGTAGCTCTTCGAGCCGACGATCGTGTCGCCGACCTGGTTGCCGTCCGAATCAAAGAACATGGTGGTTGGGATTGCGTAAATATCGCTGCTAAGAGTAAGGAACGCGCCTTCAGTCAGCACGACCGGATAAGTCACGCCGGTATCGCTTAAAAACTCTTTCGCCCCGTCGACGTCGTCGTCGCCAAAGAGCACGCCGATTACACTGACGCCCTTGTCCGCATATGATTCGCTCAGTTGCTGAATATCCGGAATCTCACTGACGCATGGGCCGCACCAGGTCGCCCAGAAATTGACCATGGTCAGTTTGCTCGAACTGATGATGGAGTCGTCGATCGTTTCGTCCGTCAGCGTTGTAAGCGAAAAAGTCAGTCCGCCGTCATCCGTGGAAGCATCTGCTTCCGTGGCGGCGTCCGTTTCCGTCTCCGTATCCGTCACCGTAATTTCGGCCTGTACGTCCGCACACGCGCCAAGCAGCAGCACGGACACGAAAACGACAAGCATTATCAGTATGGTTTTGATTGCAGGTTTCTTCTGCATTTTTCTTTCACCCTTTCAAATTCGATTCTTCCGTGCAAGACGTGCGTTTCAGAACGAAACCCGATAACTAAATTCGGATAAGCTGCACGCCTGTTTCTACATTGATTCGATCATACGAAACATAACGTGTATGCACCGTGATTATATCACAGATAAAAAGTGGCTGTCGAGCATCCGCTCCGTCGAAGGCTGACAGCGTCTATGCAGAAAGAAACGGCTTTTGCATTGCGCTCCGGCCGCCGCGACGCTATAATGGAGGCACCGGATTTCACCGGTCCCGCTTTTTGCGCGGCTTCTTCTTTTTTTGCGCCGCATCTGCCAAATATTCATCAGGATACCCGAAATCATGAATTTTTCAAACAATGCAGGAGGTTCTCCCGTCAATGCAAGACGATATCAGCAGGAAAAACTGGATTCTGATCTGGGTGCTCGGCATGGCCGGACAGCTTTGCTGGAACGTGGAGAACTCCTGGTTCAGCGCGTTCGTCTACAACAAAGTCGGGCCAGACCCCGCAATCGTCAGTTGGATGGTTGGCGTAAGCGCAGTGGTTACGACGTTCTGTACGTTCCTCATCGGGACCTGGAGCGACCGCATCGGCAAACGCAAGCCGTTTGTCTGCATCGGCTATATCTTCTGGGGAGTTTTCACAATCGTGTTCGGTCTCGGTGAGTTCCTTCCGAAATCGCCGCTCATGCTGGTTGCTACATTCGTTGTGCTTGCGGACGCGGTCATGAGCTTTTTCGGATCTTTTGGTTACGACGCAGGTTTTTCCATCTGGACGACGGACATTTCAAACGAACATAACCGCGGGCGCCTCGGCGGCGCAATCGCCGTCATGCCGGTCATCGCAACCATATTCGGTACCGTGGTGTCCGGTTATATCGTCGACCATCTCGACTACATGCCGTTCTTCGCCATCATGGGCGGCATGGTCATCGTATTCGGCTTTGTCGCGCTGATTGCCATGAAAGACGCGCCGGACCTGGTCCCGCGCCGTGACGAACCAACCTATCTCAAGCAGCTTTTGAAAGTCTTCAACTGGAAAACCGTCCGGCAAAACCGCGAGCTTTTCTGGGTATTCATCGTCATGGTTGTCTATTTCATCGGCTTCAACGTTTATTTTTCCTATATCACAATCTATTTCGT
>CAYTHS010000071.1:0-14801 GCA_964437665.1 uncultured Oscillospiraceae bacterium
CTCGGGTATGTCCGCTATCATGCGCTTGCGCTGACGACGCACACCGAATTGATGAGCCGGGAACTGTTTTTGTACGACCTCTCCATTGGAAAGCGCCTCGATACGCTGCTTGGGCGTAAGACGATTGCCGCCAAGATGACGGACGTGCCCGGACACACGATTGCAATGATTCCGGCGCTGGCAAAAAGCGGTGTGACCTATCTGCACATCGGTGTCAACACTAGCTCGCGCATGCCGCATGTACCGGCAATGTTTCGTTGGAGGTATGGAGATGCGGACATCGTTGTCAGCTATGCGGGAGCATACGGGGACGCGGTGATTCTTGCAAGCGGCGTTGCGCTGGAGTTTTTGCATGCGCTGGACAACGCTGGCCCGCCCACACGGAACGACTTGGATCGTTTCTACGCCGAATTGGAGAAAAAGTATCCAAATGCGTCCGTCCAAGGCGGCTCGCTGGACGACTTTGCCGTGGAATTACCTGCCGTGCGCGAAAGCCTGCCGATCGTTACGGAAGAAATCGGGGATACTTGGATCCATGGCGTCGCTTCCGATCCGCTGAAAGCTGCACAGCTCAAGCGCCTGCTTTCCATGGCCGACCGCTGGATTGCGGAGGGCCTGCTTTTGCGCGGATCGTCCGCATACGAGGCCTTCATGGAAAACCTGTTGCTAGTCTGCGAGCATACATGGGGCATGGACACCAAAAAGCACTTGCTCGATTTTTCCAACTGGAGCAAGGAGGACTTTATGCGCGCGCGGCGAAACGACCATACGGATTACTCGTTTTTTGGCGAACGAAACCGCCATATATTTGAAGCTGTACGCGATGAACTGCGTGAATACCGCGGGGATTCGGAAACGTCCTCTTATTCACACTTCACGCGTTCACATCTTGAACAACGTGCATACATCCGTTCCGCGCTAACTGCACTGCCGGAGGCATTGAAAAAGCAGGCAGATGAGACAAATACCTTTGCATTCGCTGAACGCACAGGGAGCCCTTGTGCGTTTGCTTTTCCAATTGAGATTGGAGATTGGACGATCGTAGTCGGCACAAACGGTGCGCTGACCCACATAGCCAACAAAAAACTCGGTGTCGATCGGGCAATGACGATCGGCAGCTTTGCATACGAGGCTTTCGACGGAAAGGACACCGAAGACTGCTTCTTTGACTATGGTCGGGGTTTGGATGTCAATTATGCTTGGGCTGCGTGCGATTTCAGCAAGCCGGGATTGCGTTATGCGCTTGACGTCCGGCATGGGTATTGGGAAGCAACAGCGGATGAAGTCCGGCAAGACGGGACGAAGCTCACTGTATTTTTACACGGCGATCAAACCGCGACGGAACGATATGGTTGCCCAAGGGAGATTGCAATTGAATATATGTTTACGCCTGAGACGATCGAGGCTTCGCTTTACTGGCAAAAAAAAGACGCGATACGAAGCCCTGAAGCACTTTGGCTGCACATAAACCTTACCGCTGAGAATCCAAATCGATGGATGCTCGTCAAACACGGGCTTCCGGTTTCACCGCTGAATGTCGTTTCTGGCGGAAACCGAAAACTGCACGCGATAGAACGGCTGACATGCGATGGCGCGGCGGAGCAACTGACCATTACGCCGCATGATGCGCCGTTGGTGAGTGTTGGCGGGCGGTATCTATATGACGTGAGCGATACGTTCGGCGATCTGAACGACGGATTTTGGTTTTTACTCTGCAATAATCGCTGGGGTACGAATTTTCCACAGTGGTTTGGAGACAATATGCGGTTTTCCTTCACGATTGCTATGCGCGGCGCGCAAGAGACAAACGAAAGGCAATGATCTAGCCCCGCAGAACCGAGCCAGCTACAATGTAAGGGTGTGTTTCTAAAGCCTGAAAGATGCAGTTTTGCTGGATCGGTTTGCAGATTGAGACGAAAAACACAGGCGCAGTGGTGCTGCAGCGAGGCTTTTCAACAAGAATATGCAAGTCGAGGCGGCGGAAATGCGCTTTTGAGATTTTAGAAACACACCCTAACAAAGGAGCTGAAAGAAGATGGCAAGAAAGAACGATACCGTTGAATAAATCATAGTAAAACTACGGGAAGTCGAGTTACAGTGCAATCAAGGAAATACAATAGCAGAAGCATGTAGAACGAGTTTGATATCCGAACAGGCGTATTATCGCTGGCGGAAACGATATGGCGGTATGAATACCAATGACGCTCGTCGGATGAAGGAGTTCGAGAAAGAGAATGCCCGACTAAAGAAGCTGGTAGTCGAGCAGGCGCTGGATATCGGGATGTGAACCCAAAGAACTTTCAAGCCCTGACAAGCGGCGAGCGGCTGTCGAGTATGTCACAAAAACGCATCATGCGGCGGGAAGGCGGGCATGCAGGGTATTACGCTTCAACCGCAACACCTGACCTGACGGTATGAGCCAGGTCCGCGTAGCGATGACGACGAAATCAGATCAGATATCATAGGACTGGTTGCTAACTACGGTCGTGTTGGATATCGAATGGTTACCTGCATGCTTCTTTTGCCCGCGCTTTCGTATAGTCAGATCGTTTCGATTTTAATCAGGCTGGTGTTTCCGGATACCCCGTTGACGTATCCGCCGGTAATGATGATATGATTGTCGGGTTTCAGGCCAAACACCTTTTTCGCCGTCTCCGTCGCATGATAGAACAATACGTCCGTCGAGGTGAACATGCCGCTCATAACAGGTATGACGCCCCAGCTCAAAGAGAGCTTGTACCAAACCTTGCGGTTTGGCGTAAGGCCGATGATACCCACCGGCGGGCGAAAACGCGAAATCATCCGCGCGGTCATTCCTGTCAGCGTACAGGCGATAATTCCATCCGCATCCAGATCGATCGCCATCCCGCAGGTCGCGTGCGATATTGCGTCCACGGTGTTTTTAATATGGAACTCCGTAATACGGAAGCGCTTGTCGTAATGGATGTGCTGTTCCGTTTCCTCGGCAATTTTTGCCATGGTCTGGACCGACTCCACGGGATATTTTCCCGCCGCCGTCTCGCCGGAGAGCATGACCGCGCTCGTTCCGTCATAAACGGCGTTGGCTACGTCCGAAATCTCCGCGCGTGTCGGGCGGGGGCTATGAATCATGGATTCCAGCATCTCCGTCGCCGTGATCACGCGCTTTCCCAGAAGGCGGCACTCGGTAACCAGATATTTCTGAATATACGGCAGTTCCTCAAACGGAACCTCAACACCGAGGTCGCCCCGGCCGATCATGATGCCTTCGCACTCTTCGCAGATTTCCTTGATATTGTTGATTCCGGTACGGTTTTCTATCTTAGCGATGATGGCAACATCCCCGCCGCCGTTTTCTTCGAGGAACGCTTTGAGATCAAGCAGGTTTTGCTTTGTAGAAACAAACGAAGCGGCAACATAGTCCACGTCGTTCGCAATGCCGAAGAGCAGGTCCGACTTGTCCTGCTCGCTCAGGTACTCCTGGCGAATGGTTTTGTTTGGGAAACTCATGCTCTTTCGGTCGGAAATCTCGCCGCCGCAAACGACGGTGCAAACCGCGTCGGTTTTGGTCAGCTTTTTCACCTCGAAGATCAGAAGGCCGTTGTTTACAAGGATCTGGTCCCCGATCTCCAGCGAGCTCGTCAGACCGGAGAAACTGACGGCCACCCGGTCCTTTGTGCCAACGACGTCCTTTGTCGTAAAGGTAAACGTATCGCCTTCCGAGAGCATGACCGTTCCGTCCCGAAACGTCCCGATGCGGAATTCGGGGCCTTTCGTGTCGAGCATGATCGCAACGGGCAGATCAAGCTCGGCGCGAACTTTCTTTACCCGATCGATTCGCTGCTTTTGTTCATCGTGTGTGCCGTGGGAAAAATTCATTCTCGCCGTATTCATGCCCGCAAGGCACATGGCGGATATGATTTCTTCCGTTTCACACGCCGGTCCAATTGTGCAGACGATTTTGGTTTTTCTCATGATCTATCTCCTCATCAATACAGCCTGTTCATGAATTCACACCAGGTACTCCCGCGTTTATTAACTGCAATGGACGAAATCACTATTTTCATTATACCAGTTTATTCGGCGGGTGAGTATCACCTTAAATTCGAGGCCTATAGAGATATTGCATGAGCGAAATATAAAATCAAGCAGGAAGATCGGGTATGATCGGCCTAATCAATGTGATTTTGCCGGCAGGAATCAACGCAGTCGCTGCATGGCCGACCGACAGCAGGTTCGGTGCTTTTAGAATCACTGTCGCACGCATGCATTGAAACCGTTTTTACGATAAACAGAAAGTAGACAAGGTGCAGCGCCCAGACTATGGCGAGAATGATCCTGCCGATCGGCACGCCGAGCATCAGAATGAAGCCGGTTCCTATCAGTGCCGTGACCGTGACGACGATTTTTATTTTTGTCCGCCGGGTCATGCCGTCTCCGCGTACGTAACTTTCAAGATTGTTTCGATACAGCTTCGTACGTTTGAACCAATCGTCCAGCCGCTTGCTGCTTTTGCCGAATCCCCAGGCTGCGACCAACAGAAACGGGACGCTTGGCAGGATGGGAAGCACCGAGCCCGCCGCGCCGAGACCAAGCCCGACGCAACCGATCGCGAGGTATAGAATTCTCTTTGTCTGCATAATGCATCCTTTAGCTGAGCCGTCCGTTTTCCACGGAGAACACTTCGTCCGCAATCCGCATTGTGGATGCGCGGTGAGAAACGAGCACGGTCGTCCTGTGCCGGTCTTCCTTTATGGCCTTCAGGATGACGGCTTCGTTCAGGCTGTCGAGCTTGCTGGTCGGTTCGTCCAACAAAAGAAACGGTGCGTCGTGCAAAAACGCGCGTGCAAGGCCGAGCCTTTGCCGTTTGCCGCCGGAAAGCGTTTCTCCGAGTTCGCCGACCTCCGTATCGTAGCCGCGCGGCAGGCTCATAATGAAGTCGTGAACGGACGCTTTTTTGCAGGAGGTAACGATTTATTCATGCGTTGCGCCGAGTTTGGCGATGCGGATATTGTTTCCGATGCTGTCGTGAAACAACGCCGTTTCCTGCGCGACGAAGCTCTCGTTTTCGCGCAGCGAATCGGTGTTGACGGAGGATATTTCGGTGCCCGAGATGGTGATTTTGCCCGTATCCGCGTCGAAATAACGCATCAGCAGACGCAGCAAAGTCGACTTACCGCTTCCCGACCGGTCGGTGACGCCGATGATCCTGCTTCCCGGGAACCGTATGGTCAGATTTTTCAGGATCGGTTCGTCCCGGTAGGCGAACGAAACGTGCCGATGCAGCATACAGTTAGAAGTCTCTAACTGTATGTATTGTAACGGATTCCATCGTTTTGTCAAGCGGAGAGTATAGGGTCTTGCCGGGCACACCTGATTAGGCGCGCCCGGCGTTACCGATGACACACGCGCCATTCTCTTGACAGATGCAAGAGAAGCGCGGTATACTTCCTAGAGTTAGAAGCATCTAACCATGAAACAAACATGTATCATGCTGGGTAAAACGACATGTGTGTCGATTTTCCTGCGAAAAGGAGAGAACGTATGCCGGAGCTTTCTGCCGTATCGGAAACGCTGTATGTTCCGCTGCTTGGACGGATTTACGCTTCGAGATATCATCCGCGGGTGCTGTTCGACAAGGCCGCGCTGGCCGTCGAATCCAAACTGCCCTTCCCCATGAAGGCAATGACGGGGCAGAACGAATACACCTATCTGGCGAGCGCCGTTCGCTCGAAAAACGTGGACGAGGCGGTCGGCGCGTTTCTAACCGCGCATCCTGACGGAACGGTGGTCAATGTCGGCTGCGGACTGGAAACGGCGTATCTGCGCAACGACAACGGCACGGCGGTTTGGTTTGAGCTCGACCTTCCGGAAGTGTTACGGCTCAGAAGCGGACTCCTTCCGGAGCAGGAACGGGACCGCTATCTGCCGTATTCGATGTTTGATTACCGCTGGATCGACATTGTAAAACAGACCGCAAACGCACCGGTACTGGTTTTGGCATCTGGACTGTTCTACTATTTCCATGAAGAGCAGGTGATTGATTTTATCCGGCATCTTGCGGCGCTGCACGACGTCCGATTGGTGTTTGATGCTGTTTCGTCGATGGGAATCCGGGGAACGAAACATTATATGAAAAAGATGAAGCGTTTGGATGCGGAAATGTTTTTCTCCGTCGATCATGCGGAAAAATTTGCCGCGGCGGTTTCGAAAGACGTTTGTGTGCTGGAAGAAAGTAAGTTTTATGGCGCAGTGGTATCGCATCCCGGCATTCGCTTTGAAACAAAGATTAAAATGTTCTTCTCCGATTTGTTCCGTATGGTCAAGATGATTCAGTTGCAGTTTTTGCAAACGTGACGGGGAATGTGGAAAATGGAGAATATGATTTCGCTGATCGATGTGCCGCTGGTAATGCGTTACAAGGAGAACGGCTGGATGAAAACCTCGCCAGAAAAAATTGAAAACGGCAGAACCTTTATGAGGAGCGTAATGTGAACGAATCAAAAAATGGTCTTCTGCGCTACCACGATTTAATCGCAGGAATCGCAGCAGCTATGGAAGCGCGCGACCCGGATACGGCGCTGCATTCGTTGCGCGTCGCGTCCATGACGGAATGCATGTGCGGGTTGGCTTACCGGCAGGCGTGAATCGACTTATCACGTAGCGGCGCATCTGCCTGACATTGGCAAAATCGGATTCATGACGCGATCCTTTTTAAGGAAGGTGCACTGATAAAAGAGGAATGGGCTATCGTTTGCAGGCGTCCGGTCATCGGTTATGAAATCCTTCGTTTGATTGATTGCTTTGAAGAGGCCGCTGGCATCGTTCTCCATCACCACGAACTTACGATGGAAACGGGTACCCGGACGGTCTGTCAGGCGGGGATATCCCGTTTTGCTCGCGCATTATTGCGGTTGCGGATTCAACGGACGCAATGCTGAGCTGACGGAGCTATCGCGCGCCAATCGGTGAGCAGCAATGCCGGCGGGAACTCTTTGAGCAAAAAGGCGCGATGTATGACCAGGTGTTAGCGGACATTGTGCTGGAACATTGGGAAGCGTTGATGATGGCAAGGATAAGCGGCGCGAATCATGAAAGGCAAGGAAGCGCATGGACCAGTGGACATTTGCGAAAGCGAAAGAAGACGGCACTGTGGCTGTTGACGTACCGGCTGTTTATTACGCGGGGGATGGAAACGGCGAAGCAGCGCTAACGGTACACCAGGTTTTCCCGGGGATATCCGTTTTTTACAATGAAATCCATGTGCAGAACTGCCCCGATTTTTCGCAGCCGCCGATTGGTACGATCGAGATCAACTACTGCCACGAAGGCCGGTTTGAATGTGATTATGCGGGCGGCTTTGAGTATCTTTCTGCGGGCGATTTTTCGATTCACAGAACAGGCGTCTGCCAAACGCACAGCACCTTTCCGCTGGGGCATTACCGCGGCATTTCCGTATTGATCGACCCGGATGACGCGGCGCGCTGTGTGAATTGCATTCTTGAGGATGTGTCGATCGATCTGAACGCGCTCTTTTCAAAATTCCTGTTTGACAGACCGATTTTCACGTTGAAGGCGCAGCCGTGCTTTCAGCATATCTTTTCGGAGATGTACTCGATTCCCAATTCCATCAAAAAGGGATATCTGAAAATAAAGGTGCTGGAGCTGTTGCTGTTTCTGAGCGGAATGCGTGTGCCGGAAAAAAGCGGAAGACGAAATTACTATGCCCGCACACGTATTGCGGCGGCAAAACAAGCAAAGCAATACCTGCTGGAAAATCTGGACAGACGCATTCCGCTAACGGAGCTTTGCGAACGGGTGAACGTTTCTCCAACGGCGCTTAAAGAAAGCTTCCGCAGTGTTTATGGAAGCAGCATTTATGCGTTTGTCCGCGCGTACAAGATGCAGAAGGCCGCAGTGCAGATTCGACAGACAGACCGTGCGATTTTGCATATTGCGATGGACTTCGGCTACGAAAACGCCAGCAAGTTTTCAACGGCGTTTCGCGACGTCATTGGCCAGAGCCCACAGGCGTATCGTAAAAACTATGTCCGTTTGGAGTAAACTTCGGCGGAATGGAGCGGACAGACGGAAGGATTTCACTATAATAAACATGATTGAAGCGCTGGGAAGCGCTTTAAAAATACAAGGTGGTTAGACGCGTCTAACTAACGTTTTCGAACGCACATTGGAAAAGAGAGGCGCGGTAACCGCAAAAAAAGAGGGATACCGGAGGTAACAAACGCTATGAAAACAAACAAACTAAACGGCAAAGACTTGATCAACGTAGGCGTCTTTTCAGCAATCTACGCTGTTATTGTAATCGCTTTGTCGATGCTTGGCTACATTCCGATCTTCATGCCGCTGCTGGTATTGATCGGTCCGATTTTCGGCGGGATTCCGTTCATGCTGTTTTTAACCCGGGTAAAAAAATTCGGCATGATCCTGATGATGAGCGTCATTATGGGCATTCTTATGCTGCTGACTGGCATGGGGTATTATTCGATCCTCGTCGGCGTGATTACCGGATGGATTGCGGAGATGGTCTATCAAAGCGGTAATTACGGCAGCGCCAAAAAGGCGGTTTTAACGAGCGGTGTATTCAGCCTTTGGATTTGGGGGAACTTCATTCCTCTGTTCACCAACATCACCGGGTATTTTTCGACGCGGCAGGACTTTGGTCAGGCGTATATCGACGCGCTGACCCGGCTGATGCCGCTTTGGATGTGCCCGACGCTGCTTGTGGCGGCGTTTGCCGGCGGAATCCTTGGCGGTTTGCTCGGCAGGGCAGTTTTGAAGAAACACTTTATCAAAGCGGGAATCGCCTGATGCGGAGCGTCTTGCAGGCGAGCGCGAAAAAACGGTGTCTGGTGCTGGATCCGCGGACAAAACTGCTTTTGCTCGTCACCGTCGCGGTATTCGTGCTCGGCGGTGCGGGCGGCGAAGCGCTCCGGTGGGCGACGCCGTGTCTGTGCGCGGTTTCGCTAACGCTATTGATTACGGCGGGCAAATACAGGACCGCGGTGTTCTGCGTTGCAATCTATGTCGTGATGGACACGCTGCAGCAGAGTTTCGGCGGCAGAACGGAAGGCATCGTTCATTTTCTGCTGCTGGCTTGCGCAGGCATCCTGACGCGGTTTCTTCCGAGCATTGTGACGGGCGCGTATGTCGTTTCCACGACGACCGTCAGCGAGTTTTCCGCCGCGATGCGGCGCATGCACGTTGGCGAGCGGTTGGTCATTCCGCTTTCGGTCATGTTTCGCTTTTTCCCGACCATTGGTGACGAGTTTTCTCATATCAACGCGGCCATGCGCATGCGCGGCGTCAGCCTTGGCGGAGGAAGCGCGGCAAAGATGATTGAATATCGGATGATTCCGCTGTTGTTCTGCTCGGTAAAGATCGGCGAGGAGCTTTCCGCCGCGGCGCTGACGCGCGGGCTGGGTGCGGACGTGAAGCGCACCAACGTATGCGAAATCGGGTTTCATGTACAGGACGCCGCCGTCCTGATTCTGTGTATCGCGCCGTATGTATGCCTGATTTTGAACGCCGTAGGGGTATTGTGAGATGAATGAAAAGGCGAAAGACGAAATGCAAGACAGCGTTGCCGTTTTACTGGGACACGTGTCGTTTCGGTATGCAAATGCCGACTTCAGCGCGCTGAAGGACGTTTCTCTTACGATACGCAAGGGCGAGGCGGTGCTGCTCTGCGGAGAATCAGGCTGCGGCAAGACAACGCTGACGCGACTGATCAACGGTCTGATCCCGCAGTATTACGAGGGGGAATTCAGCGGAAACGTCTGTGTTTGCGGACTGGATGCGGCAAAAGCGGAGCTGCACGAAACAGCGCGTGTCGTCGGCAGCGTATTCCAGAACCCGAGGAGCCAGTTTTTCTGCGTGGATGTAACGAGCGAAATCGCGTTTGGCTGCGAAAATTTCGGCATGCCGGAAGAGACGGTCCGTGCAAGGATTGACGAAGCCGCAGGAGAAGTCGGAGTCGAATCCCTGCTCGGGCAAAACATTTTCCACCTTTCCGGCGGGCAGAAGCAAAAGGTTGCATGCGCTTCGGTCGCGGCAGTGCGGCCGGAGGTATTCGTACTGGACGAACCGACGTCCAACCTGGACGTTGCGACGATTCGGCGACTCGCCCAAATCCTGCGACACTGGAAAGCGCAAGGTAAAACGATCGTGATTGCGGAACACCGGTTGGGTTGGCTGAAAGGCGTTTGCGACCGCGTGGCCTATCTATGCGATGGTGAGATTGCGTTGGATTGCACAATGGGCGATTTTTTGCAGATTCCGTCGGAGAATCTTGCCGCAATGGGACTGCGCGCAATGGCGCCGCGCGGCGTATCGAAACCGGCGCCGGAGGGAGGCGGATCCTGCGCGATCGAAATCCAAAATCTTCAGGTTACATACGGCAAGGATCGCCCTGCGCTGCAGATTGACGCGCTGTCACTGCCAAAGGGTGGAGTAATCGCCGTGACCGGTGACAACGGCGCGGGCAAAACGACGCTTGCGCGCTGCCTCTGCGGACTCGAAAAGCGATCTACTGGATGCGTTTGTTATGGCGGTAAGAGATGCAAACGACGCGAATTGTTGAAAACAAGTTACCTGGTGATGCAGGACGTCAACCATCAACTTTTTTGCGAGAGCGTAAGCGACGAAGTGCGGCTTGGTATGGACGAAGCAAGCGAGCCGCTGGTGGACGGGACGCTTGCCGCCCTGAATCTTACGACGTTGTCCGACCGGCACCCGATGTCGCTTTCCGGCGGGCAGAAACAGCGCGTTGCCGTTGCCGCGGCACTGCTGGCAGGAAAACAGACGTTGATTTTCGACGAACCGACCAGCGGGCTGGACCTGCGCCATATGCGCGAGACGGCGCGGCTGATTTCACACACGCGCGGGAAATGCACGTCGATCGTTGTTACGCATGATCCGGAATTGATCCTGCTGTGCTGTACGCATGTGCTGCATCTTGAAGAGGGACGCATGCGCGCGTTTTATCCACTGGACGGCGAAGGACGACAAATATTGGAGCAATACTTTATTACGAATGATAGGCCGAACGGCAAGGAGGAAGAACAAATTGGAAGAAAAGAACCGGGAACGGAAAAGGAAACCGTCGAATTTGAAGCGGCTGTTTGTATATGCGGGGAATCATAAGTATCTGACGATTGCCTCGTGGGTGATTGCGGCGATCAGCGCGCTCGTTGCGCTGATGCCGTTTGTGTTCGTCTGGCGCTTGATACGCGAGGTGCTCGCGGTCGCGCCGAACTTCAGCGCGGCGGAGAATCTCGCGCACAACGGATGGATGGCCGTGCTGTTTGCGGTTGCGGCGATCCTTTTGAATGTAGGCGCGCTGATGTGCTCGCACCTGAGTGCGTTTCGCATTGCGTCTAACATTCGCATCCGCGCTATGCACCATATCGTAACGCTGCCGCTCGGGTTCATGGCGGATTTCGGGACTGGCAAGCTGCGCAAGATCGTCAACGAATCCAGCGCCGCAACGGAAACGTATCTGGCGCATCAACTGCCTGATCGAGCGTCGGCGATTGCGACGCCGGTCGGTATTATCGTATTGCTGGCGATATTTGACTGGAGACTGGGACTTTTGAGCCTGATTCCGGTCGTGGTGGGGTTTCTTTTGATGATGGCCATGGTCGGGCCCGGCATGCGGCACCAAATGGCGCAGTATCAAAACGCGCTGGAGCGTATGTCCAACGAGGCGGTCGAGTATGTGCGCGGCGTCCCGGTGGTCAAAACGTTCGGGCAGAGCGTGTTTTCCTTCAAGCGCTTTAAGGACTCCATCGACCAGTACAGCAAATGGGTGATCGCGTACACAAAGCAATGCCGCGTCCAGATGGTGCTTTACACCGTTGCGATCAACGCCGTGTTCTCCGTTTTGATTGCGGGCGCGCTGGCGTTTTCGCGCGGCGGCGTAACGAATGAATTTTTGCTGAATCTGCTGTTCTACATCATCTTTACGCCGGTCATCAGCGTGGCGATGACCAAGATTTTGTACTCCAGCGAAAATGTGATGATCGTTGAGGACGCAATGGACCGCATCGACAGCGTTATGAGCATCCGACCGATGCAGGAACCCGCAAAGCCCGTATGTCCGAAGGATAATTCAGTCGAACTGGAACAGGTTTGCTTCCGTTACCCGAACACGGAACGGGACGCGCTGCACAATGTTTCGATGAAAGTCGAAGGCGGCAGGAAAATCGCGCTGGTCGGGCCTTCCGGCGGCGGAAAGACCACGCTTGCAAGCCTGCTCGCGCGGTTCTGGGACGTGCAGAGCGGCAGTGTGCGTGTCGGCGGTGTGGACGTAAAGGACGTCCCGAAAGAAACGCTGATGGACACGGTTTCGTTTGTGTTTCAAAACGATAAGCTGCTCAAGGCGTCCATCCTTGAAAACGTACGCATGGCGAAGCCCGGTGCGTCCCGCGAGGATGTATTAGCTGCGCTTGAAAAAGCGCAATGCACCGATATTGTAGAAAAACTGCCGGACGGTATCGACACCGTTGTCGGGGCAAACGGCGTATATCTTTCCGGCGGAGAACAGCAGCGCATCGCGATTGCGCGCGTCATGCTGAAGAACGCGCCGGTACTGATTCTGGACGAAGCGACTGCGTTTGCCGACCCGGACAACGAAAGCAAAGTACAGGCGGCCTTTGCCGAGCTTTCCAAAGGAAAAACCGTCATTATGATTGCGCACAGGCTTTCGACCGTTGTGGATGCGGACGAGATTTTCGTGATAAAGGACGGAGAGATTGCCGAGAGCGGAGCGTTTGAAGCGTTGCTGGAAGCAGGCGGGCTGTTCGCAGCCATGTGGAAAGCATACAAACGTGCGGCGCAATGGAAGGTTGCGAAGGAAGGAGACGACCATGCTGAATAAACTGCAGAGAAAATATGCGCTCTCCAAACAGGGCGCAAAGGACCTGATCATGGCCTGCGTAACATGCACACTGGCGTACATTGCGCTTATGTTCCCTGTGGGGCTGCTGTATTCTCTTGTACGCGACATGCTTGTCGGGACCATTCCGGCGGGACGCGGGGGATTTTACATCGGCGGGACGATCGCCTGCCTGCTGCTGATTTTCTTTACAACACTGGGGCAGTATAACGCGACGTTTTTTGCAACGTATATCGAAAGCGGCGTGCGGCGTATCTCCGTTGCGGAAAAACTTCGCAAGCTCCCACTGTCGTTCTTTGGCAAAAAAGACCTTGCCGATTTGACCAGCACGATCATGGGAGACTGCGCGACACTGGAACAGGCGTTTTCGCACTTTGTGCCGGAACTGATCGGCGCGCTGATCTCCGTAACGCTTGTGGCGGTCAGCCTGTTTTTCTTCGACTGGCGGATGTCGCTTGCGGCGCTTTGGCCGCTGCCGATTGCGTTTTGTATCGTCATTTTTTCGTCTAAGGTTCAAAACGTACTTTCCAGAAAGCAGACAGCCGCGAAGATGGCCTGCGCCGACGGAATTCAGGAATGCCTTGAGGTCGTGCGCGACCTGAAAGCGAACAATGCCGAGGAAGGATATCTTGCGGGACTTGATGAAAAGATACGCGCGGTTGAAAAACGCGCCATCATCTCCGAACTGGGTGTGGCTGCGTTCGTCGTATCCGGCAGCCTTGTGCTGCGCATTGGCATCGCGACGACCGCTCTTGTGGGCGGCGTACTGCTCAATGACGGATCGCTGTCCATTTTGATGTTCTTCATGTTTTTACTGGTTGCCTCGCGCATTTACGATCCGCTGCAGGCCGCGCTTCAGAATCTGGCGGCTGTGATCAGCACAAAGGTGCCGATCGAACGCATGAATGAAATCTTGTTCCATCCGGTGCAGACCGGGAAAACGTCGCTTATGAACGATGGCGTCGATATCGAATTCGATCAGGTTGGTTTTTCCTATAATGACGGGGAAGCCGTGCTCAACGACGTATCCTTTACGGCGAAGCAAGGCGAAGTGACGGCGCTGATCGGTCCGTCCGGCGGCGGAAAGACGACCGTTTCACGACTGGCCGCACGCTTTTGGGATGTTTCCAGGGGTGCGGTACGGGTCGGCGGCATGGACGTTTCCATCATCGACCCGGAAACGCTGCTTTCGCTGTATTCCATCGTGTTTCAGGACGTGACATTGTTTAACAATTCGATTCTGGAAAACATCCGCATCGGCAAAAAAGGCGCGAGCGATGAAGAAGTGCTGAGAGCCGCGCGATACGCGCACTGCGACGAGTTCGCCGAAAAACTGCCGGACGGATGGCATACGATGATCGGAGAAAACGGCTGCGCGCTGTCCAGTGGCGAGCGGCAGCGCATTTCGATTGCGCGGGCGTTTTTGAAAGACGCGCCGATCGTACTCCTGGACGAAGCGACCGCCTCACTGGATGTGGACAACGAAACGCTGATTCAGGAAGCGATTTCGCACCTGATCCGCAACAAGACGGTGCTGCTGATTGCGCACCGCATGCGTACTGTTGCGGGCGCGGACAAGATCGTGGTTCTGGAGGACGGTCGTGTCAGTGAAGCCGGCACGCCGGACGAGCTGTATCGCGCGAAGGGAACATATAGAAGGATGACGGAATTGCAGGAAGGGTAAACGCCTTTCCTGCAAGAAGATCGATCCATTGGTTTATATACGCTTGCTTTCCGCCGCTTAGCGCTATGCCATCACACGATAATTGCCATTGCCTCCATCAACATCACAAGCGACAAGGGTG
The DNA here is from genome assembly GCA_964437665.1 of uncultured Oscillospiraceae bacterium. GTDB lineage: Bacteria > Bacillota > Clostridia > Christensenellales > CAG-138 > UBA7703. The sequence goes on from CAYTHS010000071.1 coordinate 14,701, forward strand.
GAAAGCAGAACAATACGGCCGCACATCTTTGTGCGGCCGTTACCCCGTCAAAGAACCCGATTCCATTAAACAGGAATCGGGTTCTTTGCGTAGAAAAATGA
>CAYTHS010000072.1:0-14646 GCA_964437665.1 uncultured Oscillospiraceae bacterium
CCACAGGTCCTGCTTCGTGGCGATGGCATATTGGAAACAGCTGTGCGCAAACGACTTGATCGAGCTGTCCTTGTTATACATTCCCTGCAGCACGCCGGGGCACTCGAAATCGTAGATCGTCTCGCGGAACGACGCGCCGTTTTCGCCGGTGAAGACCAGCTCCGCTTTGCCCTTTTCCGGCACGCGGTATTCCGTCGCCCGGTAAACGTCGCCGTAGGCGTGACGCGCGATGGTGATGGGCTTTTTCCAGTTTTTGACCACGGGCTTGATCGAGCGGATCAGGATCGGCGCGCGGAAAACCGTTCCGTCCAGCAGGGCGCGGATGGTGCCGTTTGGGCTTTTCCACATTTCGCTGAGGTGGTACTCTTCCACGCGCTGGGCGTTGGGCGTGATCGTTGCGCATTTCACGCCTACGCCGTACTTTTTGATGGCGTTCGCCGCGTCGGTCGTGATCCGGTCGCGCGTTTTCTCGCGTTCCGGCAGGCTGAGATCGTAATATTCCGTTTTGAGTTCCACAAACGGCAGAATCAGTTCGTCTTTGATTTGCTTCCACAGGATGCGGGTCATTTCGTCGCCGTCCATCTCGACGAGCGGGGTTTTCATCTGAATCGGGCGCATAAGTCGTGTCCTTTCGTGTTTCACCGGGAGGCGGGGATTTATGTGTTCTTATTTAACATCGCGTTTTGCGCGAGTTCCCACTCCAGCCATTCTTTGGAAAGCGCGGTCGCTTTCCTTCCGGACAGGAGCGCGCTGCAGGGGAAAGACGCACATTGTCCGCAGTAGGCTACGCCGTGTGTTTCGGCGCAGCGGGCGCAGTAACAGCGCCTTTCCTTCGGCAGGGAGCGGCAGCCGGGGCATGCGCCGGCCGAATATGCCGGACAGCTTGCGCAGTACAGTCCGCAGGCGCCGATTAGCTGTTCCGGAACAAAGCCGTCGTGTGCGTCCATCGCCGCGTCAGGCCTTCTTCGTCTGCGCGGCATAGTAGTTCATCAGGCATCCTTCGAGCAGGATTTCCCGCTCGTCGTCGGTCAGTTGTGTCAGCTGCAGCATGATCTGCTCGGCCGAACCGTCCTTTTTAACAACGGTTGCGGGCAGAGTATCGAGCTTGCTTTCTACCGCCGCACGCACGTCCGGCACGAAGACATGGTCGCCCACTTCGCAGGCAAACGGCGCGCCTTCGGGCAGGGTGAAGGGCAAAATACCCCAGTTGATGCAGTTGCTGCGGTAGCGCTTGGTCGCGTATTCATAGCAGATGTTCGCCGTGCCGCCGAGCACGCGCTGGCTCGAAGCCGCCTGTTCGCGCGCGCTGCCGTCGCCGGGTTTGTTGGCGAATACGCAGGAGCCGTATTGCGTGGTCTGCATCAGTTCGCCGGCGTTGCCGACGCGGCCGAGCAGTTCAAGCAGACTCTGCGGGGCGTTGCCTTCGCGGCGCTGCGCTTCGACCGCCGCGGCCGCTTTGCTGCGGCCGACATAGTCCGGCGCGCGGCGCGAGAGCGTGAATTCCGCAAGACGGAGCGGATTGCTGCGGTAGGAACTCGTCTCGCCGGAGGGAATCAGTTCGTCCGTGGTGGTCACGGGATCACGGATGACCGCGGAAAGCTCCACGAGCAGGTTCTTTTCCAGCGGGTAGATTTTCGGCCAACTGGTGATGTTCGGCCCGAACACGAGTTCCGCGGCGGGATCGGCCCTGCCGAAGCCATTGTAGCAGCGCCTGTCGTAGCTCGACCGGTCGTAACGATAACGGATGCGGATTTTGCGGTAGACCACGTCCGTCGCGGCGGTGATGCGCCCGCCGTTTGCGGCGGTCGCGGCGATCGAGCGCGCGTCCATGAGCGCCACGAACGCGGACTGCCCTTCTCCGGGCTTGGAACCTTCGCGGTTCGGGAAGTTGCGGGTGGTGTGCCGCAGGGAAAAACCGTTGTTGGACGGCACGTCGCCCGCGCCGAAACACGGTCCGCAGAACGAGGGCTTCATGACCGCGCCTGCGCGCACGAGCGTTTCGGTGGCTTCCGCGCGCGTGAGCGCTAGGCTGACCGGCACGCTCGTTGGATACACCGAAAGCGAAAACGCGCCGTTGCCGGTGGAGCCGCCGGAGAGGATTTCGGACGCTTCGACGATGTTGTCGAACAATCCGCCGGAACAACCTGCGATCACGCCCTGGTCGGCATATACGCCGTCGGCGTGAACCTTGCCGCGCAGGTCCGGTTTCGCCTGCGGGAAGAGCTTTGCGGCGTTTTCCTCGACGCCTGCAAGCAGTTCGTCGGCATGTTCGACGAATTCGTGGATGGTATAAGCGTTGCTCGGGTGGAACGGCAGCGCGATCATGCTTTCCACCTTGTCGAGCTCGATGGTGATCATTGCGTCGTAAAACGCGCCGTTTTCGGGGGCGAGCTTATGGTAGTCTGCGGGACGGCCGTGCGTACGGTAATAAGTCGCGATCTCGCCGTCCGTTTCCCAGATCGAGGAAAGGCAGGCGGTCTCGGTGGTCATCACATCCACGCCGTTACGGAAATCGACGGGCAGATGACGGACACCCGGGCCGGTAAACTCAAGGATTTTGTTCTTGGCGCGCCCTTTGGGGAAGGCTTCCTTCACGAGCGCGAGCGCAACGTCGTGCGGGCCGATCCCGCGGCGCGGTTTTCCGCTCACATAACAGAGCACGACCTGCGGGGCGGGTATATCATAGGTGTTTTTTAATAGCTGTTTAACCAGTTCCGGCCCGCCTTCGCCGACGCCGAGCGTACCGAGCGCGCCATAGCGGGTATGGCTGTCCGAACCGAGGATCATCTTTCCACAGCCCGCGAGTTCTTCGCGCGCGTAGGAATGGATGACGCTGAGGTTGGCCGGGACGTAGATGCCGCCGTATTTCTTTGCGGCGGAAAGGCCGAAGACGTGGTCGTCCTCGTTGATCGTTCCGCCGACGGCGCAAAGGCTGTTGTGACAGTTCGTCATGGCGTACGGAACAGGGAACTCGGTCAGTCCGCTGGCGCGCGCCGTCTGGACGATGCCGACATAGGTGATGTCGTGCGAAACCAGAGCGTCGAAACGGAGCCGGAAATTTCCGTCGTCTTTGGAAACGTTGTGCGAACGCAAAATGCGGTAGGCGATGGTTTTTTCGCGTGCAGGTACGTCCGCGCCCGACGCCGGCTGCGGTTTTCCGTTCTGGAGCGTGACCGCCTGATCATGATAGCGAATCATAACATCCTCCTTAATGAGTATAGCGATGCAGCTTTGGCAGACGCCGCAGGATGCGGAAATCCGCCGCCCCTAGATTGTAACACGTCGCCGCTTTCGAGCCAAGGGAAAACAGGGCGTATTATTTGCACGGAAACGGCCTGCCGCCGGCCGCAGAAACCGCATAAATACTTGCTATTGACAGCATGACTGCCGACGGTTATAATACACCATGTGCCTGAAAATCGGCAGAATGATCGATATGGCGGCGTAGCTCAGTTGGCTAGAGCATTCGGTTCATACCCGGAGTGTCATTGGTTCGAATCCAATCGCCGCTACCAAAAAAAAGCCCCTGTTTTAGGGCTTTTTTTCGTTTTGGGGTTCGTGCGGTCACGTACGGTAATGCGGGCTTTCTTGCCACTTCATCGAAAAGCTTTGCGTATCTTTTCCGCGTCCTTCAAGTGCGTTTCATCCGCAAGGTGCGTGTAGATACGCATGGTCGTTGCGGGGGCTGCGTGGCCGAGGTATTGCTGCGCTGTGAGCACGTCGACACCGGAACGGTATAGGATGGAAGAGTAGTTGTGGCGGAAGTAATGCGGCATGAGGATGGAACCCTTGCTGTCGTTTTCGATTCCCGCGCGCCCTTGAGCAAAGCGGCTTGTATCAGCCGCCAGTGGCGCACGAAGGCGGCTGCGACCAGTGCGAGCTATTGCGCGGGGCGCGTATGATATAATTGCTTCCGATTTGGCGGTCCTTTTGCAGCATGGTGAGCAGCACATCGGGTATCGGCACGGTCCGTACGGAGTTTTCGGTCTTGACGCTGCCGACTGCGCCTGTGTTTTTCGTCTCAATCTGCAAGCCAATCCAGCATAACTGCATCTTTCAGACTTTAGTAACACACCCTGAAGCAGCATCCTATGACGGACGCAGATCTTTCCGACTTCGTCCGCTGCTACAATCCGCAAAACCGCCACGCGCGCGGAAACCTGGCCGAAGGAAAACCCGGACGGCCGTTTCCGCCGCTTTGCCGTCGACGAGATTCTCGCGCGTGACAAGACAAGCCTCGATAACTTCTGGATCAAAGATAAGTCCCTTGCCGACCTGAATAACCTCCCTGCGCCCGACGTGCTGGCGGCGGAGATCATGGAAAATTTGCAAAGCGCTCTCGCAAGCTTTCAGGAGTTGGCCGCGCAGCTCGGGGGAGGGGAGAGATGAGGCGTCTGTATACGCCTAAAGATCATCGCAATACGCGCATATTATGAGAGATGAACTGCGTTTAAAATAATGTGCGGTGGATATTCCCTGATTGTCTGATTTGTATTGAAGCGTTATAGTCCATTCGAATCAAACAAATGAAGCGGTGTTGCATAACTTGCACTAAAATGCTATTATAAAAGAAATAGAGGAACAAAAGTCGAGGTGAAAACCTATCGATAGGACCGTTGGCAGCTTGAACTTGATACGCGAAATTAACACTTCGCTGATTCTTGACGCACTTAAGGGTGCGAATGCGATCTCCAAACTGGATGTTGCCAAGGCGGCAGGGCTAAGCATTCCGACGGTTACGAAGATTCTAAGCGGGATGTTGCGCGTTGGTGTCGTGCAGGAAGCAGGGATCGGGGATTCGGACGGCGGAAGGCGCCCCATGCTCTATAAACTCAACCGCGACGGCGCATTTGTGATTGGGTCGGATATCGGCGACGATCATGTGAACTCCATTGTCGTTGATTTTTTGGGTGATCGAGTTGCGCAGGCAACGACACCGATCCTGCTGGATGACAACGAATTTGCAGTTTTTGCCAAGACGATTGCGACCATCTCGGAAGCGATTGAAAAGTCGGGAAAAGATCGTTCGCGGTTTTTGGGTATGGGGATCGGACTTGCCGGAGAAATTGATACAGAAGAGGGCATTGTCAAACGGGCGACCTATTTAAACTGGGAGAACGTACCGATAAAGTCAATTATTGAGAGCTCATTTCATATTCCCACCTTTATCGATGAGAACGTGCGGCTGTTGACTTTCGCAGAAAGCTGGATCGGCAACGGAAAAACCAGCCGGGACGTCATCTGCCTGCGCGTTGGTGACGACGTGAGCGCGGGTTTTATGATCGACGGCATGCTCTTCACAGGGAAACACGGCATGGCGGGACCGAACATCAATCACATGGTGATCGACCCCAACGGCGAAACATGCGAGTGCGGCAGCCGCGGGTGCGTAAAGACCATTCTTTCGTCCGCAGCCATCGTTCGATATTGCCGTGAGCAGTCGGGCTTTGCGGGGTCGTCTTTGAGCGAGTTGAATAAATTGACCGTCAAAGCCATTGCGGAGGCGGCGCAGGGCGGCGATGCGCTCGCCTTAGACATCATGGATTATGTCGGAAGGAATCTTGCGATCGTCGTAAAAAATCTCGCGGTTTGTTTTGACCCTGATTCGATTATTGTCGGCGGTGGTATTGCTTTGGCGGGCGACGTCTTGTTTGATCCTGCAAATCGCTATCTGCAGGAATGTCTCGGAAACATCCATTCACAGGTGCGCGTATATCCGTCCATTTTGGGGCGCGACGCATTCGCTTTTGGCGCAGCGATGCTTGTGCTCAATCGGATATTTTCCTATCCCGGACACTTTGCCATATAAAAGGTCTTGACATATGAGCGAATGTATCTTATTCTGGTGGCATAGCAGTTAATAAATACTATTAAAAAAGTAAGAAAATTTCATCTCGCAAAAGCAACAGAATCTCCTTAAGAAAAGACAAATGCGGAGAATCAGAAATAAAATCGCTACTTATTAAACAGAAGAACAAATGAGGCGGATAACAATGAAGTTTGAACCCAAGCCCGAAAACAATTTTGAATCCTTCTTGGAAACCTATTTTGCCAGGTGCAGGGAAAAAGCCCCGTGGATTGAAGTGATCGCGGGGAAATGGCGCTTTGAGGATTTAATCCCGGGGATGAGTGATTTTGACACGCGCTTTATTTGCAAGGACGGCATGTCGGACGAGGATTGGTGTCGCATGTCTATGGCGGTCGGCTCTGTCCACCTTCAAATGTGCTGCGAGCAGCCGGAGTTGGCGCGCATATTGGAGCATCTGCCCGGTGTGAACCCAACGTGGGAAGAGCTCACTCAGGAGCCGTTTTATTATCCGGAATACCGTCAGTGGACACTGTATCGAAGCGTGAACTCGCCCATGGTTGAGCAAGCGCAGAGGATTCTCGACCAACGCGAGTGGGGGGACAAGGACGAATTCTTTTATCTCAATAAATTCTTGACTTATTATGGCCCCTATCATAGAGGGATCGACCCGCCGATCAACCTCGGCAAATATGAAAACAAGTATCCTTTGCACAGCCGTGCGATGCATTACTTTACGCCTCCGGTGCAAGCGGCTGTCGCGCTGATGGAAAAGCGGCCGCTTCGTGGGAAGCTGGAAGCGCTTCGCGAAGCAAAGCGGCTCTTCCCAAATATAAAAGTGTTCGATCAGATTTTTTCTTTGCTTGAGTGCCATTATGAGCGCCCGGAGCTATACGAAGACCCGATGCTGCTCACGTTCGAGCAGGAGCTGCAAGAAGCGTTGACGCAGATCTGGGGGAAAATTCGTCCGGCGATCACCTGCGTTCCGAACGCGGAAAAGATGGAAGCGCCGCAAATCAAAAGCGCTTTGCGTCAAGTGCCCGTTTCGCCGCTGATGGCGCTGTTCTCCAGCAGCAAGTTTTGCCGCTTGTTCAAGGGGCGCATGTATTTTTATGTTAACGCGCCGGAGCATTTCGACAACATCTGGCTGATTCAAAACGAGCTTCGCCGCGTGGGGGATATGTTCTACAGAACGCCATTTCGCATCTACTGGAAAACGGTGCATAACGAGGAACTGCAGGACGTCGACGAAATCACGAAAAGGATGCGCGTAGAGGGTTTATTGGATCAGCAGCGCACCGGCGCGGTGCTGGCTTTCTCGAGGCTGGCCCCTGGCACGTGGGAGCCGGGAACGGAGATCGAAACAGCCCGCGCGATTACGGATGTTTTTGACGATTTGTTTATTGCTTTGAACACGGTTAAGAGGGATTTGACGCGAATCGTATTGGAAAGAGAGGGCGGCGAGCAGAAATGAAACTCCTCCATGTTATGTTTACGATGGACTGCGAAGCCATCACCGGAATTGCTACGGAGGGCGGCCCGCCGGACTGGGATTTTTGCGGGCGCGCCATGCGCGGCTACGCTGAAACGCTGGAAGCAAACGGCTATTACCCGACTTTGTTTGTTACGCCGCAGACGGCGGAGCGTCATGCGCCGCTTTTAAGGGAGCTTTCCGCCGCCGGAGCGGAGATTGGCCTCCATCTGCATCCGCAGGATTTCGGCTATTCAGATTATCTCGGCGCGTTTGATTACGAGGCGCAGATCAAGATGCTGGAACTGGTTACCGATCGCTGGGCAAACGCGATTGGCTGCAGGCCGCAGAGCTTTCGCGGCGGGAACTTCTCGGCAAACGACGCGACGGCCCCCGCGCTGTGCGCCTGCGGCTATCGGCAGGGGAGTTTGAGCGTTCCGGGCAGGAATTTTACGCGCGTGAAGTCCAACTGGGCGGGCGCGATGATGCAGCCAAGGCACATGCACGCGGCCAATCGCCTCTTGGCAGGAGATCTTCCGTTTTTAGAAGTGCCGGCCACGGCGGATTGGGAAAGCGTGATGTGGGGCGGGCTGACCAAGCTTGAGCTGCGGCTCGAAATGGTGGATGCACGCGCGCATGGGTTTACGATTCGCAAGAATGTCGCGCGGCAGCTTTGCGCAGGCGAAGCGCCTTATCTATGCGCCCTGACACACAACATCTTCGACTATTCCGACCCGCAGGAGTTTCGCTCGCAGGTGCTTTCGGGCGTCATACGGGAGATAGACGCCTGCGCACAGCAGCAAGCGCTTACGATTGCCGGAGCGACGCTTAAAACCTACCATCATTGGTTTGATCAACAACAGGGGGAGGAACAATAGAAATGCTGTGTTGGGGACTAATAGGCTGCGGAGATATCTCAAATAAACGGGTCGCGCCCGCGATTCAGGCACAGCTGGATAGCATACTGCTTGCGGCGATGAGTCCGTTCAAAGCCGAACTGGAAGGATTCCAAGCGCGTCATAACGTGCCGCGCGGATATCTTTCGGCCGAGGAGATGCTTGCCGATAAGGACATACAAGCCGTCTACGTCGCTACGCCGATCTTTCTGCATTATGGGCTTGCCTTGCAGGCGCTCAGGAGCGGAAAACACGTTCTGGTCGAAAAACCGATGGCGATGACACCGGAGGAATGCGATCAGCTTGTACAGGAAGCGTCGAAGCAAAACGTAAAACTGGGTGTAGCGTACTTTCGTCGGTTCTTTCCAAAATTCGATGAAATCAAGCGCCTGATTGCCGAGGGTGTAATCGGGGATGTAATTCAGATTCGCATTACATTTCATTCTAACTATAACCCTGCGGAGAACGACCCGAAACGCTGGCGCGTCGTAAAGGCGAAGGGCGGCGGCGGCCCGCTCTGGGATATGGGTTGCCATAAGCTGGATATCTTGGTCGCCCTGTTCGGCATGCCCAAGACGGTTTATGCGTTTATGGATACGCTGACGCATCCCTATGAGGTGGAGGACTCCTGCAGCGCGCTTATGAAGATGGAAAACGGCGCGCATTGCATCGCAACGTTTAATTGGAACAGCGCCGTATGGAACGACGAAATCGTCATTCTCGGCACGGAGGGAAAAATTCTTCTCTCTCCGAGCGACGACGATTCGATTACGCTTGAGCTCACGCCGCGCGAAATGAAGGGTATCGGACGGGAAGTGACCACCGTTTTGCGGCCGAACGAACCGAACGTACACGCCCCGTTGGTGGACGACTTTTCCAAGGCGGTTCTTGAAGCCCGCACGCCGCGCATCAGCGGCGCCGAGGGGATGAAGACGAACCGAATCCTTTGGGCGATCGAAGAATCGGCCATTACCGGCAAACAAATAGAGCTATAGGAGGATCAGAAAATGGAGAAGAGAAATTTACCTTGGTTCGCAATGGGCGCATTGTTGGAGCAGGACGATATCGAGCTTCCGTCGAAGATGGCCGCAGATTGCGCGCATAGCGCAAAGGGTTTTTTCCGCTTGCCGGAGGAGCCGGATTTTCAAAAAGCGTTTGCGGAGCATGAGGGAGCTCCCTATGCGAGCGTTGTCAACGCCGCAGGCACGGGGCTGGATCTGGCTATGTGGGCGCTGGACGTCGGCCCTGACGACGAAGTGATCACCACGCCGCTGACGTTCGTATGTTCCGCCACTTGCGCGATGCTGCGCGGCGCAAAGATTGTCTTCGCCGATATCGACCCGATGACGTATAACCTCGACCCGGCCGCGGTTGAAAAGAAGATCACCAAGCGAACGAAGGTTATCATTCCGGTTCACTTTGGCGGCATTCCCTGCGATTTTGAAGGGTTCGATCGATTGGCGCAAAAGTACGGTGTAAAGATCGTCTATGACGCCGCGCATGCCACCGGCTCCAAATATAGAGGAAAGCCGATCGGCGCTTACGGCGACATGACGGTATACAGCTTCCAAACCAATAAGAACATGACCACGCTCGGCGAGGGTGGCGCGGTAACGACGGCGAACGAAACGTACTATCGTAAGCTCGAGCGTATCAAGAGCTTCGGCTTCCAGTATGGCGCGAAGGACGACGTCGTGGAACTCGGCTCGAATTACCGCATGACCAAGGTGCAGTCCGCGTCCGGTATTCTGCAGCTCCAAAAGGTGGACCGCAACAACGCAAAGCGCGCGCGCGACGCGCAGTTCCTCTGCAAGATGCTTGCCGGCACGCCCGAGATCATCCGCCCGCAGATTCCGTCCGATTGCTTCAGCGCAAGCCATCTCAACACCTTCCGCGTCGACGACGAGAACTATCGCATTGATCCAGCGGCGTTCTTTGAGATGTTGAAGAAGGAGTATACGGTGGGTATTTCGTTCCACTATAAGCCCGTATATAGCTGGAAAGTGTTCCAGGACGCGGGGTACGGCGCGGGCGAGACGCCGATTGCGGACAAGGTTTGCCGCCAGCTGTTCCAGCTACCCGTCTTCTACCATATGACGGACGACGACTATCGCTATGTCGCATGGGCGGTCAAAGAGTGCGTTTCAGCGCTGAAAAAATAGGAGGAAGTCAAGGTGAAGGTCATTTCGCATAAGCTCCAGGACGAACGCTTCGGAACGCAATGGGACGACGAAGTCCACTACTTGTGGGACTACCGCGATTTCTACGCCCATGAAAATTGGCGGCGCGGCACGATCAGCTTCGACTGCCTGCTTTGGGATCAAAACACGCAGCTTTTGCACGCCGGAATTACGAGTTTTAACGAGGAGGAGATTACCAAGGCGTTCGATCGTAAAACGGGCAAGTTTATCGACACGGGGTTTGCGGCCGTGGCCGCGCCGTACGATGCAAAGTTCCATCGCTCGTTTATCTATCGAAAGAAAGACGGCTGTTACTATTCGGCCATTGCGCTTCTGCACAATGTTGACGAGTTCCTCGACGCGCCGGGCGGGGCGATCTGCCGCTACGATCCCAAGGCGGGGCGTTGGGAAAAGCTGTGCATTCCGCTCGAGCATGTGTATATCCAAAACATCACCTATGACGAAGAGTGCGATTGCCTCTATTTGATGACGTTCGCTCCCGAATATCTGCTGCGCTATGATCTGGGGACGGGCAAAATCCATAACTACGGGCTGATTGGTTCCGGTATCGCCGGCATGGCCCAATGCGAGTCCACCGCGCTTGACGACGACGGTACGCTATGGGGTTGCTGGAGGATTACGCGCGCATGGTCGCACGACGTAGGCGCGAACGATTGCCGCCTTTTCCGCGTCCGAGCCGGTGCGGAGCGTATTGAGTATTTGCCGTTCGGCATTCCGAAGCGCGACGGGTCGTTCGGATATGAAAAGCCGGAGAGCTTCTTTAACCTTGGAGACGGCGCGGTCTATACAAGCGCCGCAAACGGTTCTCTCTATCGCATCGATCCGAAGACGGCGAAGGCGGCCTACCTGTTTACGCCGATCAGCGACAGACGTTCGCGGCTGTCTGCGCTTGCGCTGGATGCGGAGGGAAGGTATGCGTATGGCGTAACGGGGCGGGACGGCAAATGTCAGCTCATCAAACTTGACGTGCGAAAAGAGACGTATGAGTTATCCGATATCATTCGCGACGAACAGGGCGAACCGTGCTGGCAGATCCATCACGTCGTGATGACGGAGGACGGCGTTTTGTTTGCGGGCGAAAACGACATTCCACATCGCAGCGGGTATCTTTGGGAAATTCATCCCTAATCGAGAACCGGGATGCGGCGGCGCGGTTTGTGACGACGTGTCTCCCTTTCCCCAAAAAAGGAGGTAGCCTTTGAAAAAGAAAGCGTGGAATCGCAGGAAACTTGGCGATTGGTTGTTTGTGGCGCTGATGGTACTGCCTGCTTTGGCGGTTTATGTCCGGCTCTATCTGATCCCCGGCATACAGGCGTTCGAGGTCTCGATGTATGACTGGAAGGGATTCAGCAACAGCACGATGAAGTACGTCGGCCTAGAGAACTACAAGAATCTGTTGAAAGACAAAATTTTTCTTCAGGCGCTGGAGAACAACCTCGTTATCATATTCATCGGCGGAATTCTTGTGATCACGCTGGGGTTGTTCTTCGCAAACTTCCTTTGCAAAAAGCGGACGTTGGGAAAGGGCGTTCTCCGCTCCCTTATCTTCGCGCCGTATGCGATATCGGTCGTTGCAATCGGCATCGTGTGGACGTTTGTGTTCAACCCGTCGTTTGGCATGTTGAACTCGCTTCTGGAAGGCGTCGGGATCGACGCAGTGGGCTTTGCGTGGTTGGGCAAGCGCAGCATGGCGATGGGGTGTATCGTATTCGTTACCATTTGGTGGTGGGTCGGGTTCCTGATGACGCTGTTGACCGCCGGGATTCAGCGTATCCCCGAGGATTACTATGAGGCCGCCCGCATCGACGGCGCGTCGGATACGCAGCTATTTTGGCATATCACATTTCCCTTGATTAGAAGCGTGCTCAACGTCGGCATTCTTTACTGGATCATCAACGGCTGGATGGCGTTCGGCGTGACGTACGTCATGACACAGGGCGGGCCGAGCAACCAAACACATACCGCCGCGACCTACATGGTTTGGGAATCGGTCGACTATATCGCGGGCTTGTACAAGATGGGCTACGGTTCGGCGATCGCCGTTTCGTTGTTGGTGATCGTCGTGATCACAACGATCATATACCGCACGATTATGCGGATGGGCAAAGAGTATGTCGAACTGTAACGATTTGAGAGGCGGAGAACGCATGCAAAAGACCAAGCAGATTCAAAAACTGACCGTTGGCGAAATCCTATCCTATATATTCATCATTCTATGGATCAGCGTTTCGGTTATCACGTTGGGTTGGTTTATCATGTCTTCGTTCAAATCCAACAGTGAAATCTTTTCTAAGGTATGGTCGCTGCCGGAGACAATGCAGTGGAGTAACTATGTGCGGGCGTGGACCAGCGGCAACATGGGCGACTATTTGTGGAACACGCTGATTATCATGTTCTTTACGCTGACGATTCTCATGGTGGCGGGCAGCATGGCGTCTTATGTTCTGGCGCGTCACGGCAGATACCGCTGGGTTCGCTTGATCACGATGCTGTTTATCGCGGGCATGTCGATCCCGGCGCAGATTACGTTGGTTCCCTTATATATCACCTATGCGCGGGCGGGTTTGCTCAACACCTATCTTGGCATCATCTTGATCTACAGCGCGGTGTATATGCCGTTTACCGTGTTTGTTTTGACCGGATTTTTCGCCGGACTTCCACACGACGTCGAACAGGCGGCGATGATCGACGGGTGCAGCCGATTCGGCGTGTATTGGAGAATCGCCGTCCCGATGGCGAAGCCGGGGCTGGTATCGGTGATGATATTCAACTTTTTGAGCGTATGGAACGAGTACTTTTACGCAATGCTTCTAATTCAAGATCCGAGCAAAATGCCTCTTTCTGCGGGCTTATATAATTTGAAATCGCAGCAGCAGATGAGCATGGATTGGGCGGCGCTGTTTGCAGGCGTTGTGATACTGCTGCTACCTACGTTGGTTATGTTCTTCTTGATGCAGAAAAAGATCGCGAAGGGTATCACAGACGGCGCGATCAAAGGTTAAAAACGTTATGGTTCGCACACGGTGCGATAATATAAAAGGAGGAAAAACAATGTTAACAATCAAAAAGGTATTGGCGATTTTGCTGGCGTGCCTGATGCTGTTGGGCGTTATGGGCTGCATGGCGAATCAGAGCACGGACGCAACGACAACCGAGACACAAGACGCTGCGACCGAGGAACCCGCCGCGACCGAAGAAGAATCCTCCGGCGAAGAGGCCGCTTCGGCACCTTCCGGAACTGTCGAATTCTGGACGCTGTATTCTCCCGGAACCATTCAGTCGGAATTGTATGACGAGATCGTTGCAGACTTTAACGCCTCGCATCCCGACATCACGGTCAACATCTCCTATGTCGGCCAGGATATCGTAACCCAGATTCGTCCGACCATCATCAACGGGAACCCGCCGGATCTGTTTGTATGCAACACCGGCATTGGCAGCACGCTTGCAGAAGAGGGCGTGTTGATGACGCTCAACGATTATCTTGCGGACAGCGATTACAGCGGCGAACAGGTTTGGAGCGACACTTTCATTGATGGGTCGCTGGAAGCCGGCGTCATGACGGGCGACGATATTCAGATGATTCCCTTCGAGCTGGGCATCACCTGCTGGTTCTATAACAAGGGCCTGTTTGATGAGCTTGGCTTGACGGAGCCGACCACATGGGACGAGATGGTCGCCATTTTTGAGAAGATTTCTGAAGCGGGCGTAGCGCCCATCGGGGCGGACGGAAACGTGGACTTCTACCTTTCCTGGTATTACAGCAATCTTGCGATCCGTCTTGCCGGACATGATAAGTATGTCTCTGCGATCAGCGGCGAAACAAGCTGGACCGAGCCGGAGTTCCTCGAAGCGGCACAAAAGCTGCAAGAGATGCTTCCTTATTTCCAGAAAGGCTTTGAAGGAACGCAGTATCCGGGTGCGAACGCGCTGTTCGTACAGGGACAAGCGGCAATGATGTACGTCGGAAGCTGGCTGCCGCAGGAGATACTTTCCATCATGCCGGAAGGTTTTGAACTCGGTATGTTTGAATGGCCGAACTTTAATGCGGATGATCCCAAGATGGTCGAAGTCAAGTGCAACGGCCTTTGCATCCCGACCAACGCGGCAAATCCGGACGCCGCGATCGAATTCGCAAAGTACTACACCTCCAAGGAAGTCGCCGAGAAGATCAGCACGACGCTCGATACCCATACGGCGACCGCAGGATGCGTCCAGCCGGAGGTTATTGCGGATATCGAGGAGATCGTTTCGACCGCTGACGTGGTCACG
>CAYTHS010000073.1:0-14292 GCA_964437665.1 uncultured Oscillospiraceae bacterium
AGGCTTTTTAACGAAAATATGCAAGTCGAGACGGCAGAAATGCGCTTCTGTGATTTTAGAAACACACTCTATAAGAATATATTTTGCAGAGGTCTGCTGCATGCGGCGGTATGGCAGCTGCAGTTTCCGGCATAAAGCAGGGTCATCCCTTGACAAAAATGGGGGGTAAGCATTAAACTGCAGAAGGGAGTTAGAAGATTCTAACCGAAAAGGGAGGGTCACGTGCTGAAGTTGGGAAATGATTTGCTGTGCTATCATGATTTGATTGCCGGTATTGTTGCCGCTATGGAAGCGCGGGATCCCGACATGGCGCAGCATTCTTTACGTGTTGCGGAGATGACGGAAAGCATATGCAGCTTGCTGGCGTTTTCGGCGGAAGAAAAGACAATCTACCACATTGCAGCACACTTACACGATATTGGGAAAATCGGCGTTCCGGACGCGATCCTTTTTAAAAGGGGTGAGCTGACGAAGGAGGAGTGGACCGCTATACGCAGGCATCCTGTTATCGGGTACGAAATCCTTCGTTCGGTCGATTGCTTCAGGGAGATTGCCGGAATTGTTCTGCATCATCACGAACGCTATGACGGAAACGGGTATCCATATGGCCTTGCGGGGGAAGCCATCCCGCTTGGCTCGCGTATCATCGCGATTGCGGATTCCACGGACGCAATGCTGAGCCGGCGGAGTTATCGCGAAGCAATCGGAGAGGAACGGTGCCGAGGAGAACTCCTTATGCAGAAAGGCGCGATGTACGATCCGACGCTGACGGATATTGCGCTGACACATTGGCCAAAGCTCATGCATGCGCGCAATGCGGCTTCACAGCATTGCTGCGAGGGCGCTTGAACGCAATCGTGCTGTATGATCGGGGAACTGACTGGGAAGGTTTATCCGGCACAGTGGATCGCCCTTTTCGGGGGCGCATTGTGTGCTTTTCCGCTTGCTAAACCAAAGGATTAAGGGTCAAAGAGCAGTTATTATATCAAAAAACTGGCTTTTGACGGTCGCACGCCGCACGTAATCGCATGGCCGCGTGGCATTGTTGGATAACGTTCAAAAGTGATATTCGGAGCTGTGCGGGCCGCCGAGAACATCGCTATGGCTCGGCGCCGGAGAGACAGCTATTCACTTTGACTTCCTCCTCAGAGGCGAGCGGGGGAAACGAACTGCTGTGCGTGCTCACAAAACGTTTGATTGCCGAAAAGCTCTTGACGCTGAGGTCGTGTTCTATGCGGCAGGCGTCCCGCTCGGCTGTCTGATGATCAACGCCGAGCGATTCCAGCCAGCTTGTCAGGAACTGATGCCGCTCATAGATGATATGCGCGAGTGCCAGCCCTTTTTTTGTGAGCATGATTTCTTTTTCGCCGTTCATCGTAATATAGCCGTCGGATAGGAGCGCTTTTGTGGCGAAGCTGACGCTGGCCTTGGAAACGCCCATTTTTTCGGCGATACCAACCGAGCGAACGACTTTGCCCTGAATCCTCAGCATCAGGATTGCCTCCAGATAATCCTGACCGGCTTTATGAATGCTCAGAAACACCGCTCCTTTCTTCATGCTGCGCCCAGCGCGTGCAGTTCCCGACGAACCACGACAGAGTAGGCCGTCACTGTGCGAGCGCACGTCCAAGCGCTCGGCAGCTGGCCGCGCACTCGTCATCCGGCGCTTCGTTGCAAATCACGCTATGGAAGACGAGCTTCGCCCCATAATCGACACACTCCTGTTCCCAGGTGCGCATCCATTCGCCGTCGCCCCATCCGTATGAGCCGAAGAGGGCGATGCGTCTACCGGAAAGAAGGTGCTTAACCGAGTCGAACATTGGTTCGAATTCGCAGTCTTCGAGCTGCTCGGCGCCCATGGAAGGACAGCCGAATGCGATTGCAGAGAAACTGTCCAGCATATCCTTTGAAAACCCGCAGGCGAAATAAGCTTTCACTCTTGCGCCCGCGGCCTTTGCTCCATCCGCAATATGATTTGCCATGGCCTCCGTGTTTCCCGTCCCACTCCAATAAACGATTGCTACATTATGCATAAACAATTCCTTTCTATTGTTCGGTTTGTCACGATATTACATTGCTACGGCCAATCGGTCGATTCC
The DNA here is from genome assembly GCA_964437665.1 of uncultured Oscillospiraceae bacterium. GTDB lineage: Bacteria > Bacillota > Clostridia > Christensenellales > CAG-138 > UBA7703. The sequence continues at coordinate 2,100 of CAYTHS010000073.1, forward strand.
GATACCTTCGGCATGCTTTTTACAGTAGATTTGGGTGCATTTCTTATATTTTGAAAACGTTTTTTCCGCCGCCTGTTCGTCCGAGTACGCTTTCCAGGCGCCAGCGCATTTGCAGTTTGCGCCGCCGTTGGCGATAAACGCCCTGATATCACCGAGCGGATAACCCAGGAAGACGCCGATCTCATGCGGAAAATTCTCACATTCGGCAAGCCTGACGCAAAGGCGGATCAGGCAACCTTCTAAATGACCGGCCGGATATCCGTGCTCCGCTAGGAATGATGCTACTTTCGTATCGGAAAGCGTTTCTTTCAAACGGCTGAGCCGGTAAGCATAAATCAGCGCTCTTCCGTTACGTGCCCGAAGCACGGTAAACCGGAGCCCCTTTTGACCGAGACGCGCGTTCCACTGTGCAACATCCCGTTGCAGGACGGCGCTGTTTTTATAGTCGCTGAGGAAGAGGTTCCCGGTTTTTAACCCGGCGAGGGTCGGCGAGCAGTGGAGGATGATTTCTTTTTCTGGCATTGAACGCCTCCTTTCGTCACAGAGTTATTCTTCAATCAACCATTGATCGGGGAGGGAACGACGAAGGTTAGAAGATTCTAACCAAGGTGTTGTTTATAAGCGCTTCATACAAATAGAAGCGCTGGTGCAGTGCCTGCCGAAGCGGCAGCCGGCAGACTATGCGTCTGCTTGCTTCGAAGCTTCGACATAAGTCAAGGGAAACGAGGCCTTCAATACACAGGAATATTGAACTTGAAAACCATGATTTTTTATATAGGCAATATATTCCTGCGGCGACCAAACAGAAAACACACCGAAACCGAACAGTTTTGCGACGGAGGCCTTAAGCCGGCTGAAAAAAGAAAGCCCCTTGTGTGTGAAGTTCGGCGCGATTAGTAGCCCGTCGTCTTTGAGCACCCGGTGAATTTCCGCCAGCGCCTTTTCCGGATGCGGCATGATGTGCAGTGCGTTGGATATGATTATCGCGTCGAAGCACTGATCGGGATATGTCAGACAAGTTGCGTCCTGCGTGCAAAAACGGACGTTTTGGGGCAATGGTTTGCTGCGTGCAACTGCAAGCATCTTTTCCGAAAAATCGGTTGCTTCGACCGATTTTACATATTTGGCAATTTGTAACGCAATCAGTCCCGTACCGGCCGCCAACTCCAGGACTTCCATATTCGGATGAAACCGGAGGTACATCAGTCGATATATCTGATCGTATAAGGCGGCTTGCTCCCGCATATAGCGGTCATAGATACGCGCGCTGCGGTCCCAAAATTTTTTGCTCGTGTTATTTTTCATGTCTCACCGCTTCCGACGCCGGGTTTTCCAGAACATATAAAAAGGTTTTGCGTACTTGAAGACAATGTAGTTAGAACCATCTAACTATATGTATTGTAACGGATTTCTCCGGTTTGTCAAGAGGATGTTATGGTGCGACGTTCCTTCCGTGCGGCTATAAATCTATACGGGGAAGGGGATAGTCGAGAAGCGCCTGAGACGCTTGCGTTTACGACGCGTATGCAGTCAAATGATGATCAAAAAAACCTTATGTTCCGGGAACCATCAACGATGAGAAGATATATCGTTAATAATTGGTTTTTTGACAGCCGGCAAGCAGGCTATACCTTATGCGCCGCAACCGGCGTCCGCTTACCCAAAAACGCAAACGTCCGCAAGTGCATCCGCAAGATAACGGACGGTGCTGAGCGCGGCGGAAAGCGTGTCTGCGTTGGTGCCGATTTCCGCAAGCAAGCAAAGCCCCATATGCTGGTTGTACCGCCCGACTTTCAGGCGGATCGGCTTAACGAGCGGCTGCGCTTCGTCTGCGATTGCGCGCATAACGGAGAGCGCAAACGTGTAATTTTCCTCCCAGTCGGGTAAAGCGTCGTACTCGCCTTCGTAAGTTCCGATGCCGGTGCCGACTACGAAAAACAGCTTTGCACAGGGTGTGTCGCCGATGAGAACCGTGTTGTCCGAGTGTCCACGCTGGCGGCTGGCGTTGCGATGCAGGTCAAGATAGATGTCGACGTTATCATACTGCCGCATAACCTCCAGTGAACGGGAGTATGCGCTGATTAGTTCAGGCGGTTCGACGTTCGTCGTGTCATGAACGACGACGAAGCCGCGCTCTTCCAGCGCGCTTTGCAGTGCATCTCCGACGGCGACGACGTTATACGCGTTGTTTTCTGTACGTCCCGTTTCGGTCTCAATATAGTCGTCTGCCTCGCCTTTGAGATAGGATTCTGTCGCATGCGTATGATAAATCAACACCTTCGGAGGATCGGTAAAGGGATACGATGCAGTGGAAAATGAAGCCTCGACATCGCTCCTCAACGTGATATCGCCGTCTTCATCGATCACCATTTCCGGCTCCGGGGTGGGCGATGCGGTCGGCTCGGGCGGCTCGGTTGCGAGCAGTACCGGCGTGTCCGAAGGTTCCGCAGCGGACGGCACAGCGTCGGGAAGCGGTGTTTTACCGCCGCAGCCGGTACAAAACGCAATGCAGCAAAGCAGAACCGAAATCGCGAGAGATTTTGTGATGAGCCCGGTTTGACGGGAGGCGTTTTGTTTCACTCTTTTTTACTCCTGCGTTTGTGAGCGGCATATGCCGGCAGCGTTACATGAAAAGCCGTGCCTTTGGACGTGCTGCTTTCCACCCAGATTCTCCCGCCGTGCGAACGGACGATACTTTCCGCAATAGGGAGACCGAGCCCAAAACCACCCGTACTGCGCGCGCGGTCCGCCCGGTAGAAACGTTCGAACAGATGCGGCAGGTCTTCTTCGGAAACCGGCGAACCGGTGTTCTGAATGCTGAGACGGCAGTTTGTACCGTCCGAACGCAGAATGGTATGCACCGTCCCGTCTTGTCCGGCATACTTAACGGCGTTGTCGATTAGAATTACGCAGAGCCTGTGCAATTGCGATTCGACGCCGGGGAGGCAGACGTCGGTCTGGATTTCCTCCGTCATCTGAACGCCGGCTTCAAATGCGACAGACGCAAAGCACAGCAGGGCTCCCTGTAAAAGGTCGGAAAAATTGACGTTTGAGAGAGATAACTGCATCCGATCTGCATCCGATTTTGCAAGAAAAAGCATATCTTCAACAAGCGACTTCATGCGGGTGCTTTCCGAGCGTGTATTTTCGATCCATCGCGTTTGTTCGCCGATCGTCCGCTCGGGGTGTGCCAGAAGGATTTTCTGATTGGCGAGGATGACGGTCAACGGTGTTTTCAGCTCGTGGGACGCGTCTGCGACGAACTGTTTCTGCCGCGCCCAGGCTTTTGCAACGGGCCTGAGCGCCCAGTTTGCCAGAAACAGGCTGATGCAGAAAAACGCGCCGATACCAAGGGCGCCGACCAGCAAAGAAGTTACGATCATTTCCGTCATTTCTGAAAGATCGTCGCTGACGTCGACGAACGCAATGCGCGTTTCGCCGTTCTCGGTTACACGCAGATACCGCAGTGAATACGCGCGGATCAGGCCGCTGGCACGGTTTGAGTCTATGACGGCTTGCGCAACGCTTTGGGCGATTTCTTCACGGATGGACACCGATTCTCCGGACCAAACGCTCAATTCGCCGGGTTCGTCGATCAAAACCACGAAGCCGGGGATCAGGCTGTCGGTTCTATCCGACTGACCGCCAGGTGAAGAAGGTTTGCTGATTTCAAATTTCATAGAAGGGGCGTCGCATCGCAGCAACAGCAGGTTGAGCGCGCGATCCGCGCTCTGCAACTGCTGCCGGTAAGAGGACAGGCAGAGCGTGGAGAAGACAATCAGCAGCACGGCGAGCACGAGCGCCATATTGATCAGTATGAATTTCCTCTTGAGTTTTAGTATCATAATCTACTCCGTGCCGAGCCGATAGCCGAGTTTTCGAATCGTTACAATAGTCACGCGCGAACCGAGATAAAGGAGCTTTTTCCGCAGGAATGAGATATACGCTTCCACATTATTGTCTTCCGCATCGCTTTCCGCACCCCATACTTTAACGATTATTTGTTCTTTGGGGACGATGATGTTCGGCGCGGCAAGCAGGAGCTTCATCACTTCAAATTCCTTAAAACTAAGGCGGATGTGCTTGACGCCGCATTTAAGATCGCAGTTGGAAAGTTCCAAGGTCAAATCTTCAAACGTCATTTCCTCCAGCACGACTTCGCCCTGACGGCGGGTCAGCGCGCGGATGCGCGCGGTCAGTTCTTCCGGCGCAAACGGTTTGGTCATATAATCGTCCGCGCCGCAGTCGAGACCCGCAACTTTACTCTCCAGTTCGTCGCGTGCGGTTAAAAGCAGTACGGGCGTTGCGACTTTTTCTTTGCGGAGTGCTTTTACGACTTCGAATCCGCTGCGCTTAGGCAGCATGACGTCCAGCACGATTGCATCGTAATCGCCGCAGAGCGCATATTGATATCCGTCTTCGCCGTCGTACACGGCGTCGACGGTGTATTTCTGTTCGCGCATGATTTGTGTCAGCGCGTCGGACAAACGCTTCTCATCTTCCACAATCAGAATATACACAGATATTCGCCGCCCCCTCTTGTTTTCTTCAGTATAAATCGCTTTGCTTGACGAAAGCAATCTTCGCCTCGGCGTTTTTTCTGCCTATGTGGCCGGGCGTCCATCCTTTTTGCTTAGTCCTGATTTTCATATTATTGGCTTTTTCTGAAAAAACACTGAAATACAGATTTCAGCAGGATTTCAGATAAGGATTTTACAATTGCCGCATGAGAGGTGAAATCCATGGCAGAAAATACATTTGAACGCATCGAGAAAAAGTACCTTCTCGACGTCGCGCAGCTTCGGACTGTGCAGCGGGGGTTAATTGGGCATATGCATCCCGACCCGTTTGGCCGGAGCACGATATCGAGTATCTATTACGATACGGACGATTACCGGCTGATCCGCACGTCTCTGGAAAAACCAAAATACAAGGAAAAGCTTCGCGTAAGAGGTTATGGCGATATCAACGCGGAGAGCACGGTGTTTGTGGAACTGAAGAAAAAGTATGACGGCGTGGTTTACAAACGCCGTGCGGAACTTTTGCTGACACAAGCCGACGCGCTGCTTGCGGGCGAACCTGCCGGAGCGGACTCGCAGGTGCTGCGCGAGATCCAGTATTTTATGAAACTGTATAATCCGTACCCGCGTGTACTTCTCAGTTATCGGCGAATCGCTTACACGGGCGCGGAACAAGGGCTGCGGATTACGTTTGACGATACGCTTCGTTTCCGCTCCAGCGCTTTGATGATGAGCGCCGGCTCGTGGGGACGGCCGATTCTGCCGCGTGGATTAACGCTTATGGAGATCAAAGCATCCGGCGCGATGCCGCTCTGGCTCTGCGAAATTCTCAACAGAAACAGGATTTATCCGACAAGTTTTTCAAAGTATGGGGCATGCTATCGCGATTACCTTTGCCCGAGAATGCAGCAACTAACAAAGGGAGGAAGCTATGCTTGAAAGCATTCTTACCACGGACTATCTTACCATTGTGCAGTTTTTGACCCTGAGCGGCGTATCGATCGGGCTGGGATTCTTTTCCGCTTTGATTTACATGTATAAAAACACGTATTCAAACGGATTTGTGCTTACGCTGGTTCTGCTGCCTGTAGTCGTGCAGACGGTAATCCTGCTGGTGTCCGGCAATCTCGGCGCGGGAATCGCAGTGGCTGGTACGTTCTCGCTGGTACGCTTTCGCTCGGTCCCGGGCGGCGCAAGAGAAATCGCCGCAATTTTCCTCGCGATGGCGATTGGCCTTTCGACCGGCATGGGCTATATCGGCGTAGCATGCCTCATGTTTTGTGTGCTGGCGGCCGCGAGCCTGCTATTGGTGAAACTGTGCTTTGGCGAACAGAATGAGAACCACCGGCTGCTCAAAATCATTATGCCGGAAGATCTGGACTATACGGATGTGTTTGACGATGTTTTTTCAAAGTACACGAGGCAGACCCAGCTTAAGAGGGTAAAGACGACGAATCTCGGAAGCATGTTTGAACTGCAGTATGATGTGACGCTTCGCGACGTTACGATGGAAAAACAGTTCATCGACGCGCTTCGAACACGAAACGGGAACCTGAATATCATGCTGACGCGGACTCCGGACGCGAAAGACGAGCTATAGATACCCGGATTGAAAGGGGACAAAATGAAACGATATAAATATGCAACTGTGATGTTATCCGCCGTGATGCTGATTGCTTTTTCCGGTTGCCAGACGGCGCAAACCAAGCCGGCGGAGACGGAAACCGAGACTACTGTTATAACAAAAGCGGCGGCGAGCGCAGCGGAAACCGCGCTCAGCGCGGCTTCCGCCAGTTACACAGAGCGCGACCTTGCGGGGACCTATGATGAAAGCGAGGCAGTTTACGCAGACCTTTCCGCTTTGAACGGCGACTATACGATCACGCAGAGCGGCGTATATGTTTTGAGCGGCACATTGACGGATGGTCAGATTTTGGTCAATGCAGGCGAGGACGACAAGGTACAGATTGTACTCAACGGAGCTTCCGTTTCAAACAGTGACGGCGCGGCGATCTATGCCGTGAAAGCGGACAAGGTATTCGTCACGGTTGTGCAAGGCACGCGGAACGCACTTTCCGACGGCGGCAGCTATGCTGAGGACGCATACGGCAACACGCCGGACGGATGCATATTCTCAAAGTGCGACTTAACGATCAACGGTACAGGTACGCTGACGGTTGACGGCAATTATAAATTCGGAATCGTCGGCAAGGACGACATCGTGATCGCCGACGTAACGCTGAACATCGTTGCGGAACAGGACGGAATCTCCGGGAAGGACAGTGTTTCTATCAACAGCGGCACGATTGGAATCACTGCCGGCGGCGACGGGATTTCAAGCGTGAACGACGACGATGCGGAACAGGGCATGGTCCAGATCGATGGCGGGACTATCACCATTAACACGGGCGGATCGTCCGCCGACAGTCAGAAAGGCGTCAAAGCACAGTACTCCGTGATCATAAACGGTGGCAGCATCGTTATCGATGCGGAGGACGATGCAATTCACAGCGGAGAGATGCTTACCGTAACGGGCGGTACGCTGACGCTTGCATCCGGCGACGACGGGATGCATTGCGACGACACGCTGGTGATTTCCGGCGGCGATATTACGATCACGGAAAGTTACGAAGGCATTGAAGCAGGTACGGTCACCGTTTCCGGCGGTATGGTCGACGTGACCGCGTCGGACGACGGATTCAACGCGGCGGGAGGCTCGGACGATTCCGCATATGGCAACAGCCGCGGCGCTAAAGACAGCTTTGCCAGCGACACTGGCAAAAAGATCGTCATCTCCGGCGGTACTATCCTTGTAAACGCGGGCGGCGACGGGTTGGACAGCAACGGTTCTCTGACCGTTACAGGCGGCTTCACATATATTTCGGGGCCAACCAATTCAGGCAACGGGGCACTGGATGCCGGACAGGCGACGATCAGCGGCGGCGTATTGGTCGCGGCAGGCAGTTCCGGTATGGCAACCGGATTCGGCAGCGCCTCGGAACAGTGTTCTCTGATGTATACATATCAGAGCACACAGAGTGCCGGAACGCTTATGACGCTTACGGATGCGGACGGGAATACTATCATATCGTTTGCGCCGCAGAAGGACTACCAAAACGTCGTTATCAGCTCGCCGGAAATGATCAACGGCAGTACTTACATGCTTTACAGCGGAGGCAGTGTATCGGGCGGCACGCTCTCCGGAGGTACGCTGGCGGCGTCTATAACCCTTTCCGGTATGTCCACCACGTCCGGCACGGGCGGCGGCATGTCGTCCGGCGGGTTTAACGACCGGCAGTCGCCGGGAGGCGGACAGGCGCCCGGCGGAGGAAGACGGGGATAACCCATGCGCAAGCCATCTTTTTTCCGCAGACACGGATATGCTGTTTTGTTTGCGATCGTGCTTGCGGCACTGACGGCGTTCGTGCTTCTGGACACCTTTGTTTTCGCGCGTAGGATTGCGGTTGCGGAAACGGACGCGTCTATTGGGGTAACGGCCCCCGTTTCGGCTGGTTCGGGCGGCGATTCCGCCGCCCCCAACGAAGGATCGCCGTCCCCGGAGCCGGTGCTGTCCGGCAGCAGTTATACCAGCGACGATGTGAATATTACGATCATGACTCTGCGCGTCAGTAATACGGACGTATACGTTGCAGACATCCGGCTTTCCAGCGCCAATGCGCTGCGAACGGCGCTTGCCAAAGACGTGTACGGCACAAACATCACAGAAACGACCAGCACGATTGCCGCGGAACATAATGCGATTTTTGCAATCAACGGTGATTATTACGGAGCCAGCAAACGTGGTTATGTGATTAAAAACGGCGTAATCTACCGCGACACCGTACGAATGGGCGACGAAACAGAAGACCTCGTGATCTATGCCGACGGAAGTTTCGATATCATCGACGAGAGCGAAATTTCAGCACAGGAATTAATCGACAACGGCGTTGTTCAGCTCCTTGCGTTCGGTCCGGTGCTGGTTGAGAACGGCGAGCTTACCGTTTCGAAAGACGACGAGGTTGACCGCGCGAGCACAAGCAATCCGCGCACGGCAATCGGGGTGATCGACGCGCTGCATTACATTTTTGTCGTTTCAGACGGACGCACCAACCAGAGCGAGGGACTGACGCTATACGAACTATCCGAAGTGATGCGGCAGTACGGTTGCATAACGGCCTATAACCTTGATGGCGGCGGCTCGTCCACCATGGTGTTTGCAGGTGAAGTGATCAACATTCCGACGACCAACGGAAAGATGATTACGGAAAGGGCGGTGAGCGATATTGTATATATCTCCGCTTGACAGACGGCGCAGGATTCTGAAACGGACGGTGAAGGCATACGGATTGATTGCAGCCTTTTGCGGCGTGTTCAGCGCCGTGTATCTGCAACACAGTTACGGGCAGAGTTCCCCGTTTCTCATAACACTGTTTTTACCACCGCTGCTGTTCGGGCTTGTACCGGCGGAGACGTTGCTTCTGACGGACAGGATGCGAATCGCTATGAAACCAGTACGCAGGTTCTGGAATTCCGGCGTCGCCACGCTGACGGTCGGGTTTTTGGTGCGCGGCGTAATCAACATATCGGGGCGCTATACATTCTATGACGTTGTCTATTGGCTTCTGAGTACGGGATTCTTTGCGCTGGCAGTATTTGTGATTTTGAGGCGGAGCATAAACCGAAAACGGGCTGCGGCAATGCCGGGCGGCGTCGAATTCTGCGCTAGTGCAGAAATAACGGCGGGATTAAGCGAGGCCGCCGTTGCGAGATCAGGTATGCAGCGGCACGGAGACGGGGACACGCTGACGTACAAAGAATGAAAACTCACTGAAACGAGAAGCACGCGTGACTCGGTGAATACACTTGAAAAACCTCCTGTCGCAGGATTGAACCGAACTCCGAAAACGGACATTGCGAAAAGACGCCTCCTGTCGTGGGATAAAACAATTACGACAGGAGGCTTTTTTTAATAAGCCGTTCGGACAAGAGTTAATACCGGGGGTATCAGGATGTGTTTCTAAAACACAAAACGCCGCTTCACCGTCTCAACATGCGTGTTTTTGCCGGCAGCCTTTAAGCAATACCGATGCGTCTGCTTTTTTACACAATCTGCAAGCCGTTTTGTGCGTGGATGCTTTCGGCATGCGCTGCAATAGAAAACCGGGGTGGCTTACGGTTCCGTGACGTTATCCAACGCCGTTTTGTTCAAGCGCAAATGCGAGTGTAGCGGCAACCCCGACGGCCAGAGCGTCTTCATCGATATCAAATTTTGGATTGTGCATAGGGATATTCATCGTCCCTTTTTGGTCATTCCCAACACCAAGGAAACCAAAAATTGTTGGGCAAAGCCGCCCGTAGTTTGCAAATGTTTCGCTGCCGAGCATCGGTACGCCGGGGACGACATGGATATGGGTATTCTTCAGCGCCGCAACAGCTTCGGCAACCAGCGTTTCATCGTTCACGGTCGGTAAAACGTGGCGCATGTGTACATATTCGGCCGTGCAGCCAAAGGCCGTGCAGCTGCTCTCGATTATGCGCCGGATGGCGGCGTCCATCAAGCGGCCGACATCAGGGTCGTAATAACGGCATGTGCCTGAAAAGTGCGCTAAGTCCGCAATGATATTGGAGGCCGTCCCGCTGTGAAGTTCGCCGATGGAAAGCACGGAACGTGCGTGCGGCGGGAGCTCCCTAGCAACCACGTTTTGAAGGGACGTAACCGCGTGAGCCGCGCAGAGAAGCGCATCTTTGCCTTGATATGGCATAGAACCATGCGCGCTTTCCCCGTGGATTTTAATTTCGATATAGATACCGCCTGCGGTGCACGGGCCGTCGACGATGGCAACAGTTGAGCTTTCCAGGCCGGAGAAGACATGCAGACCCCATGCGCTTGTTGGATGATAGGGTTCCAGCGCTTCCAGCATCGGGGCGTAACCGCTGCCGGTTTCTTCGTCCGCTTCAAAAGCAAAGAGGATTTTTCCGCAAAGATCTGAACGTAAAAGCAGCAGGACTTCGACTGCGCCAAGCAGCATGGCGGTATGCGCGTCGTGCCCGCAAAGATGCGCTGCGTTTTCCTTTTTGGAAACACAGGGCTTTTGTGTTTTGTTGTTTTGTGTTGATTCTTGCGCGGGAAGAGCGTCCATATCCGCACGAAGAACCGTAACCGGACCTTCTTTGCCGGTATCGAATACGCCAAGAGTTCCATAATCGCCTACGGCCGTAAAAGGGACGTTCAAGCGGCTAAGTTCGCTTCGAACCAGCGCACAGGCTTCCTTCTCATCCCTTGAAACGCCTGGATTTTCGTGTAAATACCTGCGCATCTCAATAACGTGATCTGCATTAATCTTTGCAGTGACGTTCATTATTTACCTCCCAAATGTTTTTTTTATCATATCATGTTCTTAAAAAGAAAGATAGAATTGAAGCATAAGAACGTTAAGAATTTTTAGCAAAACAAACAAATAAACAGGAAAATCAACAAATAAACCCTACTGCAATATGGAATACAACATAAAACAATAAAAAACAGTCAAAATAGCTCATAAAAATGTTTACGTAACGGATGTCATGTGTTATATTGAGGATAAAGATGATCACATCGAAGAACATCGTCCATTTAAAAACCCGAAATTAATCCTTGATCCAGAGATCCTAACACGAAAAAGGAGAAAAGCAGCCTATGAGTGTGGTCGAGATGCGAGGCATTTGCAAGTCGTTCGGCACGGTGCATGCAAATGCGGACGTGAGTATTGAGATTAAAAAGGGAGAAGTTCTTTCATTATTGGGGGAGAACGGCGCCGGCAAAACAACGCTTATGAATGTTTTATACGGATTGGTTTCGCCGGATTCCGGGGAAATTTTCATCAACGATAAAGAGGTGCAGATCAAATCGCCCCTGGATGCGGCTGCGCTGGGTATTTCGATGGTGCATCAGCACTTTATGCTGATTAACTCGCTTACGGTTGCCGAAAATGTCGTGTTAGGATTTGAACCGAGAAAAGGTGTTGCGTTCGACAGGGCGGCGGCGTTTGCGGAAGTGGAGAAGCTTTCGCAGCAATATGGACTAAAAGTGGACCCGTATGCCGAGGTGTCGAAACTTCCGGTCGGAATGAAACAGCGGGTTGAAATACTGAAAGCATTGTACCGTAAATCTGAAATATTGATACTCGACGAACCTACGGCGGTATTGACGCCCGGCGAAGCCGACGACCTCTTCGAAGCACTGCAGCAGTTTAAAGAAAACGGCAAAGCAATCGTACTAATCACACATAAATTAAAGGAAACCATGAAGTCGGCTGACAGGATTACGATATTGAGGCAGGGCCGCGTGGTTGAAACGCTTCCACGGGACGGCGCGAACGTTGAACAGCTTGCCGAGAAGATGGTGGGCCGGCGCATCACGTTTTCCATAGACCGGAAACGAATGGAAGGCGAACGGCCGGTGCTGCTTTCGCTGAAGGGTGCGACGCTAAGAGACGGCGATGTTGCAAAACTCGACAACATCAGCATTGATGTGCGCGGCGGAGAAATCGTTGGGATTGCCGGTGTGGACGGAAACGGCCAGACAGAACTGATAGAGGCGCTTACCGGGATTGCGAAGCTCGACGAAGGCGAAATCAGCATCGCCGGCGAACCCGTAAAATCGCCGACGCCGGCAAAGATGATCGAGCGTGGCA
>CAYTHS010000074.1:0-14203 GCA_964437665.1 uncultured Oscillospiraceae bacterium
AGACGACATTTTAGTCGTTGCTCATGCGATACAGGATGAAGCATTGCTCAATTTCGTTCTTGAACAAGTTGAGAATAAGCACCACTTCAAAGAGATTTACAAGATTAAAATCGGGGCTGCCGTAGCTTGCCATGGGGGGCCAAACGTATTTGGTGTCTTTTTTGTAAAGAAGTGACAGACGCTGGATGCGTTAATGTCTAGTGTTTAGCAGATAAATGCTGAAGTAAACAGATATTATAAAAAAGGAGTACTGATAATATGGGAAGAACTGTGTCTGAATTTTCCAAAGCTTTCATTGTCAAACGCGTGTTGAATTACATGGATAACAACCCGAGGAAAAACATTCCGCGGATATTAGATTGGTTACAGAAGCATGATAAGGGTGGAACGATAACGAATCAGGTGGGGGCAATTCGAAATGCAATAAATGACCCGGATAACAATTGGTCCAAGCTAATAACCAGCCTATGGGAAGACATCGATCAAGGTGTTCGTAGAACGCTTTTCGAAAACCTCGTTATCAATGCCAGCATGATTGGCGCTCCCAGACAATTGAAAGCAATTGAAGTAAATGATTGTAATATCCCTTGGGCGATTCTAATGGATCCGACGTCAGCGTGCAACCTGCACTGCATAGGGTGCTGGGCGGCAGAATACGGCAACAAGCTGAATCTCAGTCTTGAAGAATTGGACAGCGTCATTCAACAAGGCAAAGCTATGGGAACTTACTTTTATATTTACTCCGGCGGGGAACCCTTGGTACGCAAAAACGACATCATCACCTTATGCGAGCGACACCCCGACTGCGCATTTCTGGCCTTTACAAATGCAACGTTAATCGACGAAGCGTTCGCAGATGAAATGCTGCGAGTGAAGAATTTTGCGCCAGCCATTAGCATAGAAGGATTCGAGGATGCAACCGATTCCCGCCGCGGCGAAGGTACGTATAAAGCGGTCTGTCGTGCGATGGAAATTCTCAAGAGAAAAAAACTGCTGTTCGGGATTTCGTGCTGCTATACCAGCGCAAACACCGAGGTGATTGGAAGCGAAGCATTCTTTGACAGCATGATAAGAAAAGGCGCGAAGTTCGCATGGTTCTTTACTTATATGCCCGTGGGGGCAGATGCCGTGCCGGAGTTGTTGGTCACACCGACGCAGCGAGAGTTTATGTACCGCCAGATTCGGCAGTTCCGCAAAACAAAGCCACTTTTCACGATGGATTTTTGGAACGACGGGGAATTTGTCGGCGGGTGCATCGCGGGCGGGCGGGCATACTTACATATAAACGCGAATGGAGACATTGAACCCTGCGCGTTCATTCACTACTCGGATTCGAATATTCGTGAGAAAACGTTGCTGGAAGCGTATCGATCACCGCTGTTCAAAGCGTATCGTAAGGGACAACCGTTCAACGAAAATATGCTACGTCCATGTCCGTTACTGGACAATCCATCTCGGTTGGTAGAAATTGTTGAAGGCAGCGGCGCGTCATCGACCGACATGCAGAACCCGGAAAATGTTCGCTGCTTATCTGGCAAATGCGAACATGCTTCAGAGTGCTGGGCGCCGACTGCGGGCAAGCTATGGGAACAAGGCCACTACGATAGTAAAGTCCGCCGTTAAGCAGGGTGTTGAACTGCTGTACGAATGATTTGAGGATTGATTTATGAGCGTTATCATCCCGTTGCACACGCCTGGCGGATCGATTTTGTATACGGAAACAGTGCTGGCAAACATTGCCGGGATTGCCGCAACAGAAAATGGCGGTGTATTTGAGACGAACCCAAACAATCTGGGCGATTCCATTTCGAAAATACTCGGAAAAACTGATATCAAACGAGGCGTAGAGGTTCTGGAAGGGAAACAAGAAGGCACTATTAGAATCATGCTACACGTACGCGTGGTTTATGGTAATAACTTGTTAACAGTCGCAAAGAATATTAGGAGCGGCGTGTGCTCGGCGATCGAGTCGATGTCAGGGCTGAAAGTTGAAGAAATAGCCGTATACATAGATGGAATTCTTGGAACAGAGTCAGGATCGGATCAAGCCCGACTTGACAAGAAGGATTGATATCACATATGCGAATCGGCCTATTTACGGATTCATTTTTGCCTATTGTCGATGGAGTCGGCAGGGTGGTACACAACTATGCGCGCACTGTGCCAAACAAAGGGCATGAGTGTTATGTTATCGCTCCAATGTCGAATGCCGGGTATCTGGGCGACAAACCATATGAGCTATTAGAATTTTTAAGTATCGAGGTGCCGACGCAGAGGCAGTATAGCACTGGAATTCCGACTCTGGATGCGCACTACCGCGAGCGCATCCGGAGGATTCCTTTGGATATTGTTCATGCGCACAGTCCGTTCTTAGCGGGAAGGGAAGCGTTATTCATTGCTCGAAAAAAAAAGATTCCCGTTGTAGGGACTTTCCATTCGCGCTATTATGACGATTTCTACAAGCTTACCAAGATGGATGTGGCCGCAAACATTGGCGTGAAGTACATTGTTGACTTTTATAATCGATGCGATGAAGTTTGGGCTGTCAGTGAGAGCTCATCTCAAGCACTGCATGAATATGGGTTTAAACGTGACATTATTGTCATGCCAAACGGCATATCTGCGACAATTCCAGGTGAACAAGATCGTGAACAAGCTATTCGCACACTAAATCTTCCGCGAAGCAACGTCTTGTTGTATTGTGGGCAAATCAACTGGAAGAAGAATATTTTGCGTATCTTGAATGCGTGTGTGCTGCTGAAGGAAGACGGACGCCTGTTTACGCTAGTGTTAGCAGGGCAAGGGCCTGATATGCAGTCGGTAAAGGATGAGGTTAAGGCGCTTGGCCTTGCTGAAAACACGATGTTTACAGGACATATTACGGATGAAAAATTGCTAAACGGGCTATATCAGGCCACTACTCTATTTGTATTTCCATCGATTTATGATACATGTGGTCTTGTTGTAAGGGAAGCCGCTGCAATGGGAACTCCTGCTGTTGTTGTTGAAGGCAGTGGTGCTGCGGAGCAAATCATTGATAGAGAAAATGGATTCATTTGCCTTGATAATGATCTAAGCTTGCATGACGCAATAGTATACGCGCTTGATCAGCCAGACATTGCAAAACGTGTCGGAATGGCGGCAAGGAAGACACTCTGCATTTCCTGGGATAGCATCATAGATTCGGTAATTAATAGATATGCTAACCTGATCAAGAAAACTGATTGAATGGACATTAGGGACTGCATGAGGTAATCCGGAAAGCAACTAATAATAATTCGTCGTTTGATCTGATTCAGGTGAAGGCGAGGAATGAAATGAATCAATGCGTTAGGAAATTGCAGTATTTGGTCTTTTATCAGTGGTCAGTTATATCTTGCCAGCAACCCACAACATAAGAGCAAAACTCAAACAACCGATCCGATGGGTACGGCGGGAGGATGAACACTAGGTGAATGGGCTGGTTTTGTTCTCGGGAGTACCCCGCAGATTGCACATCAATACTAACAATCAGCGATTTAAACTTTTTCCTCTTGAATGTCAATTCTTTTCATTTGCGTAGCGGTTAGTCTTATAATTGCTACAAGAGTGGATTTTAGATATCGGATATCGTTGCCATGAACAGCTTTTAGAATATCTAGCGCGGATTTACTCGCGTTTTTTTGCCTGCTAAGTTTTGATAAATCATAAACGAAATTCAAGGTTAATCAATCCTCAAATCATTGATTTATCTTAATATACATTTAACCTTCTGATTCTATGATATTAATAATCTAAGAAATAAAACTGTATCTCCTTTTCGGATAATCGGTAGAATCAAACGTGTTGATGTCCCCAAATCTCCCCAATTACCCCAAATAAGGAGGAGACATATGATAAAAGTTACCGCTGACAGCACATGCGACCTTTCTAGAGAAATATTGGATGAAATGAATATCACGCTTATGCCTCTTATCGTGATGATAGGCGAAAAGGCTTACCATGATGGTGTGGATATTACCCCCGCAGAGATCTTTCACTTTGTTGAGTGTGATAAGGAAACCTGCAAAACAGCGGCTATAAATGCATATGAATACGATTGCTTTTTTGAAAAAATATCACCTCAATACGAAGCTGTGATACACGTCTGCATTGGCGCTGGGTTCTCTTCTTGCTATCAAAATGCTTCTATGGCTGCGGAAGGATTTAAAAATGTTTTCGTAGTAGATTCGCAAAATCTCTCCTCGGGGAGTGGACACTTAGTATTTGAGGCGGCTAGAATGTCCAGAGAGGGAGCATCACTAGAAGATATACTTCGCCGCCTTGAAGAAATTACACCTAAGGTTGATGCGAGTTTTATTGTTGACCGATTGGATTATCTATATAAAGGCGGACGCTGCTCGGGGTTAGAAATGTATAGCGCGAGAGTTTTCCAAATTAAGCCGTGTATTGAAGTTGCTAATGGGAGAATGATTGTGGGAAAGAAATACAATGGCAGTTTCAAGCGTTGTTTAGAACAGTATGTGAAAGACAAGTTAAGAAACAAACAAGATATTGACTATGGTCGAGTATTTATAACTCATCCTATGTGTTCAGCGGATATAATCGACGATGTGAAAACAACGATAGATAAATATGCCCATTTTGATGAGATTATTGAAACACCTGCCGGATGCACTATATCTTCCCATTGTGGACCAAACACACTTGGAATACTGTTTTTACGCACAGGCAATAAATGCGATAATGGTTGATTTGTATGTAAAAGGTTTTTTCCATCACAGTACTAGCATGATTATAAACATTTGTGGAGTAAGCGCTAACCAGATTCTAGATTCACGCGCGCAAACAGAATCTGTTGGAGTATGCTCCCTTATTCCTAGTTAAAATAGTCAGTCTGAGTACTGCGTTTTACTGGCATATCATGGTAGCAGAATTTATATCAACTGAATTCTGCTATTTCAGAGTTCGGATATTGATCAAGGGTCAACCTGCTTGAATCAATTTATATTTCGAGAATGGGCTACTTAAGCATTTTTGTTAACCAGCAGGCTTTTATTTTTCATAAATAGGAGCAAAGTTAATGCTGCGAGGAGTGACATTCCCGAGCCAAATATAAACGTTGTCGGTGCTCCGAATCCATCCCATAACAATCCTGCGATCAAACTAGCGGGCAGCAAAGCAACGCCCACGATAGTGGAGTGCAGACCAAGCATCGTCCCTTTTAAATCCCTAGGTGATATTTCCGCGATATAAGCTCTTTCTACTCCTGTTATCATTGCTGTATAGAAGCCGTAAAGGATAAAGGCAAATATTATAGTAGCTTGACTGGATGCGAAAGCAAAGGCAAGATAAACGGTAGAAAAAATGACATAACCCGTAACAAGCAATTTTTTTCTGCCAATTCGATCGGATAACCGTCCAAGCGGGATAGAGAGAATAGATGCGGTTAGATTGAAAATAAAGTAAAGCAGTATTACATTTTTATCATCAAAACCGACACTTTTCGCGCGCAGCAGGAGAAAAGCATTTGAGGAATTTCCGATTGTAAACATAAAAGCAACTAAGAGATACAGCTTGAGTTGGCCATCCAACTTTTTCATATTTTGCCAAAATGGTTCTCGCTTATTCATGGCGCTATGTGTGCGTTTCTCTTTCACAAAAAAGAACATAAACAATCCCAAAATTGCCGGAATGATAGAAATGGTGAACAGCTCTTTGTACGCAATGTTTTTTCCTGAGTTTTCAAGCAGAAGGAAACTAATAAAAATTCCAATGGCCGAACCAGCCATATCCAGCGCTTTGTGAATACCAAATGCCTTCCCTAAATTGTTTTCGTCAGCGCTATCGCATACCATAACGTCTCTGGGAGCGGTACGGATACCCTTTCCAACTCGGTCAATGACTCGTGCACCCAAAACGCCGCCCCACGAACCGGCAATGATAAGCGCGACCTTATATACTAGTCCAGCGGCATATCCGACGAAAGCAATCGGCTTTTTTTTGCCCCATTTGTCCGTGACATAGCCGCTGAATACTTTCAGTAGACTCGCAAGGCTCTCGGCAACACCCTCGATAAGGCCAATCAGAATCGGTGTCGCGCCAAACGTGGAAGTCAGATAGAGCGGAATGATGGGATAAACCATCTCCGCGCTAATGTCTGAGAAGAAGCTTACAAGTCCCAACAGAATAACGTTCCACATACTTATTCTCCTAGCATGCTTTACCCGCTACGCGGACTAAGCCAAATTGCTTTTACAACCAGAAACAAAATCAACAACCAAATCGCCGCTATGGGCAATGCATAGTACCATTTTTTCGGTTTTCCACTTTGCCATAACCCCTCGGAATCAGTTCGGCATTGCTCAAATATCTCTTTCGGAATTAGCTTGATCGTCAATGCCACTAGCGCGGGTAGAATGATTAAGTCATCGATATAACCAAGTACCGGAATAAAATCCGGGATGAGGTCGATGGGGGATAAAGCATAGATGATGGTGACTCCCGCACATATTTTTGCAGACACTGGGGTTTCTTTTTTCTTTAGCGCGAGGAACACCGCTGGCAGATCCGTTTTCAGTTTTCTTGCTCTTTCTTTCAGGTTCATAAGCCCTGCTTTCATCAATGAGATTCCTCGTCACTTTGCTGGTAAACCTCCGCGCTGAAAGTTTCTAAACGCGCGCGGCACAGTTCTATTTTTTCGTCAGCGGAGGGATGCAAGGATGCCCCATAAAAATCCCGTTCCGTGATTTTTTGATACCATCTGGTCAGCTTTTGCAACTCATTCTCGTTTTCCTCAAGCTCGGCGAATGTGAATTTTTCAAGTAACGATTCTTTTTCTAGCTCACGGAATAGTTCTTCGCATTGTTCCAGAAGTTCACCGTACTCCTCGTCCCGTGCTTGATTAAATGCAGCAATAATGCGTGCAGAAGTCCCTTCATCCTGCGGAATCATCCGCATAATATAGCACTTACCATTATTTTGAACGATTTCATGAGAGATTTTTTGTAGGTATACTTCGTTCTCTTTATTTGCAGGCAAAAACCAAACAGACTGTCCTAATATGACCGCGCCATTTTTTTTCAGTTTTCTCCATACGTTTACCCGAGCCCGCGAAGGTTCTTTGGGTAATGTGTAATTGATTGTCAGCCATTCTTGATGGTCCATGAAATACCTCAAGCATTAAAATGTAACACTGGTTACATTTTAATACAAAAAATATCGTTTGTCAAGAATTGACCCCAGAAGAAAATAA
Organism: uncultured Oscillospiraceae bacterium; assembly: GCA_964437665.1. Taxonomy (GTDB): domain Bacteria; phylum Bacillota; class Clostridia; order Christensenellales; family CAG-138; genus UBA7703. The sequence continues at coordinate 7,235 of CAYTHS010000074.1, forward strand.
TCCATACTTAACTGTTTCATATCTCGCTGTCACATGTTGCAAACAACATGAACAAAAGCGAATCGAGTATTGCATGAGAACAGATTTTTCTATTCTTAGTTGGATTAATCAACAAATCACGACATTAGTAACATACTAAAAATGCTGGCGAAAGGAGCAATAAAAAGCATACTATCTAGACGATCCAACATACCCCCATGCGGTCCCCAGACTTTTCCGAAGTCCTTTATACCAAACCAGCGTTTTAAATAGGATGCGGACAGATCGCCAATTTGCGAAAACATAGAGAACAAAGCTCCCCAAGCGATGTAAAGAAAACGATTCAATTGTATGCCAAATGACGACTGAAAATACGATCCAAAGATATAAGTGAACAATATTCCAAAGAGGAGTCCGCTGAGCGCACCTTCCACCGTTTTATGGGGACTTATCCTTTCTATCAGCTTATGCTGCCCTAGTGCGGATCCGCCAAGATACGCAAAAGTGTCCGTAACGATGGCACAACCAAATGCCAGAATAAGCAGGAATCGGGAAATCTGAATGTTCGGTATGGACAGGATATCGTAAACAGACGCAATCAACATACCTGGGTAGAGCATGGTAAATATGGTATAAAGCCCGTCTGTGACTTTGCGCTGGCTGATCATAAGCGCTATAAAGACAAGCAATAGGCTTATCGCTAGAAGGCTGCTTACTGCGGATTGACCGCCTAGAAATTCATATGCAAGGAAAAGGGAGACAGAAAATCCATAACTGAGACTGCGGAGAGGTGCCGCGATCGTTGCAATCGCACCTAGGAGCTCGTGAACACAAATAATATGAACAACAAACACAGTTATCTTTGCATACAGCCCATGAAAAAAGATAACGGATGCCAGTAGCAGCAGAGCGGGTATGGCAACGAGAGACCTTTTTAACAGATCAGAGTAAGACTTTTGAGTGGGACCGATTGTGGTGTGATCCGTGGTTGCTGAGATCCGCATAGTATCCTCTATAAAAAAGCGTTCTTACAAGTATAGAATGGCTAACACTTACTGCTGATATTTTCATCGTCGAGTCAAGGAAAGGACTGGAAGAGAGTGCGAGCGCCATTGCAGCGTCAAAGCGAAATCCAGATCGAGTGCGGATGAGGTTATTCGTCTGTGATCGTGTTTGGCGCGTCGGCGATTTCCGAGTAACCGCGATGAATGTTGGAATTGTCGAAGAATATCCCGCGAACATCCGGCTCCAATTGCTTCGAGGTTAAGATCAGGTAAATCTCTTCTGGCACAGAAAAACACATGAAAGCGCTTATGGCTGAAACTAACAATGTTTGGTTTCCAAATCCGGCTAGCAGTGGAATCGCATATACGGCTCCGCCCAACAGTTTATTAGCTAGCGTATGGAGCACAACAATCCTTTTGTATTTGATCCACGCGATGATTGAGGACGTTACGTGGGCTATCAACATACATATCCCCCATACCAGCGACCAGACCTCAATTTCTAATGTGGGAAGTACTTTGATGGCTGTGCTCGTGAGAAGGGCATAGTCGGCGATGTTATCCATAGAAGCACCCGCTTTACTGGCGGCGTGAAATTTTCTTGCTAACCGACCGTCGAGAAAGTCCGTGATTCCGCAGACTAGATATAACAAATAGAAGCGAATAGTATATACAGGCGTGGCAACCAGAAGCGCGGAACAGAAGATTCGCAGCCCTGTCAATATGTTTGGTATATGTTTCATCTCATTTCTCCACTGCACAGCTGGCGGTTCCATTTTTGAGGGATGAGCAGACGGAAAGGCTATGGCAATGGAAACCACAGCGCAACGCGGTGCATTCTCCGCGATTTACAAGGCAAGATATCTGATTAGGAGAATATCAACCATGCATACCACAGTAAAACTGCCGAGCGTCGAGGGGGAGACCAACTTCCGCCTGACTCATCGCAAGCTATTGAACAGTAAAAAGGTTAAGCATATGTTAATGCCAATGATTTCTCTACTTTGTTAACCTTAGCTTAATAAAAAAGACAGATACTAATTAGTAATCCTTATTCAGAACAAAGGAGACAATCGAACATATCGTTTTTGCTCAATATGTTTGATTAAATAGTAGTATGGATTTGCTATATATGCTGGTTGCGTTGCTGCTTGGTATAGGCATGATTATTGTCGAAATGCTGATCCCAGGAGTCGGCGTAATCGGAATAATTGGACTAGTGGCGGTTATATTTGTGTTGTACTCGGTTTACACTTTGAAAGGTGTTGTTGTCGGAAGAGCACTGCTAGTGGGGACAATTATTCTGCTTGTGGTGATGGCGTTTGTTGTGCGTCGAGCCTTGTCTCCAAATGGAAGCCTTAGTAAACGAGGGCTTATACTGAACGAGACATCCGATTCATATAACCTTGAGTTGAATTCGGATTTGATCGGTAGAACTGGCATATGCTTGACTTCATTGCGACCATGTGGTTATGTTCTATTAAGTGATCAGAAGTTTGAAGCGGTTTCGATAAATGGATTTATTGAGAAAAATACGATTATTTTGGTAGATAACATTCGAGAGGAACGCCTATACGTTTGCAACGTAAAACCCATAATGGAGGGAGACGAATATGCCGAAAATACTGGTCGTTGAAGACGATATCGATTTAAACAACTTAATCCAAACAGTTTTAGAAGGTAAAGGCTACGATGTATTTGCGGCTAAAAATGGGACGGAAGCACTAGACATACTTGACGTAACGCATATCGACTTAATTATTTCTGACATTATGATGCCACGCATGGACGGTATAAGATTGCTTACTGACATACGTGAAGCCAACATGAAAATGCCAGTTCTGCTTATTACCGCCAAAGGAAGTTATGACGATAAAAACAAAGGATTTTCGAGCGGGGCGGATGATTATATGGTGAAACCGATCGATATCAAGGAACTGGTATTAAGAGTCAACGCGCTGCTTCGCCGATCAAAAATAGCGAACGAACGGCAGCTTAGAGTTGCGGACGTAACACTGGATGCCGATACGCTTCGGGTCATAAAAGGCGAAGAGGCGTATACGCTGGCGCCAAAGGAGTTTTACTTGCTCTTCAAACTCCTGTCGTATCCTAACCGTGTATTCACAAGGTTTGAGATCATGAGTGAAGTTTGGGGTTATGACTCGGAAAGCGACGATAAAACAATAAATGTTCACATCAGCAAACTGCGCTCTCGATTTGAAAACTGGCCAGAATTCGAGATTATAACGATACGCGGGTTAGGATATAAAGCGATTGTAAAGGATGATCAATATGTGGGGAAATAAACGACCTGTTCAGGATCGTTTGCCGATGGTTTTTTACTTAACGATTTTCTCGTTCATCGTTATGATTCTATCGTCAGGGCTGCTGTATGGCCTCTGGTTCTTATTTGCAAACACTGGAATCCTGCGGAATGACTCACTAAGTCTGAATAGATTGTTACTTTGGGCGCTGATTGTCAGCGCGGTAATCTCAACGGGTGTGGTGCTGGTTTTAGGGAATCGATTCATTTTCAAAAACATACGCGAACTGAGCGAGGCGTCAGCTCGTGTTGCAGGAGGAGATTACACGCCGCGTCTTACCATACCAAAGGAACGAGAAATCGGAGAACTCGTGGAGAATTTTAACCATATGACAGAGCAACTGAGTAAAAAAGAAACACTTGCTTCCGATTTTATCACTAGTATCTCGCATGAATTTAAAACGCCGTTAGCCACAATACGCGGTTATGCGCAACTGTTAAACGAAGATGTCTCCTCCGAGAAGCGAGAGCAGTATGTTGCGATTATCACAAAAAAGGTGGATGTACTTACCGACTTGGTTACAAAGATTTTGGAGCTGTCAAAACTGGAGAATACTGAAACAGCCATACCGCGCGAATGGTTCTCACTTGACGAACAAATCCGAAAAAACATATTGTTTTTAGAACCCGACTGGAGCGGCAAGCAAATCGAAATGATTCCCGAGTTGATAACCTTGAATATTTACGGGAATAAAGAACTGCTCGGAGAGATTTGGCAAAACCTGTTAGAAAATGCAATAAAGTTCACGCCAGCCCGCGGGAGAATTATCGTTACGATGGAACAGCTTGCAGAGAATGTTTCTATAGTCTTTCGCGATAACGGAGTTGGCATGGATGAGGAGACACAATCACACATCTTTGAAAAATTCTATCAAGGCGCAAACCAGACCGCGCGAAAGGGATCAGGTTTGGGACTTGCGATAACGAAACAAATACTTGAAATGTGTAAAGGGACGATAACTGTGCAATCCGCTCCAGACGTAGGAACAACAGTGCGGGTATTGTTACCCGTTAATCCGCAAGAATAAAGAGTAACTAGGGTGTGTTTCTAAAATCTAAATGATGCAGTTTTGCCGAATCGGCTTGCAGATTGAGGCGAAAAACGCAGGCGCAGTGGTGCTGCGGCGAGGCTTTTCAACGAAAATATGCAAGGGGAGGCGGTGGAAATGCGCGTTTGGGGTTTTAGAAACACACCCTAATAGGAGTCATTTCTTAACATATGCTTAACCTTACAGCCATATGGTAAATATACCAAATAGCAAGGGAGTAAGTATATGAGCGACTTTACATTGAAGGAAAGCATGAAGGCTTTTGGAGTAAAGCAGGTAATTTCTTATATCGATAAAGATCCCGAGAAGAATGTTCCAAAGATCTTGGATTGGCTGATTCGAACGGATAAAAATGGAGTCGTTTCCAATCAGGCCCGTGTAATAAAAGACGCATTTTTAGATGGGGATAACAACTGGCGCCGACTGATATTGAGTCTTTGGACGGATGTTGACGACGGGGTTCGACGCAGACTGTTCGAGAACTTCGTGATTAACGCCAGCCTAATCGGCTCTCCACGACAGATCAAGCTTTCGGCAAAAGAGAACTGTAATGTTCCATGGGCTATTCTGATGGATCCGACATCGGCATGTAATTTGCATTGTATTGGATGCTGGGCTGCCGATTATGGTAACCGAATGAACATGACGCTTTCACAAATGGATGATATTGTATGCCAAGGGAAAGAAATGGGGACATATTTCTATATTTTTTCCGGTGGCGAACCTTTAGTACGAAAACAGGATGTGCTGCTTTTATGCGCGAAGCATCCGGATTGCGCTTTTCTCTCCTTCACCAACGGAACTCTGATTGATGAAGACTTTGCCGACCAAATGCTGCGTGTGCAAAATTTTGTGCCGGCGATCAGCGTGGAAGGTTTTGAAGATGCGACCGATGCCCGTAGAGGAAATGGAACGTATCGGGCGGTCGTGAAAGCCATGGAGATTCTCAAGAGAAAGAAACTGCCGTTTGGCATATCCTGCTGCTATACGCGGGAAAATACGGAAATGATTGGTAGCGAAGCGTATATCGATGAGATGATATCTCTTGGCGCGAAATTTATGTGGTTGTTTACCTACATGCCTGTAGGCAGAAACGCGGTTCCCAGTTTGATGGTTACGCCGGAACAACGTGCGTATATGTATCGACAAATCCGGGAGTATCGCAAAACGAAGCCTCTTTTCACTATGGATTTCTGGAACGATGGCGAATTCGTCGGCGGATGCATCGCTGGAGGTCGCGCGTATATCCATATCAATGCAAACGGGGATATCGAACCTTGCGCGTTTATCCATTATTCCGACGCGAACATTAAAACGAAGACTCTGCTGGAAGCATATCAATCCCCCTTGTTCATGCAATATCGTAACGGACAGCCGTTTAATGAAAATCACTTGAGGCCGTGTCCGCTTCTGGACAATCCTGAGAGGCTGGCGTATATGGTGGATGTGTCCGGAGCCGCTTCGACCGACATGGAGAGCCCGGAAGACGTACATGATTTGACGGCAAAATGTGAGCATGCCGCCGAGTGTTGGGCTGCCGCAGCGGATGATCTATGGAAGCAGGGGCATGTTTGCCATCATATGAAGCGGTGAACGTCTCGAGAAACGTATTTTGTTAAGTACTTGAGGCATAATTTTTTCCAGGAGAAAGTGGAAAAGGGCTCTGTAGAGCGCGTTCCGCAGAGCCCCTTTGTCTGGGCTTATACGATTGACTTGATTATCTGAGTGATCCAATGATACTTCGTGCAACATTATGCGCAAATTTGAAGTATGTATCTTGAAGTCTAAATTTTGTACAACACACAAGGCAAAAACATTTGAACCAAATTCACAAAAATGGACGGTCCAAACGTAATATAAAGAGAAATCAATCATGAAAAAATGCGGTGATATATGCTAAAGTCGATTATTCGCGATAAAAAAATTGCAACAATTCCGAACGCCTTATCTGTGTTGCGAATCGTGATGATACCAGCAATCGTATACTATATTAATAACCAATATCAGTTAGCATTCTTCTATTTGTTACTTTCTGGTGTTACGGATGTTTTGGACGGTTTGATTGCGCGAAAGTTTCATATGACCAGTGACCTCGGAATCGTATTGGATCCTGTTGCAGACAAACTCACACAAGGATGCGTTCTTATAGCCATAGCGAAATCGACGCCGTGGATGACCGCTCTTCGCGTGCTACTGATAGTCAAGGAAAGCGTTATGGTTATATTTGGCCTAGTAGTCCTGAAAAAAACGAATAGAACATATAGCGCCAAATGGCATGGAAAGCTTGCCAATGGCTGCATCTATACTACTTTAGCTGCGCATATTCTATGGAAAGATATGCCCAACACGTACTCGACTGGAATGATTATTCTATGTGCGGCGGCAATGCTGTTATCTCTTGTTCTTTACTGCCTGCAATATGCTTCCATCCTACAGAATATGAATTCAACAGTTTAGTCTCAGGCACTATGTTTTGAACGAATTGTCAAAGAATTATTGATTAGGCAGTTCTGTTATCCCAGTCGCATCTGAATTATCGTGTGGGGGATAATTGATTCTTAGGTAGCGCCGCAAATTTTGTGTAAAGGCTCAATTGCCGGATAATGTCGGATGG
>CAYTHS010000075.1:0-14136 GCA_964437665.1 uncultured Oscillospiraceae bacterium
TTACCAACGACATTGTATTAGGAGATATCAATGCGGGCAAAAGTATCCATTGAAAGATGGAATGCAGGTCAATTTACGTGTAGTTGATAACGGACGAGTAGCGACATTCGATTTTGTGAACTGGGATACGGGTTCTAGTTTTTATATGCGAGCGCCTGATTATAGTAGCATCTCCGACTTTTATTTGAGAAATGCTTCTCCGAGTCAACTGGAAAGGGACAACGATTTTCTGCAAGATAAAAGAATGGTCGATCAATTCCTTCAGAGTATTGGAGTTAACTATATGTCGCTTTATTCCGTGTCGGCAGGCGAAGGTGTTTACATATATGAGTACGTGAGGGAAACACAAGGGTTTATGGAAGTATATACACCGCAGTATTTAGGCACTATAGCTTTGGATACAGACGGGAATGAAAATATGAATCTTTGGAAGACCGAACATTTTTACATAGAAACGCAAGATGGGACCATTGTTAGAGCAGAATGGATTAACCCCTCCATGATAAGCAATATAGACAATGATAATGTAAAAACATTGTCCTGGGATGCCATCCAAAGCATTTTTTTGAAACAGATGGATTACCTATTATCTCCCACGCCGATCGCAAAATCAGATGTGTCTGAGGGCTCGGTTTTTTACGATGAAACAACGATTTGCATACAACGTATAGAGCTTGGCCTCACAAAAATACTCATGCAAAACAGCGGCGGCAGTTACAAATTAATACCTACATGGTGCTTCATCGGATATGATTACAATAAAATGCAAGAGAATGCTAATCATACTGGTAATGAGATATGCTTTTTGACCATTAATGCAATGGACGGCAGCATTATTGATCGCGGGCAAATGTACTAATACTATTTCGGCACGATAGGATAGAATTTTACAGGCAGAAGCGCATCGCACCGTAACTTAACTATAGGGCAAGTCGCTATCCTTTCCTTCACAGAATAGTGTGGTAATATATAATCAATGTTATGTAAAGGAGAAAGCAGATGGCGAAGAATCGAATCCTGATTGTCGAGGACGACAGCGGCATCGCGCAGAGCATTGCCTTAAATCTTGAGATGTCCGGATATGATTGTCTTGTTATCGGAGACGGTCTTGCGGTTGTGGAACATTTGAAAAACGATCATTCCTTTGACCTGGCGCTTTTGGATATCCTGCTTCCAGGGTTGGATGGCTTTGCACTTCTGGAATACATGCAGCAATATAACATTCCGGCGCTTTACTTAACCGCAAAGGCGGATGTTATTTCGCGGGTGAAGGGTCTGCGAAACGGTGCGGAGGATTATATCGTCAAACCGTTCGAGATGCTCGAATTGCTCGCCCGAATCGAAAAAATTCTTGATCGCGCAGGTAAACTCAATAAAATCCTTCGGTATCGGGATATCACCGTGGACACGGAAAAGCGGACGGTGGTAAAAAGCGGTGAACCGATCTCTCTGCAGCCGCTGGAATTCGACCTGATTACAAAACTGATCAAGTTCAAAAACTGTACGCTGCCGCGAGAACGGCTTTTGAACGAAATATGGGGCGTCGATTTTGCCGGCGGGACACGTACCGTAGACATTCATATCACCCATCTTCGAAAAAAGCTAGGGCTTGAGGATGCCATCCAGTCGGTTCCAAAAGTTGGATACAGATTGGAGGATTGAGGATGCGGCTGAGAACCAAACTCGTGGCGTTGTCGGTTGCGCTTATCGTAGTAACAATCGTGGTATTCAGTTCTCTCATCCTTGCATTTTTGCAGACCAACCAAATGAAGGATGCGGTGGGAAACGGATTGGCGGATTACAACTCCTTTTCAAATTCGTTTGCGAATAAAACGCTAAATGGTGTCCCTGAACAGCCGACGACCCAACGCAGCTACCTGATCAGTCAATTCCGCTCTATTTCCGGCTTTTCGGAATTTACGCTCCGAACAGGAGAAGAATTCCTGTTTAACAACACCGGTTTCGACCCTGAATCGTTGTTTGAAAGCGGAGATCATTATAAGACATCCGACGACGGTCAGGTCCAATACCGTGCGGTGCGCGTATCCGGGGTTGAGTATCTCGTAGTTCAATCCAGCGCTACGGTTGGAACGGAAGAATACAGTATAGCGCTTGTACGCAATATTTCGGAAATGGTAAACGGTATTCAGCAAATGGCCATGCAATGCGGTATTGCGGGCGTATGCGTCATTATTGTTGCGGCGGCAGCCATGTGGCTGATCGTGTTCCGGTCCATGAAGCCCATTAAGATATTAAAATCAGGCGCGGCCCAATTAGCGCAGGGACAGTACGAAAACAGGATCGTCGTTGCGGGGAAAGACGAACTCTCCGAGCTCGCCGCCGACTTCAACAAGATGGCCGATGCAATCGAGTCCAACATCCACGAATTGAACGATAAAGCCGAGCGCCAGCAGGTGTTTATCAACGATTTGTCACACGAGCTAAAAACACCCGTTACCTCCATTATGCTCTGTGCGGAAACGCTTCTTAGCAGGAAGGTTTCGCAGGAAAATCAAACGTCTTGCCTCCAGCGCATCTATGAACAGGGTAAATGGCTTGAGCGGCTCTCGCAAAAATTAATGACGCTGGTTCTGCTGCAAAGCAAAATCAGCAAGCGGCCGGAGAGCGTCAACGGCCTTCTGGAAACCGTTAAAGCAACTACAATCGACGCGCTTATGGAAAAGGATGTTACACTCGTGATCGACTGCGATTCATCCGAATTGGAAATGGATTTTGATCTTATGCGTTCGGCGCTTGTCAATTTAATCGAGAACGCAAGAAAAGCCAGCGGCGAAGGGCAGTCCATTGAAGTCCACGCCCGTGAGAACATCATTGAAGTAACGGACCATGGCAGGGGAATCCCGTCTGAGGAAATCGAGCGCATCACAGATCCGTTTTATATGGTGGATCGCTCCCGGAGCAAAGCAGCCGGTGGAAGTGGCTTAGGGCTAACGATCGTAAAAAAGATCGTTGAGGCGCATGGTGCCGCATTGAGCATTAAAAGTGCTCCCGGTAAAGGTACAGTCATGCGGATTACCTTTGAACGGCAGAAATAATAACAATTTGGTAACCTTTTAGAAACGACTTTTACTGGTGTGCATGACAAAATATCCGTAAAGAGCAAAGGAGGTTAAAATAATGAAAGCAATTTGTTCGTTCATTCTTGCATTCGTTCTTGTTTTTACTCTTGCGGCATGTCAGGTTACACCGGAAGAGCCGATCGTTGTACAAAAAGACACCGAGCGAATGGTGGAAAAAGCTGGAGAAGAACCCGGCGGGACTGCAATCAGCGATTTAGGTGTGCCCCTGGACCGATACGCATTTGATTCTACCGGGGCAAACGGCAAATTGACCATCCATGCAGATGCCCCTGTAACTTTTCCAGATACGGAAACCATGCCGATCGTTCGAGCGTCTGTCTCGCTGTTTACCCAAGAGCAGGTGACGGGCATGTTCAATTATCTTTTCCAGGATGAGAAGCCAGTGAATAATTCCCAAACCGAGACGAAGGCTAGCATCGAAGAAGAGATCATTCGGATGAAAAAGCAGCTTTCAGAAAATGATTATGGTGACTTAACGGCAGACCAGTTTCAAAAGATCATTGAGCAGCTTGAGGCAGCGTACCAAACTGCTCCGGATGCCGATCAGGGATCTCAGGTTTCAGACGGAACAATGAGCCTCATTTTTGATTCGCAGACGCAGGAACCCCTTGCCTGGACACTCTCCGTTGCAACATCATTTGCTCAATTCAGTGCAGCTATTCCAGCAGATATTACTAAAATTGGGTCTAGTGAGTCTGGTGCCTTCGTTTCGGGGGCGAGTATCAGTTATCGTCGAACAGATGTGGACTACTCCACAAGAAATATGGTTTCCACTGACGGAACAACGCTTTCGGACGATGCGAACGGAAAATTGCAGATTTCATATTCCGAAGCCACGTCGTTATGCGAAACATTTTTTGCCGCGGCAGGTATGCCGTCGACGTTCTGCGTAGGCGCAGCTTTTATCATAGATGATACCAGCGCAGACGAATCAAAGGGAGAAAACTATGCATATCGGCTGGATTATACCCGGCAGGCAGAAGGCATTCCTCTTTATTTTGAACCTACGAGTACTTCCAGCAATCTTGACGAAGCGTTTAGTGTTCCTTGGGAGTATGAAACCATTCAGTTTATTGTAGATAATGATGGAATAGCTAGTGTAGTTTGGCGTAACCCTATCACGATAGGCGATGCTATTCAACAAAACGCTTCGCTAAAATCTTTTGAAGAAATCTCGGACGTGTTTCAAACCATGATGAATACCAGTTACGAGGCGATCGTGGAAACAGTTTTTAACAATCAATGTGAATTAGACATAAGCGTTACGGATGTAAGATTATGTCTGATGCGTGTTCGGGAGCAGAATGCTGCACAAACGGATGGTTTACTTGTTCCGGCATGGGTTTTTTACGGCCATAACAAAGGGACAAACCAGGATGGCAAAGTGCGCTATTTTCAGGGAGCCACATCGATCAACAATAGTGCAGACAACGTCTCTGCAGATAGATTCGAAAGCAGTTCGGGTCAGGTGGATCTATTCACGGCTTTCCGCGGGGTCAGGGAATCCGAGCCGGTTGTTCTGCTGGCGATTAACGCAATTGACGGAAGCATAATCGATTCAAGCAAGGGCTATTAATTTCAAAGGAGACAGCAGGCTTAAACGGCGAAAGGTTTATGCCTGCTGTTTTCTGTGCATAAAAGAGGAGGACATCTATGCTGAAATCCATTGTGTCCAGCCTCAGGCAAGCATTCGGCAGTCATGGATTTGGGGTCGGCGTCATAGGCACCATTCTTTGTATTTTCTTTTCATCGGTGAACGACATTCTCAGCGCATTTCGTGCGGAAAAGCTGATTGAGAATGGTTTCCACGCCGGATTAATCTCCGCGGCCTTATCCTCGGATGCGTTTACCCTTGCTCTCCCGATCCTGTGCGTGCTTCCGTACACGACTTCCTTTGTGGATGATGTAAAAAGCGGGTTCATCAAAGAGTATCTGCCGCGAACGACCGTCCGGAACTACCTGACCGGAAAGATCGTCGCCTGCGCGCTCTCCGGCGGCGCGGTACTGGCGATCGGCGTCGCGTTTGCCTACGCCATGTCCGCGCTGACGTTTACACCAATGGAGGCAACGCTGAAATCGGGAGAAATACCTGTGAATTATCTGGCAGAGATTACCGGCAAGGTAGCGATTTGTATGTTCTCCGGCGCGTTCTGGTCGGTGCTGGGTATGACCTTTGCGGCGCTGACCAACAGCCGTTACATGGCATATGCTTCGCCGTTTGTCGTGTACTACGTTCTGATCATTCTGCATGAACGCTACTTCCCGAATTTCTTTGTGCTGTACCCGAAGGAATGGCTGAATTCGCAAAGCGAGTGGATGTTCGGAAATTGGGGTGTTGTTCTGCTTCTGACGGAACTGACGGTGCTGGCGTCCTTCTGCTTCTGGGCCGCCGCAAAGAAAAGGCTGGCGTCGATATGAAACTGAAACAGGTCCTTGCGGTTACAACCTACGATTTCCGGCAGTGGCATAGGAATCCTCGCATCGTTGTGACATTCTGTCTTGCGTTTATCCTGTGCTTCCTTCTCTCCGACAAGGCGGTGAAGTTTGCAAAAGAGTACGACACCACCATGCAAATTGTGGAGGCCTTTGTTTGGACGTTCGGCGACAGCAACTCGATTCTGCTTTCCTCGCTGTTACTGGTGCTGCTGTTTGCAGACATGCCCTTTATCGGCAGCGGTACGCCGTTCTACCTCATGCGCATCGACCGCAGAACTTGGCTGACCGGCCAGGCGCTCTACATTGCCGGAGCGACGCTGCTCTACATGATATTTGTCTTGAGTGCAACTTCCATCGTTTGTATGCGCCAGAGCTTTGTCGGGAACATGTGGAGCGAAACGGCGGCGATCCTTGGCTACTCTGGAGCGGGACAAGCCGTCGCTCTTCCTGCCTTGGTTAAGACGCTGGAGATGTCCACGCCCTACGAGAGCATGGCGATCATCTTTGCGCTCATGCTGCTGTATGCCATGCTCATGGCGTTTATCATGCTGGTGTTCAATCTCGCAAAGGGGCAACTTGCGGGTGTGGTGAGCGTATTCGTGTTCAGCCTGTTTGGTTTCCTTTTGAACCCGCAAACGATAAAAACCCTTTTTCAATTGCCGGATGAGCTGATGTACAAAGCCAACGTCGCCGTAGGTTGGTTGTCGCCGCTGAATCAGGCGACGCTGCATATGCACAATTTCGGATACGACCTGCTGCCGCGGCTTTGGCAGTCCTACGCGGTCTTCGGCTGTCTGATCATGGTTTGCTATTTTCTGGCGTTGCGCGCCATCCGGCACTATAACTTTAATTTTGTTGGAACCGAAGGATGACTCATATGAATATCGCCGTCCGCGTACAAAACGTTTCGAAGGATTTCGGGCAGGAACGGGTGCTCAAGAATGTGACCCGCGATTTCGAAACTGGAAAAATCCATGGGATCGTCGGGAACAACGGTTCGGGAAAGACCGTCCTTATGAAGTGCATCTGCGGTTTCCTGCTGCCGACCGAGGGCAAAGTGATTGTCAACGGAAAACGCGTTGGGAAAGATGTGGACTTCCCTCCGGACCTAGGTCTCATCATCGAGACGCCCGGTTTTCTGCCGCAGATGAGCGGAGCAAGAAACCTGGAAATCCTTGCGTCGCTGAACCGCAAAATCGGGCTGAAGGAAATTGCAGCGGCCATCCGGCGCGTCGGGCTCGACCCGCTGCTGAAAAAGCCAGTGGGCAAATATAGTCTCGGCATGCGCCAGCGGCTCGGCATCGCGCAGGCGATCATGGAAGACCCCGCGCTGCTTGTCCTCGACGAGCCGCTGAACGGCTTGGATAAGCACGGTGTTCTCGAAATGCGCACGCTGATCAAAGACTTGCGCAGCGAAGGCAAAACCATCCTGCTGGCGAGTCACAACCAAGGTGATATCGACGAGCTGTGCGATACCGTCTGCGAAATGGATGCCGGCGTATTAACGGTTATTCGGGAGGAATGAGAGATGAAGCGGTTTTGCCAAGCTATAGTTCTTTTGCTGGCTTTTATCATTCCTGCAGCATCCGCGCTGGCCGAAACCTCCGACACCCCGCTGCCTGAGACGCCCACTCCGACAGTCGCGACGGCTGCACCGGCGCCAGCAACACCTACCCCTACAGCTGCAGCGGCAATAACGCCGACGCCTGTTCTTATTACCATGGCTGGCGATTCAGCTTCCGGGACGTCGGAGCCGCTTACGATCGACAGCGAAAATCTGTATCCGGGGATGGACAAAACCTATACGCAGGGGTATGTTCCAACCGTAACGAGCGGAATGGTTACCATCGTCCTTCCTCTACGCGGCACCACGTACTCGAACGAGGTAAACATGGTCGTCGATTTAGGCTCGACCACCGACAATCCTTTTCAATACGGCAACTACAGTCAGACCGTGCAGGGAACCGGAAACGTATACGTATTTACGCTGGAAATCCCGCTGTCGTCTGATCGGTACAATGGGTCCTATCCCGTTGTGCTGAAAACGGATTATCTGGATGCAAGCGGGGATTACGCGGAACAGGAGTTCACGGTATACGTTACAATCACGGACGGGCAAACGCAGAGTACAGCAACGAATCAGAGTTCGAGCAGCAGCAGCTATGTCCCGTCCGCCGACGCCCCGGAACTGTTTATCGAAGATTGCACCATTACGCCATCGACTGTCGGCGGCAACGAAACATTTACCGTCCATGTGGTGGTAAAAAACATCGGTAACAAAACTGCCTATGCGTCCAAATTACTCTACGGATGCGAAGATGCGGATATCCTGCCGGTCGATTCAAACCCGGCCATTCTGCTCGAAACGATTAAGAAGGAAAAGACGGCCGAAGCGGAGTTTACCATGAAAACCGATCGGAACGCTCTCGCCGGAAACCGCGAATTTTATATTACGCTTAGTTTCTCCGCACGCACCGGCGGCACCTTCGAAATCACGCGGAATTATATCATCACCGTCACGCAACCGGCCGAAATGACGTTTGATCCGGTGTCGCTTCCTGTCGAAATCGAGGCAGGCGAAACCGTTACGCTTCCAGCGAACGTATTTAACACCGGGCGAAGCATCCTGCGAAACGTCACAATCTCGCTGGAAGGAGCCGGACTGTTTCCTTCCTCCAGCGTCTTCCTGGGCGATATCGAGCCGGGCGAAGGCAAAACCGGGGAGATGAAGGTATTTATCGGGATGCTGTCAATGACGGAAGGGTATACCGAAAACTATGGAAATACGACCGGCACTTACAAAGTTTCCTATGAAGACGGCGCCGGAGAAACGCACGAAGAGACAACGGAGGTAAAAACCGAAATCAAACAGCCGGTTATCTCGGCGTCTCCCACGCCGGACCCGACCCTGCAGCAGGCGCAAAGCCAATGGTGGATTACGGCGCTCGTCGGATTTGCAATCATTGCGATCATCGTTGCTCTCGCAGTAGTAACAAAAATTACAAGAGAACTTAAGATGCGATAGGAACCGACTCCCTCATTCCGCCGGAAAAGCATCTTAACAAGCAAGTGCCTTTTTTGCTTCTAAATAGTAATAAATCCATTGGAAGATTTGTCATATTTATATAGCTGCTCCTCACGAAAACCAAAAGTGAGAATGGTCAAACAATAAACTAGCTGGTTACGTATCGATACGGATGGCCTTACCGGATGACAGCTTGATGCAAAACGTCAAGCTGCCTTTTTTATTATGCCTTCATATCGGATTGCGTAACTGACATGCAGAATGATTGGCTAGGAAGAAAAGGGTGTCGCTTTCAAAAACGCCACCTGCTACCGCCTTATCTGTCTGGAAACTATTGGAGAGACTTGTATTTCCAAGCAGATAGGAACCTTGCTGCAAGCTTATCAATCCGCTCTCCTCCCGCCTCCTTTCCAGTCGGCACAATACAGCAAAACTGGAAAGGAGCAAAACATGAAACGAATCAATTTAAGACACTATTACCCCTTCTACACATCCGACTGTTTCGTCGAAGTCCCGGACGACATTGCAGCACAAATGCATGCCTTCAAGAATCAGGAAGCCGCGTACCGATTGCGCACCTATCGGTACAAGGCTTATTTTTCACTGGATCGAGACGACGGTATTGAAAACGACATCCTGTTGCTTACGCCTTCTGCGGAAGAGCTGGCAGAGCGCCATTTCCGGCAGGAGCGGCTGCTTCGCGCAATCAGGCAACTACCGGAAATACAGGCGCGCCGTATCTATTCTCTTTACTTCCTCGGGATAAGCAAGCATAGAATCGCTCAAATCGAAGGTGTAAACGAAAGCAATGTCCGCAAGTCCATTGCTCGCGGGCTGGCACGTCTGAAAAAAATATTAGAGAATTTTTAAGAAAGGGGGCCGGTTTTGCCTCCTAAATGAAATGGTAGATAGAGAGGCTTTTCCTCCGACAGTACTTTGACAACTTCATATACGGCGTTTCAGGTACAAACCCGTACGATGAGCGAACCAAGGCACGGCAATGGCCGCGTTTTCCTTGAGCACGATTCGGCAAATCGCGCGCCATGATGCGTACGGCGATCATGATACTTCCTCACGGCCACCTATAGACTTGGGTGGAGACTCTACGGCATTCGCCTGCTCCGGCAAAGCAGACGGTATCGGCGGAGCTATGACGCGGCTTGCCGGCCACGGCCTGAAGTGCCCCCTTCCCGCTGGGGATGCGTGGCAAATACGGCGGGATGATTCCTAACTATCGACAACATTGTTCGTAAGAAACCACGGCGGTATACTTTCAGCGTAAGACACCGCCGTGGTTGTTACAATTCACGAAGAAAGGAGTGAGATACATGGATCAAAAAACAGCCTGCGGCACACAAACGACGCCTCCCGCACAAAGGACGTATCGTGTAGAGGACATCGCCGCGATGCTCGGCATCGGACGTTCCTCCGCATATACTCTCGTTCAGGAGGGACATTTCAGGATCGTACGAATTGGCACTTCCATACGGATTTCCAAAAAATCTTTCGACGAGTGGCTGGATCAACAAAATCTATAGCCGAAAGGAAGTACCTGTATGGCAGCCATCATCAAACGTAAAAAATCATATTCGGTCGTATACACCTACACCGATGAAAATGGAGAAAAAAAGCAAAAATGGGAAACCTGGCGCGCCTTTGAGGACGCCAAAAGACGAAAAGCCGAGATTGAGAATCAGCTGTATACCGGCGCATTCGTCCCCCCGAAAAAAATGACCATCGCGGAATTCATGGCCGAGTTCGTGAGCGTCTACGGCGAACGAAGCTGGAGCCTTGCCACCTACGACGGCAACATGGCGCTGATCCGGAATTACATCATTCCCGTTATGGGTGACATCCAAATTCAGTCGGTGAACGCCCGTATGGTGGATCAGCTGATCCGCCAGCTGCAAAAGACGGAAAGCGTTACGACCCGGTGCCGAAAGCCGCGAACGAAGTATCTCTCCCCGTCGAATATCGACAAGATCCTCACTTTGCTCAAGTCAGCGTTTAATCAGGCCGTCCGCTGGGAGTTTATTGCAAAGAATCCGTTCCTGCTCGCAAGCGGCCCCAAGGTGGAATACCAGCCCCGCGAGATCTGGACGGCGGAGATGATCCGCACCGCACTCGATCAGTGCCGGGACAGCAAGCTCTATATCGCAATGAATCTGTCGTTTGCCTGCTCCCTCCGTCTCGGAGAGGTTCTCGGGCTTACCTGGGACAACGTCCATATTTCCGATGTGGATCTATATGACGACAACGCCTATGTCTACATCAACAAGGAATTGGTCCGGGTGTCGAAGAAGGCGATCGAAACGCTCGATTCCAAGGATGTTCTTTTGAGCTT
Organism: uncultured Oscillospiraceae bacterium; assembly: GCA_964437665.1. GTDB lineage: Bacteria > Bacillota > Clostridia > Christensenellales > CAG-138 > UBA7703. Next base: position 10,907 of record CAYTHS010000075.1, read on the forward strand.
TCCGGCGTTCATGGCGCGCACCACAACGCAGGTCATCCTGAAAACGCCAAAGACGAAATCCAGCATCCGCAAGATATGGCTCCCGAAAACCGTCGCCTATATTCTGCGCGAGTGGAAACAATCACAGGACGAGCTCAAACAGTTCTTCGGTGAGGACTACCGGGATTACAATTTGGTGCTTGCGCAGTCCGACGGCAGGCCCTGTGAAGGTCGGATCATCGAGAAAGCGTTTCAGCATCTGCGGGAAGAAGCAGGATTGCCCAGAGTGGTCTTTCATTCTCTACGGCATTCCAGCACGACCTACAAGCTGAAGCTCAATAACGGTGACCTGAAAGCGACGCAGGGCGATACGGGGCACGCGGAGATCGATATGATCACCAAGGTCTACGCGCACATCCTCGACGAAGACAGGAAGAACAACGCGCAGAAATTCGAGACAGCCTTCTATTCCAACCCTGACCTGCGCGAGGTGCGCGCGCCTGCCGCTCCGGCAGCGCCTGCGCCTTCCGATTCAAGCAGTCAGCTGGCCGCGGAACTACAAAAATCGCCCGCGCTGGCCGGCGTACTGGCAACCCTGATTCATGCCAACGCCGGAACAGCCGGCCAAAATTAGCAAATTTATTAGCAAAAACAGCTTTCGGTGGTTCTCGCAAGAAGATCATTAAAAATCGTTCGAATACCGATTAGCAGAAAAGCAATCAACAGTCACTTTGAAGGAATGAACCTTGGAAACAGAACAGCGGCAAAAGAAATGCCGCAAAATCATTGATTCTGCGGCGTTTCTGGCGTGCCTGGGAGGATTCGAACCTCTGGCCTTTGGAGTCGGAGCCGTCTGATTATTTTGTCCTAATCGTCCGGGATCTTAAATAATCGCCTGTAATCGCAACTAATTTGATACTTGTATTTATTGTAATGTGCGACAAATTTCGCAATTTCAGGCAATCTGTCGCAACCTCTCGCGGTTACGTGCGTCAAAAAATGCGTCAAAAGTAGGTTGTTAAATTTAGCATTTTTACTTATCTTGTTAAGACAACTAAATCAAAAAACACCTATGTATGAGCAAATCATCTCAGCAAAACGCGACGGATAGAACAGCGTCTGCTCTGCTGCAATTTTGGTTCCAGCACAAGAACGTAAAAGCCCTTTGCCTTGTAAACTATAACATATAGTGGCGAGTGCTTCCGTTCCCATGTTTATTTTTACACAATCTTGGCTAATATCTATCGCACTTTCGGTATAACCGCCATTCTCGTCTGGGCTTTTCTTTTTGTTTTTTATGGAGTATATGAGAATTGTTATTTCTGCTAATGTTAATGAAGCGATAGTATTCCATGCAAGCAGTTTTTCATCAAAAGGCTTGTCAAACCGCGCTAGACTATTACGAAGCAACTCTCTGAAATACTCAGCTTTTTCGTTCTGTATTTCATTAAGTGATTTTCCAATGAAAAGTTCTATTTGTTTAAAAATGCTTTCACTATCATTTCTCCTAACAGCATCCATTTGATTTTGCAGTGATATGATAGCTATGTATAAAGAATACAAAGTCTCCTGTAATTTTCGCTTTTCGATCATCGCAGCGATATCATTGCTAATGCCCAGAAAATAGCTGCTAATTCCAGTAGGATCTATATCGGATAGATGCTGTAAGCCTATTGGTATTTTAGATATTAGTAGCGCAGCTCTGCTAAAGAAACTTTCATCTACAGGGGACATAGCATCGATAAACTCATCGTAGCTCAAAGCGGCTTTAGCCGTTTCAGCGATTGGGACCAAGCCCTTGCCTTGATTCTCGTTGTCCATAATTACCCTCATAATTGATTACATTTTGAAGAAATACAGTAATGTTACTTGTCTAGAATTATTGCGGTAATCTTATATCCTTTACACTTAAGCAAGCTAGCTAATGAGTCTCGAATATCTAGGTTTGCATGGTTGGCACCAACTACAATGATAATACGTCTTGCCCCTCCATCAGTAGCACCTACAATTTTCTGATAAAAAATATTATCCCTTGTATTATCGCGAGTTGTCCCATAATCAGTCAAAGCAACTTTCCATGATACATCTGAAAGCGTCTTAAGGGAGACAAATTTCTTTGCATCTTGAAAGTGAAGCGTATACCTGTGTATTGCAAACCTATCTTTCAAGTACTCCATTGGTTCTTCAATCTTTCGGCCTTCATCAAGCCACAATACCGCTAAATCAGGGAACACCTCTTTGTGAGTATCAGCTTCATACGCCAAGGCGTCCGAAAAAGCTGTAATATAGTGTTCGCTTAACTCTGGATCTTTTTCAAGCATATATGCCCTAAATAGATTTCTAGATTCAATCAGCGTTTTTGCTGTATTTTCATCCCACTCCACCGCAATACTATCGGGAAAGAAATTTGCAGAACTGATATCCTTCATTACTGCCAAAAGTTTGTTGTGGCCTAAGGGATCAAAATGTACAATACCAATAACAATAATTTCAGTTGATTGTTTCTTCATAATCAATAGGTAGTTAATTGTCTAGCAAATGGTGTTCTTTCTGTTGGAGAAACTGTTCTGCAATATTGCGAAGCGTTTTTCCGAAGCGTAAAAAGCCCCTACCCTCAGATTGTTCTGCTCTTTCAATCCATTTTGTTGCAAGTTCATCTTCTGCTGCTCCTGAGGGATCAACATTATAAACGCCTCTTGCATTTACTGTTTCTTGCTCAAACCCATTTCGCATTTCATCGTTCTCGAACCTATTTAGTTCTTCAGCGACGGATTCATGTATAAAAAATCCATCGTCGTTGGGAAGAGAATAGTACAAGACCTTTCCTATCGTATGCATAGCTATTCTATCACGTCCCCACTCCCTGCTCATGGATTTTACTTCAGCCAGCCATGATTTAAAGGCTGCCTCGCAGAAGCTTCCATTCCTTTGCTTTCCTGGAATCCATTTCCAATTATGTAGCACCGCCCATGCATGGCTCGCTAATATTTTACGCTTTTCTTCATCAACATCAATATGTTCATTCTTTTCATGGCCATTATTACTTTTATACACAAGGGCGAGCATTTTAACAAAGTTTTCTGCCGAATTCGCTAATGAGCGCTCTAAAGTAGTGGCATGGTGTTCGTTCGTGAAGGCTGAATAATAGGCCCATTCATAATTGATGAGTTGAACACTGTCAGGATCATTTTCCTCCAGCCATGTAAATATCTGATCAATATAATATCCCCAAAGATGATTATTATTGTCAT
>CAYTHS010000076.1:0-14127 GCA_964437665.1 uncultured Oscillospiraceae bacterium
ATCTGCGCGAGCAGGCGGAGCATGTTGTGGAGTGCATCGACAACGATGAAACCGCATCCGTCATCTGTTCGCTTGTACACGCGAAATATCTCGTAATCCTGACCAGTGTGGACGGCATATACCGAGATCCCCGGGATCCCGGTACGCTGGTGCCCGCCGTGGAGGGGAAGAACGCGGATGAAATCATTTCGCAGATCGAGACGCTTTCATGTAATTGCATCGGCGCAAGCCGGGCGGGGGCAAACGGCGCGCGGGCCAAGCTGGACTTCATCAAACAGCCCATCCGCGAAGGGACGACGGTATTCATCGCCAACGCACAGAACCGTATCCAGGAAATTCTGGACGGCAGATGTCCCCGGACGGTATTCCGTATCCGCTGAAGATGAGATCCACCGAAAGGATGTAAAACAATAAAAATTTATTGACAAACGATAAAACGAATGATAGACTGTCATCGAAATCCGGTGATAGTCTGTTCTTTTTTGGAATGCCGACTGTCACCGAAAGAAAAGGACGGTGCTTCTATTGCAGCAAACGACTAGGAAGCTGAAGTGGTTTTATCTGCTGGTGCAGATATGTATCATAATTGGCATGCTCGCGGGCGTAGGGCTGGTGGTCTACCTTTACATATCGACCATACCGACCGTAATCAGGTTTTTCGCGCTGGAAGGAAAACCCGCCGCGTTTGCGGTGTTTGCAGGCGTGATCGGCACGCTCTGCCTGCTTGGCGGAGAATATATCGCGTTTGAGTTATTGCGTATGATGCGCACGCTTGACGGCGATCCGTTTGTGGAGCGCAACGTACTCTCTTTGCGGCGGATGGGTTTTGTGGCGGTCGGTATTGCGCTGCTGGGGCTGTGCACGCTGCTCTTGCACCCTGTGCCGTTTGCGGTTATTGCCGCGGCGCCTGTGGCGATGTGCGGGTTGTTTTCCCTTGTGCTCAGCGGCGTGTTCGCGCAGGCTGTGGCGTATAAGCAGGAAAACGACCTGACAGTATAGGCGGTGAATGGAATGATTCAAGTCAATCTGGACGTGATGATGGCGAAGCGTAAAATCAGCCTGAATGAACTGGCGAAACGAATGAATATTACGCTGGCTAACCTTTCCATTCTGAAAAACAACAAGTGTAAGGCGATTCGGTTTTCCACACTCTCGAACCTTTGCCGGATTCTGGATTGTGAGGCCGGCGACATATTGGTTTATGTGAAAGGAGACGAAGACGATGGAACGGCAGGCGATGATCTCACCTGAACAAAACGAAGGATTACAGCAGAAGTTGGCGTTTACAAAGGCGCAGCTCGGGCTGCTGCCGGGAGTGCTGGCAATCGGGATCCTTTGGCAGATTGCGCTTGAAGGAGCGTTTAACCGTTGGGTGGGGGTGTTCTGGCTGGTAGCCATGGCGGTGTTCTGCACGGTCAACGCGCACAGACTGGCGCACAATGCCAAGGCGGTAGCAATTGGGATTCCGGCGGCGGTGCTGAGCGTAATCTACACGCTCGATTACATCGACGCGGGACTCATGTTCTGGACGTTCCTTGCGATTCCGGCATTAATGGCGACGTTCGCGGTATTGACGACACAGGAAGTGCCGCTCAAACGCGAGGGTGCGGCGGTGCTCGGCGTTTTGCGAGGCGTGTTCGTCAAGGCGTTTACCGGGATCCCGACGTTCTTTCGCGCCGTCGGTTCGCTGTTTCGCGGAGAAAAGCGTTCCGCTGTCCGGCGTGTGCTGCTCGGCCTGGCAGTGGGACTGCCGCTGATGATCGTCGTGCTTGCGCTGCTTGCAAGCGCGGACGCGAAGATGGGAGAAATGATCGGCGGATTGTTCGATCATTTCAACGTAGGGGAGTGGGTTTTGCGTATCGTCGTGGTTTTTGTTACAGCCATGCTTTTTTACTCGTTTTTCTACAACTTGACCTGGGGACGGCGCGATCCGCTTCCCGAAGCGGTGCCTGCGAACTGGAAACTCGCCGCGCCTGCGGTCGTGATCGGGCTGCTGCTTGCTTCCTATGCGCTGTTTATCTATGTGCAGTTCACCTATCTTTTCGGCGGGACGCTTCCGGTCGACCTGACCTATTCCGAGTATGCGCGCGAGGGGTTCTGGCAGCTGATTGCGGTGACGCTGATCAATATTACAGTGCTTGGCGTGTGTTTTGTAAAATCGGAGCCTTCGCGCGGCATCCGTATTCTCGAAACCCTGCTGATTGCTGCAGGCCTGGCGATCCTAACTTCGGCAGCGTGGCGCATGCTTCTCTATGTTGGCGTATACGGATTGACGATTCGCCGCATTCTTACGCTGTGGCTGATGGTGTATCTTGCCTATCTCGCCGTAGCAGGATGCATACGCGCATACCGCGAACAAACACCGTTGCTGCGGATTTCGTCTTTTGTGCTTGTGTACTGGTATCTTGCGTTTGTTTGTGTGGACTGGACTTCGGTCATACAGACGTATAATCTTGCCCGTGGATTTGCGGTATAAAGGCTTGGTTTTTTGAAAGAGATGCGGCAAGGGAACTCCCTTACAAGGGGGTTCCCTTGCCGTTCTGCAGCCTTTTTTGGAACAGGACCTATTTTTTTGCAAGCAGGAGCGCTTTTGCATACGCTTCGTTTTTGGGGACGCCGAGTTGGGCGGAAGCGATTGCGGCCGCATCCCGGACGGAGCATCCGTTTTCGAGCAGCGTTTGCAGCGACCGCTCCAGTGTTTCGGTGGACGGAGTCTGTTTTTGCGCGCGGCACAGAAGCGCTATGACGCATTCGCCGCGCGGAGACGCTTGCGCATAGCGTTCGATCAGCGCGGAGAGCGCGCCGCGTGCAGTTTCCTCATGCAACTTGGTCAGTTCGCGCAGCACGGCGGCGTCCAGATCGCCCAGCGCAGACAAAAGGGTTTTGAGCGTGGAAAGGACGCGGTTCGGGCTTTCGTAAAACAGTACGAGGTGGTCCGTTTTTTTCAGCATGTCCAGAAGCGGTTTCTGCGCTTTTTTTTCACGGGGGAAGAATCCGTAAAACGTGAACGGGACGACGGGGAACCCGCTCATGACCGCGGCGGCGAGCACGGCGGAAGCGCCGGGCAGCACGCTGTAAGGCAGTTCGTTTTCGATGCAGGCGCGAACGAGCGCTTCACCGGGATCAGATACGCCCGGCATGCCCGCGTCGGAAACATATACGAGCGTTTCCCCAGCCTTAAGCCGTTCAACGACTTCTTTGGCGCGGGTATGCTCGTTTTCACGATAACAGGAAATCAGCGTTTTTTTCACGCCGCAGTAATTGAGCAGCGTCAGCGTCCGCCGCGTGTCTTCGCAGTAAACGGCGTCGCATACGGAAAACGCCTCTCGTACACGCGGGGTTAAATCGCCTAAATTACCGATCGGCGTAGCGCATAAATAAAGCATAGCGGTCAAATCGTGCGCAGGTTTTCGCCCGTGAGCATAAGTACCTGCGTGGTGTTGCGGTCGCAGAGCCGGCTTAATAGCCGTTCGTCGTAAATCTCGGCAAGCTGCCTGAACGTACTGTTGCTGCTGCAAACAGTCGCCAGCCCTGCGAGCGTGCGTTCGTTGATGACGGCAAAAAGCCACTCGAAAGAAACGTTGGGTATATTGGGTTCGCTGCCCAGATCGTCCATGACCAACAGAGGAACGGCTTGATAGCGCAGCGCTTTTTCCGTGTGTTCACGGATGTCTTTCAGCACCGTCTGCACAAACGAGTAAGCGGTGATCCGTTCGGCATCCACACCGTGTGTGAGCGCTTCATAGGCGATGGCGTTTCCCAAAAAAGATTTACCGAGTCCCGACATTCCGAGCAACAGAAGATTGGGCTTCTCCGGGACGGGAAGCGATTTTGCATAGGTTTCGCATATGGCTTTCGCGTTGAGCGTGCGCCGCCTCTGCTCCGGCGAAGGGAAGATGTCGGTTGAAAAATTCCGGAAGGTTTCGCGTTCGTTCACGCCGTCCGCTCCGCGCATCCGCTCGCGGTAAAGCAGCCTGCAGGCGCAGGGCTTCCCGGAAGCGCCCACGTATCCGGTGTCGTTGCAGAGTTCGCAGCGTACGTGGAGCGTAAGCGCGTTTTCCGGCATCCCGCAGGAAAGAAGCAGGTTTTTTTCCTCGGCGGAGATGGCGTCCAATTCGCGTTTGCCGGTCGCCGCATCGATTCTGCGCGCGCCCAGATCGTAGAACAGACGGGAGCGCGCTTCGTCCAGTTCTTTCAGACGCGGCGCGCGTGAGAACGCCTCGTCGATGCGGCGCGACAGAGCCTCGCGCTCTTCGGCACGAATGCGGGCATAGAGATTGTCCAGCGTGTCTTTGGTCATTCGGGGTCCTTACTGTCGGTTTAATACCGCTCGTTACTCGACGTCCTGGTCAAGATCGACCAGCAGGTGTTCAAGCTGCTCGTCGGTGAGGTCGTGCTGTGGATATTGCCGCCGGACGGAGCGGTTCTTTTTCGGGGGAATCTTAGCTTCCATGTGCTTCCTGGCTTCCTCGATGGTGAAGATTTTCTTTTCATGCCATTCGTTCCAGAGCTTTTTCATCATGCCGAAGGGCTCGTTTGCGCCGCGGCATTGCTCCGCGCCGAACAAAAGCAGTTCGCGCGGCATCGAAAAATCGTTGAGATACATAGAAATCTGCGCTTTCTGCGTACGCGTGGCTGGTTCAATCTTTCCCGCCCGCTCAAATACGAGCTTGGCAAAGGCTGTCTCCTCCGCATTTTTAGCGTTTGCTTTTGCAATTTCCGGCGCGCTGGTCTGCCCTTCACGGCGAAGGGAGTCGAGCATTTCGTCGAGATAAACAAAATTCGGCGTGCCGGAAACCGTGAGCTTCGGCAGCGCGGCGAGAATTGCTTCCGGCGTGAAGCCCCATTCGCCGGTCCACTTTTCATAAAGATCGGTTTCTGCAACGGTGGGTTTTCTGCGGCGGTTCCATTGCCGCAAAATGGCGCTCGCGCCGTGTGATTTCAGTTCGTACCGTTCGATATAGGCGCGGGCCTTGTCGCGCGTGTTTACGCCTTCGTCCGCCCATGAGCGGGCGACGGATTCGATATAGTTGACCGATACGCGCCGGCCCTTAACGTCCATGCAGTGGGAAACCAATTCCAGCACGGCTTCTTCGTCCAGTCCGTAAACCTCGATCCAGTCGTAAACGTGCCGCAGTTCGCGGAAATCAAACTGACGGGGCGCGATCAGAGAGGCAAGTGCGGAAACAAGCTTTGCGTATTTACCCGGTACGATCCCGCCCGCGTCCGTGGGCTCGGGGTTTAGATACTCCACAACAAGAGGATTATCGCTGCGGATGGTGACGAGTCCCTGCGCCTGCCAGTAAGCGAACGCGTCGGTCACGTCCTGCTGGGTCAACCCGAGCGCGTCCGGAATAGAAGCATCGCCTGCGGCGCCCGCCGAGCAGAGCATCAGACCATAGAGATAGACCCGCACGCAGACGACGTCCGCATGCGGCAGATAATCCAGAATAAAACGGTTGTCGACGGGCGTGAACGCCCGTCGCGCTGCATCCAGTGAAAAACGTACAATCATAAGCAATAATTCCTGCGCAAACGAACTTCGCTGACTACGCACCGAGCGTAAACAGGCGGAAGATATTTTCGTTGAACCAGCGGTAACCGAGATTGACGGACGGCAGGATACCAAGGTCCATTAGAATACCGCCGAGCACCCAAAGCAGCATCAGCAGGAACAGGATCAGAAGAACCGTTCCGAAGCCGCGTGCCGGACGCGACGTGTCGGATGCGCGCTTCCGCATATCCTGCAGTCCTTTTTCGCCGTCGGCGCGCATATAGGCATGCGTGCGTTCGAGCGCAGGCATATCGTCCGGAACCGGAACGTCCTCTTCGATATCTTCGGGTGCGTCCTCGAGGGCCTTCTGGCCGAAGATGCTTTCACTCCCGCGTTTTTCCGGCGCCTCGGCGGCGTGTCCGCCGCGGGCCGCAACGACCGCCCCCGCTTCCTCGCCGGACTCGCTGCCGAGAACTTGCCGAAGCAGTATTTCGTGCTCGGCCAGTTCCCGGACGCGCTCGTGAATTACGATGTCTTCGTTCCTGCACATCAGTTCGTTATGAAGGCTGAGGAACGTCTGCTTGACTACGCCGCGCGCTGCGGTTTCGTTCCCCAGAGCTTTCAGCGCGTCGAGGTATACGCCGCGGCCATACTTTTGGTAGACCGATCGGAACGCTTCACGATCGCCGTTGAAAATTCGTTTTTGAAGATCATTCGTAATCATGATACAAGTTCCTTTGCGTAGATTTCTTTCATTGTAGCACGAGGAGCATAAAAAATAAATAGAACCGGGCGGCGCGCCGCGGGCGTCGGCGGCGGGATATGCTATACTGTCGATATGGAACGGATGGACGATTTGCAGCATAACGGACTGGTGCTGTTTCAGGACGGCGACTACGCGCGCTTCAGCGCCGACGCGCTGCTGCTGCTCGATTTTCTGCGGTTGAAGCAAAACGACCGCGTAGTGGAACTCGGGAGCGGAACAGGCGTAATCTGCGTGCTGGGGAAAGATATCTTCGGCTCGGAGTTTACCGGTGTGGAACGGCAGGAGCGGCTCGTTGCTCTCTCTCAAAAAAGCGCGGCATATAACCGGCAGGAAATTCGTTTTGTACAGGCGGACGTGCAAAACGCGCCGGATTTGCTCGGGCGCGGCATATTTACGGCCGCTGTGACGAATCCCCCGTATTTCAGAACCGGCGACAGGAGCGGGAACGCCTCCGCCGCGCTTTCGCGGCATGAGGGCGGCGGCACGCTGGATGTGTTTTTATCCGCCGCGTTTCAGATGCTCGATAACGGCGGAATGCTGTTTATCGTTTATCCGGCGGCCGCGCTGACGGAGCTGATTTGTTCGCTGCGCGCGCACCGTCTCGAACCCAAAAAGCTGCGTTTTGCCTGCTCCGTGCCGGGCGGGGAGGTCGTCCGCGTTTTGGTGGCGGCAAAAAAGCTCGGCAAAGCCGGGCTTATCGTTGAGCCGACCGTTCCGATGCAGCGCGAACGCTGAAGCCGGAGAACGCGGAATACTTAATTACGGTGACGGCGGATGAGTTCGAAGCATACGTCGAATACGCTCTCGCGCATATCGTACATCACGCCTTCGATGTCTTTGTCCGATACGTAAGAAGTCATACCGGTGCAGTAGTTGGCGACGATACCGACGGCGCTGTAGCGCAGTCCCAGATCGCGCACCAGCGGCGCTTCCGGCACCAGCGTCATACCGATGATCTGCGCGCCGAGCATGCGGAACATACGCACCTCGGAAGAGGTCTCAAAGCGGGGACCTTCCGTGCAGGCGTAGATGGCGCGTCCGGAATATGGAAGCTTATGTGCAAGGATCAATTCTTCGAGTTCGTCGCTTAAATCCGGGCAAAATACGTCTTCCATACCGGTATGCAGCGCAAGACGGTGCTTGCGGTCGAAAGAGAGGATACGGTTTTTTGTGAAATCGATGAAGTCGTTGATGAGGCAAACGGTGCCGAGTTTATAAGAATAATCGCACGCGCCGACGGACGAAAGGCCGATGACGTGTGTAACGCCCAACGTATACAGCGCATATACATTTGCGCGGTAGTTGATGTCCGGAGGATCGACGCGTTCAAGCACGCCGTGGCGTGAAAGAAAGACGACGTCCTGCCCGTCGTTCAGCGTTCCGCGGTAGACGATCACGTCACCATAGGGGGTAACGACGGGCTGTTCCCGGTACGGGACCGGTATTTCATCCATGTTTGTTCCGCCGACAATAGCATACCGCATAACGAACACCTCCGTCCCGACTATACCATACGAACCGGAAAAAGTGTATACTGGAAGAAACCCGCTAATCATAAAGAGGAGGTTTGCGCCAGTATGCAAAGAGCCGACTACGATCTTGCGCCGCTGCTGCGATTTGAGAATATAGCATGGTATGAAAACGGATCCGTGCGGATTCTGGATCGCCGCGTTTATCCCGCAAAGGAAGCGTATGTGATCTGCAGAACGTACCGGGAAGTAGCACGGGCCATAACCGACATGGTGACGCAAAGCTACGGGCCGTTCCATGCCGCGGCGATGGGAATGGCGCTTGCCGCCTACGAATGTCGCGGTCAAACGGCGGCGGAACAAAAAGAATTCCTGCGTGCCGCTGCGGACGCGATTGCCAACGCACGCCCGACTACGGCGCGCAAGATGCGCACATGGACGGACGACTGCGAGCGCGATGCGCTTGCTGCAATCGATGCGGGTGGGAGCGCCTGCGAAGCGATACACGCAGGCGCGGTGGAGAAATTTTCCCGCCGGTACGGGCGTATCGACCGCGAAGCGAGGCTTTTTCTCGAACGCGTTCCGAAGGACCCGACGATCATGACCCAGTGTTACGGGGACGCGGACCTTGGCATGCTGCTGCGCGCGCTGCGCGAACGCGGGGACGGGGCGCGCTTCTTTACGCCGGAAACAAGGCCTTACCTGCAGGGAGCGCGGCTTACCGCGAGCGTGATCAGCGATATGGGATTCGATGTAACGTTGATTACGGACAACATGCCGGGATACGTGCTCGGGTATAAGCATGTCGATCTTTTCACCACGTCTGCGGACGTGATCACGATGGACGGACACGTGGTCAACAAGGTCGGTACGTTTCAGATTGCGCTGTGCGCCAATTTTTACGGCGTGCCATACTACGTTGCGGGGTTTCCGGACCGCACGCATCCCACCGTGGACACCGTGCGTATCGAGGAACGTGATGCCGAGGAAGTGCGCCGCGCAATGGGGACGGTCACCTGCAAGCCCGGCGTAAAGGGATTTTATCCGGCGTTCGATATTACGCCGCCGGAACTGGTCACGGGCGTAGCGACCGATGCAGGAGTGCTCAAACCTACAGAGCTGGACGCATACGTCCCCGCAGAGCAGGCATAGTAAAAATACAACAGGGGCGTCAAAAACAAGTTCTTGACGCCCTTTGGCTTTCTCTGAAAGGCAGATTAATAATGTTCACAGCCTTGCTTCCAAAGTAAACACGCTTTGTCCGGTAAAGATCGTTTGTTTAGGGTATTTGATTCTCGGGAAGCAGCCAGCCGGGTTCCACAAAGCTTAACTGCGGCTGCAGGCCGAAGAGAGCCTGCATCTCGAGGTACGCCGGATTGTCATATCGCCAGCCGTTGTCCGTTTGGTGCGTGCCGTAAGCCATAATAATCGTGTCCGGCAGGCCAACTTTCAGCTCGTGCAGCTGTTCATCCGTAAAGCGGCACTTGATGACCCACAGCCGCTTCAGGTTTGTCAGCGACAGCAGCGGAGAAATATCTTCGATTCTGTTTGCACTGCAGTTGTAGTACTCGAGCTGCGGCAGATCGTAGAGAACGGAAACGTCCGTAATATCGCAGCCGAAGGTCTCAAAAAAGGTCAGGTTCTTCAGATAAGCGACTGCGGAAATATCCGTTATCGGTGTGCGCGCGATTACAAGAAAGCGCAGCGTCGGTACGTCTTTGACAAACGAAATGTCCGTTATATATCCCGTATGGCCGATGTCCAGCGCTTCAATTTCGCGGCAATAGCGAATTTTTGCAATCTCATCGTTACCCACCCAACGGTAACGGCGGCGTTCGTCGCCTTTTTTCGTGAATTTAACGCCCGCGTGCTCATCTTTCTGTGCAAGGGTGAAGGCTTTGATGTCCGTGCGCACTTCCCAATACCCGATATGCAGCAGCCATACGAACTCGATTTCCGGCATGGCGTTGCGCATGGCCTCCATTTCTTCATCGGAGGGGCCGCAGTTGCACATGTCGATATAGGTAAGCTGCGAGAACAGAGAGAGCTTGCGCTGGAATTCGTTCAGATCGGTGACCGTGTATCCGCGCAGGTCGAGCTCGACTGCGTCGCTGTCCGCGGAGAAATCGTCCAACAGCGGAATGGTCCAGCGGAAGTGCGTGTTTGGATATTGTCCTGAAAGGAACGAGATATCGCTCTCTGTGAGAGGCAGCGTTCGCAGATCCACGTATTTCATTGAGGGGAATTGGGCGAGTTCCTGCGTAAGCGTTTCAAGGCTGAATGTTTCCAGGTGCGACAGGCTTAGGGATGTCGTTTCCGTTTCATATCGCTCTCCCTGCAGAACAGCGTTCACGCGGAAGCGAACGTTCGGATACCGTTCCTGGAGGGACGTCACATCCCCGATCAGCAGATTGGTATCGAGCAGGTTGACGGTTTCGAGCTTTGGCAAAGCGGAAAGCAGCGTTTCCAGGTCGGCAACGCTCACGTCGTCTGTAAAATGTATAACGGTTTCGTCGTTGGAATAAGTAGCGCCTCCGATGGCGAGAGTCCAGGCAAACGATACGTCCAGATATTGTCCGGCGGCTTGGATAAGCGCGGCGTACTGCTCGCAGCCGGTTGCGTCTACGGAAACGAGATTCGGGAAATAGGAAAGATTGGAGATTTCGGCTTCCGGCAGTTCGGCAAGCGTCAGCGATGCGGAAGCGGAATCAAACCGCTCGGAGCCGATCGGTACGCTCCAGCGAACGTCGCAGTCAGGCAGCATAGCGCTGATTTCGTCGATCTGTCCGACGGTTAGGGGATTGCCGCGCAGATCAAGCGAACGAAGGTCCTTTAGCTTTGTCAGGTCTTTTAAGCTTTCCGCGCTTTCAAAGCCGGCGTCCTGCAGATCCAGTGAAACAACGTCGCGCTCTGCCGTTACGGCGCCGATCGTTACAGCCGCGCACCCGGCGGCGAGCAGCATCAGCGTGATAAAAACAAACAATACGGTCCTTTTCAACTTCTTAATTTCGAACATTTTTTCGCGACTCCTTTTAGACGGCGACCGGCGCATTCCCAACGTTGTTACACCCGACCCAAAAGCGGGACGGCTATTCGCTTGTACCAGAAGCCGGGTTACTCCCGTCCGGCTTAAGCGTGATTGCAGCGCGGCGCTTCATGGATGGATCGAAAAGAACGATCGCGCCGCCGATAAGCGAATCTACGACCTGAATCAGCAGAGAAAGCAGCGATGCGCTCAGCGCGAGTTCGCGGCTTGCGCCGAGCGCGCCCAGAAAACCGACCAGCGTCGCTTCCCGCACGCCAAGGCCTGCAAACGACACCGGCAGTAAAAGCGCGACCGAAAGCACCGCAAAAATCCAACACCAGTCCGTCAACGGGACGCTCACGCCAACGGCGTGGCCAAGAAGCGACATACCGGCGGTGGAGAGCAACTGAAAAACACAGGCTGCAAACACCGAAAGCAGCAATACCAACGGTGTCTTCAGATACGACTGCCAACTGGTCAAAAACAGCCTGAGCCGTTCGGTTATGCTGCCCGCCTTCGGAAAACGATGTTTTATAGCGTCCAGAACACGGTTGATTAACCGTGAAACGGGCGGAAACGCGGGAAGCGCCACACAGAGTACAAGAACGAGCGTACAGACGGCAAACCAGCCGAGGACGTCCCGGCTTTGCATGCTGCTGCTGAAGAGCACGCCGCCGATACCGATGAGCAGCAGTCCGATCAATCCGGCGATCTTATCCACGACCACGCTTGCGGTCGCTTCCTCCGGTAATATTTCCGGATTCGACTGACTGATATAAACGACTTTTGCCGCTTCGCCGAACAACTGCCCCGGCAGGACGGTAGAGTACAGCCGGGAAACATAAACGAGCTTGAACAGCGGGAAGAACCGCGCTTTCCTGCACAACAGCCTCCAGCGGAATGCTGCGACGGCATGCGTGAGCTGGACGACGAAGAACGAAAGCAGAACAAGAAGCAGATTTGCGTTTTTCAGCGTGGAAAACAATTCCGGCCAGTCGCACTTGCGGAACAGAAAATACAACACGATCACGGAAAATGCAATTTTGGCAGGGATTTTCCAATTTTGCGGTTTTATCGTTCGTTCCCTCATTTTGCGTTCCCGCCCGGAGGGGTGGTTTTTGCCGCGCAAAGAAGAAGTCCGTCGAGTTTTTTTACGATACCGCGCCAGTCGAGCGCCTCCAGATTTTCCGGCGTTTCCGGCGGTTCTTCCATCGCGCGGGACAGCGTGGCTTTGAGTGCCGCCTCGTCGTCAAGCGGCACGAGCGCCGCGCCGAACGACGCAAAGAAACGGTGTGCGGGGATGTCGCTCAAAACCGTATTGCAACCGGAAGCGACCGCCTCCGCGGCAGAAATACCATAGCTTTCAAACCGGCTCATAGAGACAAAAACGCTCGCACTGCCGAGGAGCTTTTTCAGCGCCGGGCTCTTGCTGTCGATCCATCCGGCAAACCGGATTTTCTCCTTCGCCCCGCATTCGGAGGCGAGTTTTTCCAGTTCGGGACGATACGGTCCGTCGCCTGCGACGCACAGCGTCCAGCCTTCCGGATTAAGAATGGAAAATGCACGAACGACGTCCTGCACGCCTTTATGCTGTTGCAGGCGGCAGAGCGTCAAAAGGGTCTTCTCCTTTGGCCCGACCAGGTATGATCCGGTTTCGATGCCGTTCGGCACAATTTCGCAGCGAACGCTTCGATCGCTTTTCCAGATCAACTCCTGCAAAAACGACGAAGGCGCGGTCACGCATTCCGCCGCAGCGCAGACCTTTTTCCACGGTTTTCTGAGCAGCTTATGCAGAAAGCGAAAACGATTCTGGTTATAACCTTCCACGTCGCTTCCGTGTGCGGTGATTACGAACGGAAGGCCGTAATGTTTTTTCAACCAAACGCCAAGCAGGCCGGTGGGGAAAATAAAGTGTACGTGCGCAACGTCGTACGCGTGTGTCCGAAGCCGGCGCCGAAGGAAACGTTTCACCGCGAAAAGATAGGAAAGCTGCTCCCATGGATAACAAACGAACGCTTTGGTTCGCAGGCACTTTACGCGAAAAACGCGCACGCCGTCTACCGTTTCTTCCAGCGGAAGGTCGCCGAACGCCATGGTTACAACGTCCGCCTCGTGGCCGCGTGCGGCAAGGTGCCTGGAGAGGTCGGCCGCCACGGGGGCGGCGCCGCCCCCGATTGGCGGGTATTCGTAATTCAGAACAAGGATCTTCATAGTTCGCCTCGTTTGTCTGATTATTCTTCCGGGTTGTCCCTGGTGTTTGTTTCGGTAATTTCGCGGATGGAATAGGCTTTATCGTCCGTGGTTTCCCGGTAGGTTTTGGACACGACGTCCGCAATGAGTCCGAACACGAAAAACTGGATGCCCGCGATGAGCAGCAGCGCGGTCAGAAGCGGCCAGCCGGTGTTGCTGATCTCGCCGCGGATACAAAACAGCACGATGGTGATTACACCGGAGACGCCGCCGAAAAACAACAGAAACAAGCCGGTCGTGCCGAAAAGGTGCAGCGGGCGGGAAGCGAATTTCGACCAGAACCAAAGGCTGATCATGTCTACAAACCCCTTGAACGTTCGTTTCCAGTTGTACTTGGTTATGCCCGCCGTGCGCGCCCGGTGGTTAACGACCATTTCGCCGACGGTAAAGCCTTTAATTTTCAAAATGGCGGGGATAAAGCGGTGCATTTCACCGTAAAGGTGCACGCCCTTGAAGCATTCCCTGCGGTATACTTTGAGGCTGCAGCCGGAGTCATGGATACCGTCGTGCACGATCAGCCAGCGCAGAAAGTTTGCGCCGCGGGAGGTAAAACGCTTAAAAAACGAGTCTTTGCGGTGTTTGCGCCAGCCGCTGACCACGTCCAGCTCGTTTTCCTCGAGGTAATCGATCATGCGGGGGATGTCCGCCGGGTCGTTTTGCAGGTCGCCGTCCATGGTGACGATATAGTCGTACTTTGCGGCATGAACGCCCGCGTCCATAGCCGCCGTCTGGCCGAAATTGCGGCGAAAGCGGATCAGCTTAAGCGGTGCGAGCGTTTTTGCCAGTTCGACCGTCCGGTCTTGCGACCCGTCGTCGATAAAGATGATTTCGTACGGCAATCCCGTTTTCTCGAGTGCGGCCTTGACCTGACGGTGCAGCTCGAGTACGTTTCCTTCTTCGTTGTAGAGAGGCGCAACGACCGATATCCCCTTCATGCTTTCGCTCCTTCTTCCGAGTCCGGTGCGAGGACCGGGTGTTTTTCCGGCTTTGAACGCCGTTTCTTATTTTGAATGGCGGACAGCGCAATCAACAGTGCGTATCCCACCGTAAACACGGCACTGACCGCCGCAAACGTACCGATATACGGCACGTGATACCGCAGGGAAACTTCGTTTTCGCCTGC